>NZ_JABWRI010000039.1:0-50749 GCF_014268865.1 Pseudomonas sp. BW16M2 | reverse complement strand
AAGTCGCGAAAGTACGGGCGGCGCCTGGGCTGACGCAGCTGTCGCTAGTTGGCTGTGGGGTTAATCTTCTGATCGCCGAAGCCGAAGCCGAAGCCGAAGCCGAAGCCGAAGCCGAAGCCGAAGCCGAAGCCGAAGCCGAAGCCGAAGCCGAAGCCAAAGCCAAAGCCAAAGCCGTCGGTCTGGTTTCAGGTCCTGGCGATCTGGGCACGCCTGCAAGGCTTAAAGATTGAACCGCCCCACCATGCCCCGCAACTGCTGCCCCAACTGCCCCAACTGCTCCAACTCCCCACTCGAAACCGCCGTCTGCTCACTGGCCGCCCGCGTCTGCTCCGACACATCCCGCACATTGATCACGCTACGGTTGATCTGCTCGGCCACCACGCTCTGCTGTTCACTGGCCGTGGCAATCTGCTGGTTCATCCCCTGGATCGTCGAAACCGTCTCGGTAATCTGCCCCAACGCGGCGCCGGCCTTGCGGCTGAGCTCGACGCTTTGCCCGGTCAGGCGCTTGCTGTCGTCCAACAGACCGGTCACCTCATCGGTGCCACGGTGCAGGTTGTCGATCAGCAACTCGATCTCCTCGGTCGACTGCTGCGTACGCTGGGCCAGGCCGCGCACCTCGTCGGCCACCACGGCGAAACCGCGCCCGGCCTCACCGGCCCGGGCCGCCTCGATGGCAGCGTTGAGCGCCAGCAGGTTGGTCTGCTCGGACACCGACTTGATCACATCGAGAATCGAACCGATGCGCTGGCTTTCACCGGCCAGGTGACCCATGGCCGCCAGGCAATGGTCCATCTGCCCGGCCAGCTGCTCGATGCGGGCAATCGCCTCGGCCACCACCTCGTCACCCAGCTGTGCCTGGCGGTCGGCGGTGGTGGCCGCCTGCGAGGCCTGCTCGGCGTTCTGCGCGACCTCCTGCACCGTGGCGCTCATCTGGTTCATGGCCGTGGCCACCTGGTCGGTCTCCTCTTGTTGCTGGCCAATGCGCTCGCGGGTGTCCACGCTGGCGCCGGCCAGCGCCGTCGCGGCCCGGGACAGGTGACCGACGCCCTGGTCGATGCCGCCGAGCAGCTCGCGCAAGCTCAAGGTCATCTCGCGCATGCTCGCCTGCAACTGGCCCATCTCGTCGCGGCGCTGCACCGTCTGTACTTGGCTGAGGTCGCCACGGGCGATGCGCTCCGCCTGGGCCAGCACCTGGCGCAGGGGCTGGGTGACCTGCCGGGTGATCAGCCAGGCGGCGAGGATGCCGAACAGCAGCGCCAGCACGGCCACGCTGGTCAGCAGCGAACGGTCGGCCAGGGCCTCGTTGTCGCGCTGCTCGACCTTGCGCTCGCTCAGTTCACGGCTCACGGCCTGCAGCTCGTCGCCCATTTTCTCCATGCCGTCCTGCAACTGCTCGACCTTGAGCGCGGTGTCGCGGTATTGGCGCAGGGTGTCGCTGTAGCGGTCCAGTTCCACCTGCGGGCGTTGGGTCAGCGTGCCGGGCAGCTCCAGCGGGGCGATAGCCCGCAGCAACTGACCCAGGCTGGTGTCCGCCGCCTGCAGCGCGGCATCGCCCATGCTGGCGAAGCTGTCCCGGGGCGAGAAGGCATAGGCCGGCACCAGGCTCTGCTGGCTGGCGGACTCGATATGGCGGCCCAGGGTATCCATGAGCCCGACCACGCTACCCTGCCGGCCATCGCCCGGCAGCTTCAGCAAGGCCTGGGTCTGCAGTTCGTCGATCACGCTTTCGAGCACGCCTGCCTGCGCCTGCATCGCCGCACGCAAGCCTTCGCGGCTGTCCACGGTGCCTTGCAGGATGGCGAAGTCGGCTTTCAGGCGCTGCAGCAACTGCAGTTTCTGGCTCAGCATCTGTCGCGACGAATCGACGCCGCTGCGTTGCTGCAGCAGGGTCAGGCGGTCGTGCAACTGCTCCAGGATAGTCGCGATGCGGGTCTTGCTGACGTCGTCGGCGAGTACCCGGTAGGTGATGCGCTCGGCGCGCAGGTCACGGGTCAGGTCGTTGAGTTGGCCGATGTCGCCGAGCTGCTCCGAGCGCTCGATGGCACCGTCCAGTGCGCTCCAGCCGCTAAGGGTGGTGGCCAGGGTGAGCAGCAGCACCACGGCGAAACCCAGGGCGAGCTTGAGCCCGACGCCGAGGTTGCCGAGCTGGCGGTCAAGGTATCCGAACATGGCAGGTCTCCGTCCAATTGAGAAAAGGCCGTGGCGGCAGAATGCCGCCATGGCCCTTGCTCATCGGCCGGAAGTCCGTCGGACTGGACCTGCAAATCGAGTAGGAAAATTCTCTGCGGGTTGAAGGGTAAGGCCTACAGCCCGCAAGCCGCGAATTAGAGCCTGAAACGCCCCACCAAACCCTGCAGATGCGTCCCCAGGCGGGCCAGCTCGACGCTGGAACTGGCGGTCTCCTCGCTCGCCGCCGAGGTCTGGTCGGAGATGTCGCGTACGTTCATCACGCTGCGGTTGATCTCTTCGGCCACGGCGCTCTGTTGCTCGGCGGCGGTGGCGATCTGCTGGTTCATCGACTGGATCGACGACACGGTGCGGGTGATGGTACCCAGCGAGTCGCCGGCGCGGCGGGTCAGTTCGACGCTGCTGTCGGTCAGGGCGCGGCTGCTGTCCATGACGCTGGCCACGCGCTCGGTGCCGTTCTGCAGGCTGGCGATCAGCTCCTCGATCTCCTCGGTGGACTGCTGGGTGCGCTGGGCCAGGCTGCGCACCTCGTCGGCGACCACGGCGAAGCCACGGCCCGCTTCGCCGGCGCGGGCGGCCTCGATGGCGGCGTTGAGCGCCAGCAGGTTGGTCTGCTGGGCCACCGACTTGATCACATCGAGCACGCTGCCGATCTTGTCGCTCTCGGCCTTGAGCTGGCTCATCGCTTCGCTGGAATTGACCACCTCGCCGGCCAGGCGCTCGATCTGGCTGATCGCCTCGCCCACCACCTTGTCGCCCTCGCGGGCCTGCTGGTCGGCCATCAGCGCCGCTTCCGAGGCCTGCTCGGCGTTGCGCGCCACTTCCTGGACGGTGGCGGTCATCTCGTTCATGGCGGTGGCAACCTGGTCGGTCTCGACCTTCTGGTTGTTGACCCCGGCGCTGGTCTGCTCGGTGACCGCCGACAGTTCCTCGGCGGCGCTGGCGATCTGCGTCACGCCGTCGCCGATGCCGCCGATCAGCTCGCGCAGGCCCTGGGTCATGCGCTGCATGCTGGCCTGCAACTGGCCCAGTTCGTCGCGTCGATCAGCCTTGAGGTCCTGGCGCAGGTCGCCGCCGGCCACGCGCTCGGCGGCGGCGAGGGTCTGGCGCAGCGGCACGATGATCTGCCGAGTGATGGCGAAGGCCGCCAGCACCCCCAGCAGCAGCGCCAGTGCGGTGGCGCCGGCCAGCAGGGTCTTGGCCTGCTGGGTGCCCTGGTCGCGCACGGTGGTTTGCGAAACGCTCATTTCCTGGCTGGTAACCAGCAGCAGTTGGCCTTGCGCGGACATGCGCGTCAGCGCCTGCTCGCTGGCGGCCTGGGCGTTGCCGAACTGGTTCACCGCGTCGCGGTAGGCGGCCAATGCGCTGGCGGCGTCGTCGAGGCTGGCGGCGAACTCGGCCGGAAGCTTGCCCGGCAGCGCCTTGAGCATGGTCATGGCCTGGTCGATGGCGCCGAGGGCGGTCTGCTGGAACTCGGCCTTGCCGCTGTAGGTGTAGCCGCGCACCTGGAAGCGTGCCTGCTGCAACAGGGCGGCGACCTGCACCACCTCCTGGTACTGCTGGATATCACCGCCCTGCAGCAGGCGCTGCTGGACCTTGCCGATCAGCTCGGCGGCCTTGTCGGCGCTGTCGCCCAGGGTGGCCCGGCTGGCCTCGCGGCGCTGGCCGGCCTGCTTGAGTTCGGCGAAGGCCTGCTGGTACTGGCGCACGGCGTCCTGCTGCTTGTCCAGGCGCTGGCGGTCGGCGGGGAGCTCGATCTGGCCGAGCATGAACTGAATCTGGCGCTCGAGATTGCCCAGGGCCTTTTCCAGTTCCGCCACGGCGGCGTCGTCACGGTTGCGCTCATAGCCCAGGCGGGCCAGGCGCAGGTCCTGGGTGTACTGGTGGATCACCGAGATGTTGCCGAGCTTGTCGCCACGGCTGGTGACGCTGTCGATGCCCAGCCAGCCGGTGAAGGTGATGCCGAGCGTGAGCAGCAGCACCAGGCCGAAGCCGATCCCCAACTTGCGATTGACGCTTACATTTCCCAGTGACTGGGCAAACCAACGGTACATAGACGACTCCCCGGCGCGTGGCAGTGCGGATTATTGTTCTGTTGCACAGGCCATCGGCGCGGGGCGGGGAAACTTGATGGTAAAAACCTGACCTTTGCGTCAGAAAATTCGCGAGAGCAGGGCGGTGACCGCCGTTTCCACCCGCAGGATACGATCGCCCAGTTGCACCGGGGCCAGGCCGGCCTTGCCGAGCAACTCGACCTCGTAGGGGATCCAGCCGCCTTCGGGGCCGATCGCCAGGGTCACCGGGCCTTCCACGGCGCGCGGGCAGGCAGGGTAGGGGCCGGGATGGCCGACCAGGCCCAGGGTGCCTTCGGCGATGGCGGGCAGGCGGTCTTCGACGAAGGGCTTGAAGCGCTTCTCGATGATCACTTCCGGCAGCACCGTGTCGCGGGCCTGCTCCAGGCCGAGAATGAGGTTTTCGCGGATGGTCTCGGGCTGCAGAAACGGCGTCTGCCAGAAGCTCTTCTCGACCTTGTAGCTGTTGACTAGGATCAGCCGCGGCACGCCCAGGGTGGCGACCGTCTGGAACAGCCGGCGCAGCATTTTCGGGCGGGGCACGGCCAGCACCAGGGTCAGCGGCAGCTTGGCGGGTGGCAGCTGGTCGAAGGCCACTTGCAGTTCGGCCTCATGGCCTTCGAGGCGGATGACCTCGGCCTTGCCCATCAGGCCGCCGATGCGCCCGACGCGCAGGCTGTCGCCCACCGCCACGCGGTGGATCTCCTGCATGTGGGTGAAGCGGCGATCGGCCAGGACGACACGGTCGGCCGACACGAAGTCGGCTTCTTCAAGAAGCAACAGGTTCACGGTTGGGTCGCTGGCGGCTGGTCGTTGTGGTCGTTGCTCGCTTCGTCCGGCTCGTGGCTGCGCTTGCGGATCAGGCTGCCGCACAGCACGCCGACCTCGAACAGCAGCCACATGGGCACGGCCAGCAGGGTCTGGGAGAAGATGTCCGGCGGGGTGAGGATCATGCCGACCACGAAGCAGCCGATGATCACGTACGGGCGGATCTTCTTCAGGTACTGCACGTCGACCACGCCGATCCACACCAGCAGCACCACCGCCACCGGGATCTCGAAGGCGACGCCGAAGGCGAAGAACAGGGTCATGACGAAGTCGAGGTAGCTGGAAATGTCAGTCATCATCGACACGCCCTCGGGGGTGGCGCTGGCGAAGAAGCCGAAGATCAGCGGGAACACCAGGAAGTAGGCGAAGGCCATGCCGGCATAGAACAGGAAAATGCTCGATACCAGCAGCGGGATGGCAATGCGCTTTTCGTGGCGGTACAGGCCCGGGGCGATGAACCCCCAGATCTGCTGCAGGATGAACGGGATCGCCAGGAACAGCGAGACGATCATGGTCAGCTTGAACGGCGTCAGGAACGGCGAGGCCACGTCGGTGGCGATCATCGTCGCGTTGGCCGGCAGGTGCGCGCGCAGCGGCGCCGAGACCAGGGTGTAGATCTGCTGGGCGAAGGAGAACAGCCCGGCGAAGATAAGGAAGATGGCGGCGACGCAGCGCAGCAGGCGGGTGCGCAGTTCGGTCAGGTGCGAGACCAGCGGCATCGGCTGGTCATGTTCCGGATTCTCGCTCATGGGGCTCGTGGCGGTTGGGGCGGCTCGGAGGGTGGCGTCGCGGTCGGCTGCGCGGGGGCGGCTTCGACGGCGGGTGTGGCGGGCGTTTCAGCGCTGGCCGTGGGCTGCGCCGGTGGCGTCAGCGGATTGAGGATGCGCTTGGCCTCCTGCTCCATCTGCAGGATGTGCTCGTTGTGCAGCTGGCGGCGGATGTCGTCGGCGCCGATCTCGCGCTCGACCTCCATCTTGATCGCGTTGAAGCTGCGCTTGAGGCGGCCGATCCACAGGCCCGCGGTGCGCGCGGCCCCCGGCAGGCGCTCGGGGCCGAGCACCAGCAGGGCGACCAGGCCGACGAGCAGCAGCTCGCTGAAACTGATGCCGAACATGGGTCAGTCTTTCCGCTGCGGCTCTTGGACCGGCTGGGCCTGGCCCTCGATGGTGTGGCCCTGGGCCTGCTGCGCGGTGTTCTGCACCGGCGGAACCGGTTGCGCCGGCGGCGGGGTCTGCTCGGCGGGCTTGGTTTCTTCTTCGTTCATGGCCTTGCGGAAGCCCTTGATCGATTCGCCCAGGTCGCTGCCGAAGTTCTTCAGTTTCTTGGTGCCGAACACCAGCACCACGACGACCAGCAGGACGATCCAGTGTTTCCAGTCAAAAATGCCCATTTCGTACTCCTGAAAAATGTGTGTCGGTCTATCGGGCCCCGGGGCTGCCTTGCAGCCCATCACAGGGTTCAGCGAATCGTTCAGGCGACGCGGCCCCCTGTAGGAGCGGCCTTGTGTCGCGAAAGGGGCGCAACGCGCCCCCGGCAATCTTCAGGCAGAAGGCTGACGCGCAGCCTTCTCGTCATGCCCGGACAACCCGAACCGACGCTCCAGCTCGTCAAGCACCGCCTGCGGATGCTGGCCCAGCGCGCTGAGCATGACCAGGCTATGAAACCACAGGTCTGCGGTTTCATAGATGACATCGCTGTAATCCTTGCTGGAGGCGGCATCCTTGGCGGCGATGATGGTCTCGATGGACTCTTCGCCGAGCTTCTCGAGAATCTTGTTCAGGCCCTTGTGATACAGGCTGGCCACGTAGCTGCTGTCCGGCGCCGCGTGCTTGCGTTCTTCCAGCACCTCGGCGAGGCGGTTCAGGGTGTCGCTCATGTCAGTGTCCTGCGCTGTAGATGGCGTCCGGATCCTTCAGGACCGGGTCGACGATTTTCCACTGGTCGTCCTCGAAGACGCGGTAGAAGCAGCTTTCGCGGCCGGTATGGCAGGCGATATGACCCAGTTGCTCGACCATCAGGATGATCACGTCGGCGTCGCAGTCCAGGCGCATTTCATGCAGTTTCTGCACATGGCCCGACTCTTCGCCCTTGCGCCACAGCTTGCCCCGCGAGCGCGACCAGTAGATGGCGCGATGCTCGGCGGCGGTCAGGGCGAGGGATTCACGGTTCATCCAGGCCATCATCAGCACGCGCCCGGTCTTGTGGTCCTGGGCGATCGCCGGCACCAGGCCATCGCTGTTCCACTTGATCTCGTCCAGCCAGTCTTTCATCGTCGACTCCAAACCGGGCCCGCTCCCGTACCGGGCCCCTTTGCGCTAGTGTGCCAGCCGGCGGCGCGGCTGGCTATCGGCGCACGATCAGGTACAGGCCGGCGGCCAGCATCAGCCACGCCGGCCAGGCGGCCGGGGCGCTGAGGCTGACGGCACCGGCGGCCAGGGTGGCGCCGCCGCCGAGCAGGCCGGCGCCGAGCAGGCGCAGCGCCCAGTTGTCGCCGGCGCGGCGCCGCTCGGGCAGTTGCGCATCGTGCAGGTGCGGTTGCGACAGGCGTTCGAGCAGGTCGCGGGTCATGTCGGCCAGGTGCGGCAGTTGCTCGGCCTGGCTGTACAGGTTGCCGATCACCGCCTTCGGGCTCATGCGCTCGCGCATCCAGCGCTCGAGGAACGGCTTGGCGGTGCTCCACAGGTCCAGGTCCGGATACAACTGACGGCCCAGGCCTTCGATGTTGAGCAGGGTCTTCTGCAGTAGCACCAGCTGCGGCTGGACTTCCATGTTGAAGCGCCGGGCGGTCTGGAACAGGCGCATCAGCACCTGGCCGAAGGAGATGTCCTTGAGCGGCTTCTCGAAGATCGGCTCGCACACGGTGCGGATCGCCGCCTCGAACTCGGTGACCTTGGTCTGCGCCGGCACCCAGCCCGAATCGATGTGCAGCTGGGCCACGCGGCGGTAATCGCGCTTGAAGAAGGCGATCAGGTTGCGGGCCAGGTAGTCCTGGTCCTCGGCCGTCAGGCTGCCGACGATGCCGCAGTCGATGGCGATGTACTGCGGGCTCCACGGCTTGACCGTGCTGACGAAGATGTTGCCCGGGTGCATGTCGGCGTGGAAGAAGCTGTCGCGGAACACCTGGGTGAAGAACACTTCCACCCCCCGCTCGGCGAGCATCTTCATGTCGGTGCGCTGGTCGGCCAGGGTGGCCATGTCAGTGACCGGCACGCCGTAGATGCGCTCCATCACCAGCACCTTGGGCCGGCAGAAGTCCCAGTACACCTGGGGTACGTACATCAGCTCGGAGCCTTCGAAGTTGCGTCGCAGCTGGCTGGCGTTGGCCGCCTCGCGCAGCAGGTCGAGCTCGTCGTAGATGGTCTTCTCGTAGTCGCCGACGATCTCCACCGGGTGCAGGCGGCGGGCATCGGCCGAGGCGCGCTCGGCGGCCTTGGCGATCAGGAACAGCCAGGCCAGGTCCTGGGCGATGACCGGCTTGAGGCCTGGGCGCACCACCTTGACCACCACTTCCTCGCCGCTCTTCAGGCGCGCGGCGTGGACCTGGGCCACCGAGGCCGAGGCCAGCGGCTCGACGTCGAAGCGGCTGAACACCTCGCCCACCTTCGCCCCGAGCTGTTCCTCGATCAGCGCCACGGCGTGCTGCGGGTCAAATGGCGGTACCCGGTCCTGCAGCAGCATCAGCTCGTCGGCGATGTCGGTGGGCAGCAGGTCGCGGCGGGTGGAGAGCAACTGGCCGAACTTGATGAAGATCGGCCCCAGGTCCTGCAGCGCCAGGCGCAGGCGCGCGCCGCGGCTCAGCTCCAGGGGCTTGCGCGGCAGCCAGCGCCAGGGCATCAGCAGGCGCAGGCTGGCCAGCCACCAGGGCAGCAGGGGCTGTTCGAACAGCAGGTCATCGAGGCGGTAGCGGATCACGACGCGCTGGATGCGCAACAGACGGCGGACGGCGAGCAGCTTCATGCGTTATCGCTGGTATCAAGAATGTGGGCGAGGCGGCGCAGGCGCGCCTCGAGACGTTCGATGTCGACCTTCAGCGCATCGAGCTCGCTGAACGCCGCTTCGGCTTCGCGTTTGCCGACCAGGGTGCGGGATTCCTCGGCCAGGTACTCGGAGAGGTTCTCGCCGAAGCGGGCCAGGCCCTGGCGGGTCCAGCGCGCGCGCAGGCGCAGGTGGCCGGCGATCAGCGCGGTGGGCACCGGGCCCAGCCAGCGCTGCAGCTCGTATTCCCAGTCCAGCTCCAGGTCCTGCACGATGCCGAACAGGTCGAGCAGCACGGCGCTGTCGCCATGCAGTTCGACCTGGGGGCTGTGCAGCACGGCGGTCTTGTCCTTGGCCAGGGCCAGCTGCGCCAGGCGCCCGGCGGGGGCGCGCAGGGTGCAGTCGACCTCGCCCTCCCAGTGGACGGCGAGCATCAGGCCTTCCTCGTCGGGCAGCACGAACAGCTTCAGGGCCGGCTGCACGCAGTCGATCTCGATCACCCGCCCTTCCAGCGCCGCCAGGCGCGGGAGGGCGGTGCTGTCCAGGCGCAGGACACGGTTGAGCCCGTGCTCGGCGCTGGCGAGCAGGCCGGCCAGGAGCATCAGGGCTTGATCCCCCGGTGCACGGCGACGATTCCGCTGGTCATGTTGTGGTAGGTGACGCGGTCGAAGCCGGCCTCGACCATCATGCTCTTGAGCGTTTCCTGGTCGGGGTGCATGCGGATCGATTCGGCCAGGTAACGGTAGCTTTCCGAGTCATTGGTGATCAGCTTGCCAGCCAGCGGCATGAAGGCGAACGAGTAGGCGTCGTAGGCCTTGGACATCAGCTTGTTGGTCGGCTTGGAGAACTCCAGGATCAACAGGCGGCCACCGGGCTTGAGCACCCGCAGCATGGAGCGGATGGCTTCGTCCTTGTGGGTCACGTTGCGCAGGCCGAAGGCGATGGTCACGCAGTCGAAGTGGTTGTCCGGGAACGGCAGCTTCTCGGCGTCGGCCTGGACGAACTCGATGTTGCCGGCCACGCCGCGGTCGAGCAGGCGGTCACGGCCGACCTTGAGCATCGAATCGTTGATGTCGGCCAGTACCACCTGGCCGGTCGGGCCGACCAGGCGCGAGAACTTGGCGGCCAGATCGCCCGTGCCACCGGCGATGTCCAGCACCCGGTTGCCGCTGCGCACGCCGGACAGCTCGATGGTGAAGCGCTTCCACAGGCGGTGCATGCCGCCGGACAGCACGTCGTTCATCAGGTCGTACTTGGCGGCCACCGAGTGGAACACCTCGGCGACTTTCTTCGCCTTCTGGCTCTCGGGCACGTCCTGGTAGCCGAAGTGGGTAGTGGGTTCGGCGTGGTCGCCTTTGCGCTGGTCGGTCATATCGCTTCACCAGAAAAAAATTACGGCCATTCTAGGGGCTGCGGGCGGATTTGTCTTGGCGGGGTGTGTCATGCAGAGGGGGCGGGCATAATGGCGATTATGTCTTCATATCCAGGATCACCCGCATGACCCAGATCAGCGTTGAACGCAAACACTCCCTCGGCCGTGACGCCGCCCGTGCCAAGGCCGAGGCGCTGGTCGACAGGCTCAGCCGCGAATACGACCTCAAGGCCACCTGGAATGGCGACCGCGTCGATGTGACGCGCAGCGGCGCCAACGGCAGCGTGCACATTGGCGAGGACACCATCCGCGTCGAGCTGAAGCTGGGCATGATGCTGTCGATGATGAGCGGTAGCATCAAGGGCGAGATCGAGCGGGCGCTGGACAAGGCCCTGGCCTGACACTGCGCGCTCATTGTTGTTTGCGGGCGCGGGCCTTGTGGGAGCAGGTATTGTGGGAGCGGGCTTGCCCCGCGATAGCGCCAGCCCGGGCAATAGCTATCGCGGGGCAAGCCCGCTCCCACGCAAACGCAAACGCTGCATGACCCCACCTTAGGGTGAGGATTCTAATTTTTCCGCCTACCTTCACGCTCAAGCCCTGCCTCCCAGGGCAGTTCCTCCCTCCCCTTGAACGAGCATGAGGTGCAGAGCATGGCCAAAGTGAATCTCAAGCAGAAAGACGACGCCCAAGGCAGTACCCTGGGCGAGGTGCGCGGCTACGCCCGCAAGATCTGGCTGGCGGGCATCGGTGCCTACGCCCGCGTCGGCCAGGAAGGTTCCGACTACTTCAAGGAGCTGGTGAAGGCCGGCGAAGGCGTCGAGAAACGCGGCAAGAAGCGCCTGGATAAAGAGATCGAGGCCGCCAACGGCCATCTCGATGAAGCCACCCAGGAAGTCAGCCGGGTACGCGGCAAGGTCGAGGTCCAACTGGACAAAATCGAGAAAGCCTTCGATGCCCGTGTCGGTCGCGCCTTGAATCGCCTCGGCATTCCGTCTAAACATGACGTTGAGGCGTTGTCCATCAAGCTTGAACAGCTGCACGAGCTGCTCGAGCGCGTCGCGCACAAACCATAAGGAGAGCAGGATGGCTGGCAAGAAGAACACCGAGAAAGAAGGCAGCTCCTGGATCGGCGGAATCGAGAAGTACTCCCGCAAGATCTGGTTGGCTGGCCTGGGTATCTACTCCAAGGTCGACCAGGATGGTCCGAAGCTGTTCGATTCGCTGGTGAAGGATGGCGAAAAGGCCGAGAAGCAGGCGAAGAAAACCGCCGAAGACGTGGCCGAAAGCGCCAAGTCGTCGACCAACTCCCGGGTATCTGGCGTGAAGGACCGTGCGCTGGGCAAGTGGAGCGAGCTGGAAGAGGCCTTCGACAAGCGCCTGAACAGCGCCATCTCGCGCCTGGGCGTGCCCAGCCGCAATGAGATCAAGGCCCTGCACCAGCAGGTCGACTCGCTGACCAAGCAGATCGAGAAACTGACCGGTGCGTCGGTGACTCCGATCTCCAAGGCCAGTGCCAGCAAGACCGCGGCCAAGCCCCTGGCCAAGGCGGCAGCCAAGCCTGCGGCCAAGACCGCCGCGGCAAAACCGGCGGCCAAGCCTGCGGCGAAAACCGCAGCGGCCAAACCGGCAGCCAAGCCAGCGGCGGCCAAACCAGCGGTCAAAACCGCTGCGGCCAAGAAACCGGCCGTGAAAAAAGCCGCCCCGGCCAAGCCTGTGGCAGCCAAGCCGGCAGCTCCAACGCCCGCCGCCACCGCGGCTCCGGCCCCGAGCGCGGCCCCGGCCAGCAGCACGCCGTCGGCACCGGTGAACGCGGCCACCCAGGCCTGACACCGCGTCGCCCTGATCGCGGGGCAAGCCCGCTCCCACGAAGCCTGTACAGGACGCGTGGGGGTGGGCTTGCCCCGTGATCGTTTCAGCCTTCCAGATACCGCATCGCCAACTGCTCCGCCGCGCTGCGCGCCGGTGCCTGCAGATGCGGCGCCACCAGCATCATCACCTGGTATACCACCACCCCCACGTCGCCCTCGCGCCCCAGCACCCGCTGGTAGTCCAGCGAGCACATCAGGGTCAGGGTGATCTGCTCCACCAGTTGCCCCAGCGCCTGGGTCTCACTGGTCACCTGGCCCTGGCCCTTGAGGCTGGCCAGCAACGCGGCCAAGGTGCGCTTGAGGGCGTTGATCAGGCTGCGCATGCCCCGCGCCAGCTTGGGCAGGCGCCCGGTGAGGTTGGACAGGTCCTGGAACAAAAAGCGGTACTGGGCCATGCGCTCGACGATCAGGTGCAGGAACAGCCAGTAGTCCTCGGCGTCCAGGCGCACATCCAGGGGCGGATCGAGCAGTGGCATCAGCTCCTCTTCGAAGCGCTCGAACAGGCCGATCACCAGTGGCTCCTTGCCGTGGAAGTGGTAGTACAGGTTGCCGGGGCTGATCCCCAGTTCGTTGGCGATCTCCAGGGTCGAGACGTTCGGTTCGCCCTGGCGGTTGAACAGCTGCAAGGCACATTCGAGGATACGGTCGCGGGTCTTCATCCGGTCAGCGCGCCAATACGTAGCTGCCCGGCGCGGGGCCCAGCGGCGGATAGGTGGCGTTGCCCAGTTCCTCGCGGGGTGTCTTCAGCGTACCCGAGCGCTCGGTGATCCATTCCAGCCACAGTGGCCACCAACTGCCGTCGCGGCGCTGGGCATCGTGGAACCAGGCCCGTGGGTCGCTGGAGAGCTTGGGGTTTTCCAGGTAGTAGGCCTTGGGGTTGCCGGGCGGGTTGATGATGCTCTGGATATGGCCGCTGTTGGCCAGGATGAATCGCCGATCGCCGCCGAGCAGCAGGGCCGAGCGGTAAACGGCGTCCCACGGGGTGATGTGGTCGTTGCTGCCGGCCACGGTGAAGCTGTCCAGCCCGACCTGCTTGAGGTCGATCGGCGTACCGCACACTTCCAGCCCTTCGGGGAAGGTCAGCGGGTTGAGTTTGAAGAAGTCCAGCAGGTCGCCGTGCAGGGCGGCGGGCAGGCGGGTGTTGTCGGCGTTCCAGTAGAGAATGTCGAACGCCGGCGGGGTCTTGCCCATCAGGTAGTTGTTGACCCAGTAGTTCCAGATCAGGTCGTTGGGGCGCATCCAGGCGAAGATCCGCGCCACTTCGCCGCCGTCGAGCACGCCGCGCTGGTACGAGCGGCGCTTGGCCGCCTCCACGGTCTGCTCGTCGGCGAACAGGCTGGCTGGGCTGTCGAACTGGCTGTCGAGCAGGCTCACCAGGTAAGTGGCGCTGCGCACCTTGCGCAGCTGTTTCTTGGCATGCAGGTGGCCTTGCAGGGCGGCCATGGTCAGGCCGCCGGCGCAGGCGCCCATCAGGTTGGGATCGCGGCTGCCGCTGATGCTGCGGCAGGCATTGAGCGCTTCCTCCAGGGCCTGCACGTAGCTGGACAGGCCCCATTCGCGGTGGCGCGGGTCAGGGTTGCGCCAGCTGACCATGAACACCTGCAGGCCCTGCTTGAGCATGTACTGGACGAAACTGTTGGTCGGGCCCAGGTCGAAGATGTAGAACTTGTTGATCTGCGGCGGTACCACCAGCAACGGCCGGGCGTACTGTTTCTCGCTCATGGGCTTGTACTGGATCAGCTCCAGCAGCTCGTTGCGAAACACCACCGCGCCGGGGGTGGCGGCCAGGTTGCCGCCGACCTCGAAGGCCCGTTCGTCCACCTGGCGCGGCAGGCCGTCGTTGTGGCGCAGGTCGTCGAGCAGGTGGCTGGCCCCGCGCAGCAGGCTCAGGCCGCCGGTGTTGAACAGCTCCTTGACCGCCAGGGGGTTGAGCAGCGAGTTGCTGGGGGCGAAGGCATCGCTGACCAGGTTGAACAGGAACTGTGCCCGGGCGCGATCATCGTCGGCCAGGCTGCTTTCCTCGATCCACAGGCGGGTCTGCTTCTGCCAGGCCAGGTAGGCCTGCAGGCCGCGACGGTAGAACGGGTTCTGGCTCCAGGTCGGGTCGCTGAATCGCGTGTCGCGGGGGTTAGGCTGATAGGGGCTGTCGCCGATCAACACGCGGCCCAGTTGGCCGCCCAGGCTCAGCAGGTGGTGGGCGGTGTGCAGCGGGTTGCGCAGGCTGATCCTGCCGACCTGGCGCAGGGTCGAAATGAGGTCGCGACCGCGCAGGCCGGTGATGGCGTTCTGCACGTTCATGCTGGTGACGGGCACCGGTTTGTCTTTCATGCCAACACTCCATCGTTTAGCAATCGGACCGATCGCGGGGCAAGCCCGCTCCCACGCCAGCTTTTCCGGGGCGGTGGGTGCGGGCTTGTCCCGCGATCGGCATCAGGTGCGCGCAGCGGGCCGGGGGTGCATGACCGCGCGTTGGCGTTCCTGCTCGAGGAATTTCATGATGATCGGCGCGACGGCCTCGGCCCGGGTGATCAGGAACAGGTGGCCGTCGTCGATTATGTGTAGCTGGGCATTGGGAATTCGCCAGGCCAGCAGGCGCATGTTGATCAGGGGGATCAACGGATCGTCGTCGCCGGCCAGCACCAGGGTGGGCTGGTGGATCTTGTGCAGCCAGTGGATGCTGGTCCAGCCGAGCCCGGCGAACAGCTGCCAGTAGTAGCCCAGCTTGCCGCCCGAGCGGACCTTGGCGGCATGCTGCATGGCCAGGTCCGGGTCGCGCCGGAAGCCGCCGCCGTAGATCAGCGGGGCGATGCGGATCACATGGGAGGGCTGCACGTAGCGCCGTGGGCTGGCCATCATCCACAGCACCTTGGGCTTGCCCGGTACCATCACCGCGCCGGCGGCGGTGGCGGCCAGTACCAGCTTCTTGCAGCGCTCGGGGTAGTCGTGGGCGAACTGCTGGGCCAGGGCGCCGCCCCAGGACACGCCGATGACATTGACCTGGCCGTAGTCCAGATAGTCGAGCATGCGCGCGGTCAGCTTGGCCAGGCCGGGAAAGCGGTAGGGGTGGCGGGGCGTCGACGAGCCGCCGACCCCGGGCACGTCGAAGGCGATGACCTCCAGGTCCGGGTCCAGCGCCTCGATGAACGGGAACACCAGCTCGAGGTTGGCGCCGATGCCGTTGAAGATCAGCAGCGGTGTCAGGTGTGGCTTGCCCGGGCGGACCGCGGTGCGGATGGACTGCTCGTCCAGCTCTACGGTCCTGAAGATGTACGGTTGCGGCATGCGCGTGACTCTGTGGTGAAGGTAGCGCCGCGATGCACCGACAGGCCCATCGCGGCGGTTCGGTTCAACGCTCGTGCACGTATGTTCCCGGTGCGGCCTCGCCTGCGGTATAGGTGCGGTTACCCAGCTTTGTAGGCGCCTTCTTGAGTTCGCCGGCGCGCTCGCCCAGCCAGGCCTGCCAGTGCAGCCACCAGGAGTCGGCATGCTTGATGGCGTTCTCCTGCCAGGCCACCGGATCGTCCGGGCGGTCCTCGCCGGTCATGAAGCGCGCCTTGGGGTTGCCCGGCGGGTTGAGAATGCTCTGGATATGGCCGCTGTTGGACAGCACGAACTCGATCTTGCCGCCGAACAGGTGCGCCGAGCGGTAGCACGACTGCCACGGGGTGATGTGGTCGGCGGTGCCGGCGACGCTGTAGATGTCGCAGTCGACCTTCTTCAGGTCGATGGCGGTGCCGCACACTTCGAGGGCGTCGGAGCGGGTCAGCGGGTTGTTCTTGAACATCTCGATCAGGTCGCCGTGGAAGGCGGCCGGCAGGCGGGTGGTGTCGTTGTTCCAGAACAGGATGTCGAACACCGGCGGCTCGTTGCCGAGCAGGTAGTTGTTGACCCAGTAGTTCCAGATCAGGTCGTTGGGGCGCATCCAGGCGAACACCTTGGCCATGTCGCTGCCTTCGAGCACCCCGGCCTGGTAGGAGTGGCGCTTGGCCGCCTCCAGCGTTTGCTCGTCGACGAACAGCGCGACCTGGGTGTCGACGGTGGTGTCGAGCACGCTCACCAGCAAGGTCAGGGCGTTGACCTTCTTCTCGCCGAGCGCGGCGTAGTGGCCTACCAGCGCGGTGCAGGTGATGCCGCCGGAGCAGGCGCCGAGCATGTTCAGGTCCTTGCTGCCGGTGATCGCCAGCACCGCGTCGACCGCCTCCTTGAGCGCGTCGATGTAGGTCGACAGGCCCCACTCGCGCTGGGCCTTGGTCGGGTTGCGCCAGCTGACGATGAAGGTCTGCTGCTGGGAGCGCAGGCAGAAGCGCGCCAGGCTCTTTTCCGGGCTCAGGTCGAAGACGTAGAACTTGTTGATCTGTGGCGGCACCACCAGCAGCGGACGGCTGTGCACCTGCTCGGTGATGGGGCTGTACTGGATGAGTTCCAGCACATCGTTGCGGTACACCACCGAGCCTTCGCTGGTGCCGAGGTTCTTGCCGACCTCGAAGGCCTCCATGTTCACCTGGCTGGGCATGCCGCCGTTGTTGACGATGTCCTTGGCCAGGTTGGACAGCCCGTCGAGCAGGCTCTTGCCGCCGGTCTCGAAGAAGCGCTTGACCGCGGCGGGGTTGGAGAGGGTGTTGGTGGGGGCCATGGCCTCGGTCACCAGGTTGATGACGAACTGCCCGCGGCTGATGTCCTGGGGCGACAGGTCGCTTTCGCCGATCCAGTCGTTGAGCTCCTTGCGCCAGGCCAGGTAGGTCTGCAGGTAGCGGCGGTACAGGGGGTTCTTGCTCCACGCCGGGTCGGCGAAGCGACGGTCGTCGCCTTCGGGCTGCAGGGCCGACTTGCCCAGCAGCACGTTTTTCAGCTCCAGGCCGAAATGCGCCACGTGCTTGGCGCTGTGCAGGGGCTGGCGTACCGCCTGGCGCAGCACAGTGCGCGCCGATGTCAGCAGATCCTTGCGGCGAATGCCGATGACCGGGTTCAGCCCCAGGGTGTTTTCCGAGGCCTGCCGCTGCAACTCATCGTTGTTCTTGTTACTCATCTACGACGCTCCGTTGTCCTGAGACGAGTACCGGCGTGCTGTGACAGCCCGGTACTGCTACTCGGGTGACCAGTGATAAGGAACAGCGGTGCTGCGACCGGATGCGTGCCGATGATGAGCTGCGTGGGTTTCTGCGTGTGAAGACAACCTGCTTTCGCTCGCGACCTCTACATACCGGCCTGGCCCTGCCTGCCATCAAGGCAATGCAGGGAACTTGCCAGCTCCATTGGTTACCCGACTTTCGTGTAATGCGCAAGACAGCCAATCTTTGGCAGTCATCAAGGCATTCAAGCAGATGAGATTAGAAAATGCGCTCTAAAGCTTGCGAGCCTTGAGCTAGAGCATCAATTTCACCACCGATTCGGACGGGTCGCGGGATTTGCCGGCCTTGTGCAATTCGTCGAGGTAATCGGTCCACAGCTGCTCCTGGCGCAGGCACAGCTGCTCGAGGTACTCCCAGGTGAACAATCCGGAGTCATGGCCGTCGTCGAAGGTCAGTTTCAGTGCATATTGACCGGCCGGTTCCAGGCCGCTGAGGCCGACGTTGATCTTGCCAAATTGCAGGATGGGATTGCCGTGGCCCTGGACCTCGGCGGAGGGGGAGTGCACGCGCAGGAATTCGGCGGGCAGGTGGTAGACCTCGCCGGGGGTGTAGGTGAGGGTGAGGGTCTTGGAGGCTTTGTGCAGGTTGATGGCGGTGGGCAGGCGGGCCATGGGCTTGGTCTCAGGGAAGCGGATGGAGCAAGCTTCGAGCTTCTAGCGCATGGATTCAAGGGGCATTCGCGGGGCAAGCCCGCTCCCACGCTGATCGTGGGAGCGGGCTTGCCCCGCGATGGTCTTACAGGATGTAACGCGACAGGTCTTCGTTCTGCGCCAGCTCACCCAAGTGGCTGTTCACATAGGCGGCGTCGATGTGGATCGGCGTCTCGTCGTGGGCGCTGGCCAGGTCGCCGGCGCTGAACGACACCTCTTCGAGCAGGCGCTCGAGCAGGGTATGCAGGCGGCGGGCACCGATGTTCTCGGTCTTCTCGTTGACCTGGTAGGCGATCTCGGCCAGGCGCTTGATGCCGTCGGCGGCGAACTCGATGTTCAGGCCCTCGGTCTTGAGCAGGGCGCTGTACTGTTCGGTCAGCGAGGCGTGCGGCTCCTTGAGGATGCGCTCGAAGTCTTCCGGGGTCAGCGCCTTGAGCTCGACACGGATCGGCAGGCGGCCCTGCAGCTCGGGTACCAGGTCGCTCGGCTTGCTCAGGTGGAACGCGCCGGAGGCGATGAACAGGATGTGGTCGGTCTTGACCATGCCCAGCTTGGTGTTGACGGTGCAGCCCTCGATCAGCGGCAGCAGGTCGCGCTGCACGCCTTCACGGGAGACATCGGCGCCGCCGACATTGCCACGCTTGGCCACCTTGTCGATCTCGTCGATGAACACGATGCCGTGCTGCTCGACCGCTTCCAGGGCCTTGGCCTTGAGCTCTTCCTCGTTGACCAGACGGCTCGCTTCTTCGTCGCGGACCATCTTCAGCGCTTCCTTGACCTTCAGCTTGCGGGTCTTGCGCTTGCCCTTGCCCATGTTGGCGAACAGGCTCTGCAGCTGGTTGGTCATCTCTTCCATGCCGGGCGGCGCGGCGATCTCGACGCCCATGTTCTCGGCGACTTCGATCTCGATTTCCTTGTCGTCCAGCTGGCCTTCGCGCAGGCGCTTGCGGAACAGCTGGCGGGTGTTGGAGTCGGTGCTGGACTGCTGGGCTTCCTCGCTGAAGCTGCTGACCCGCGCCTGTGGCAGCAGGGCGTCGAGAATGCGGTCTTCGGCGGCGTCCTCGGCGCGGTGGCGCACGCGGACGATTTCCTGCTCGCGCAGCATCTTCAGCGCGGCGTCGGCAAGATCGCGGATGATCGACTCGACGTCACGGCCAACGTAGCCGACTTCGGTGAACTTGGTCGCTTCGACCTTGATGAACGGCGCGTTGGCCAGCTTGGCCAGGCGACGGGCGATCTCGGTCTTGCCGACGCCGGTGGGGCCGATCATCAGGATGTTCTTGGGGGTCACTTCGGCACGCAGCTCGGCGGGGAGCTGCATGCGCCGCCAGCGGTTGCGCAGGGCAATGGCGACGGCGCGCTTGGCATCGTCCTGGCCGATGATGTGGCGGTTCAGTTCGTGAACGATTTCGCGGGGGGTCATGGACATGATCAATAGGGTCCTGGGGCGCAGTCATCAGTGTGGAAAAGTCCCGCTGTGGGCGGGACGCCAAAACAACTGATCACTCGGCCAGGTCCTGCTCCTCGATGGTCAGGTTGTGGTTGGTGAACACGC
The DNA here is from genome assembly GCF_014268865.1 of Pseudomonas sp. BW16M2. Classification (NCBI taxonomy): domain Bacteria; kingdom Pseudomonadati; phylum Pseudomonadota; class Gammaproteobacteria; order Pseudomonadales; family Pseudomonadaceae; genus Pseudomonas; species Pseudomonas sp. BW16M2. Next base: position 31,110 of record NZ_JABWRI010000039.1, on the reverse strand, counting down.
AGATGTCGCCGGCGATGTTCAGGGCGGCCTCGGTGATTTCACGGGCCGAGAGGTCGGTCTTGTTCAGCAGGGCGCGGGCAGCGGCCTGGGCGTAGCCGCCACCGGAACCCATGGCGATCAGGCCGTCCTCGGGTTCGACCACGTCGCCGTTGCCGGTGATGATCAGGGAGGCGTCCTTGTTGGCCACGGCCAGCATGGCTTCCAGGCGGCTCAGGGAGCGGTCGGTGCGCCATTCCTTGGCCAGCTCGACGGCAGCCCGCACCAGGTGGCCGGAGTGTTTCTGCAGCTGGGCTTCGAAGCGCTCGAACAGGGTGAAGGCATCGGCGGTGGCACCGGCGAAGCCGGCGATGACCTGGCCGTTGTACAGGCGACGGACTTTCTTGGCGTTGCCTTTCATCACGGTGTTGCCGAGGGAAACCTGGCCGTCGCCGCCCATGACGACTTTGCCGTTACGGCGGACAGAAACGATGGTAGTCAAGGGAGAGTCTCCACGCAGCGGGGCGAAAATGCCTGATGCAGACTCATATGGGGGGAGGGGGGAAGGATTTCAACCGCAGGGGATGAGCGGCGAGCAAGACAGGATGTTTCCGAAACGATCACGGGGCAAGCCCGCTCCCACGCGAGCGCGTGGGAGCGGGCTTGCCCCGTGATGGGCGTTACTCAGGCCTCAAAGCAGACGTGCCCGTCGACCAAGGTATAACGCACCGCGCCCGGCAGGCAGTGGCCGATGAACGGGCAGTTCGCGCCGCGAGAGAACCACTGCTCGCCGGCAACAGTGGACGCTTTCGGATCGAACAGCACCAGGTCCGCCGCGCCACCCACCTTCAGCTCGCCGGCTGGCAGGCGCATCGCAGCGGCCGGGCCGCTGCTCAGGCGCGCCAGCAGGGTCGGCAGGTCGAGCAGCCCGTCCTCGACCAGGGTCATGGCCAGCGGCAGCAGCAGTTCGACGCTGCTGATCCCCGGCTCGGTGGCACCGAACGGCGCCAGCTTGGCATCACGTTCGTGGGGCTGATGGTGGCTGGAAATCGCCTGGATCACCCCGGACTTCACCGCCTCGCGCAGGCCGTCGCGGTCGGCGGCGGTGCGCAGCGGCGGCTGCACGTGGTACAGGCTGGAGAAGTCGCGCAGCGCTTCGTCGGTGAGGATCAGCTGGTACAGCGCCACGTCGGCGGTGACCGGCAGCCCCAGCGCCTGGGCCTGGGCGATCAGCCGGGCGCCGCGGGCGCTGGTGATCTGGGTGAAGTGGGCGCGCACGCCAGTCTGCTCGACCAGCAGCAGGTTGCGGGCCAGGGCCACGGTTTCGGCGGTTTCCGGGATGCCCGGCAGGCCGAGGAAGCTGGCCATCGGGCCTTCGTGGGCCAGGCCGCCTTGCGAAAGATCGCGGTCCTGGGAGTGGAACACCACGGTCAGGTCGAAGGTCGCCGCGTATTCCAGGGCACGGGCCAGGGTGCGGTTGTTGGGGATTTCCTTGAGGCCGTTGCCGAAGGCCACGCAACCGGTGTCGCGCAGGGCCACCAGCTCGGCCAGTTGCTCGCCTTCCAGGCCCTTGGTCAGGGCGCCGATCGGGTAGACCTTGCTGTTGGCCGCCTCGCGGGCGCGGTCGAGGATCAGTTCGGCGACCGCCGAGGTGTCCAGCACCGGCTTGGTCTGCGGTGGGCAGCACAGGCTGGTGACACCGCCGGCCACGGCGGCACGGGTTTCGCTGGCGATGTTGCCCTTGCGGCTGTAGCCCGGCTCGCGCAGGGAAACACCGAGGTCGACCAGGCCCGGGGCGGCCACCAGGCCGTCGGCCTGGATCGTGCGGCTGGCGTTGAAGCCGGCCGGCGCCGCGCCGATGGCGGCTATACGGCCGCCGTCCAGGTGCAGGTCGGTGATGCGGTCCAGGCCGCTGGCAGGATCGATGACCCGGGCGCCGATAATGCTGATGGTCACTGGGCGTTCTCCTGGTCGAATTGACGTTGCGCGTTCTGCCCGCTCATGGCCATGGACAGTACGGCCATGCGCACGGCGATGCCGTAGGTGACCTGGTTGAGGATCACCGAGTGCTGGCCGTCGGCCACCGCCGATTCGATTTCCACGCCGCGGTTGATCGGGCCCGGGTGCATGACGATGGCATCCGGCTTGGCCCCGGCCAGGCGCGCGGTGGTCAGGCCGAACAGGCGGTAGAACTCGCCCTCGCTGGGCAGCAGGCCACCGGCCATGCGCTCGCGCTGCAGGCGCAGCATGATCACCACGTCGACGTCCTTGAGGCCTTCGGCGAGGTCGGTGTAGACCTTCACGCCATACTGCTCGATACCGATCGGGATCAGCGTTTTCGGGCCGATCACGCGGATGTCCGGGCAGCCCAGGGCCTTGAGCGCCAGCATGTCCGAGCGGGCCACCCGCGAGTGCAGGATGTCACCGACGATGGCCACGGAGAGGTTTTCGAAACCGCCCTTGTGCCGACGAATGGTGAGCATGTCGAGCATGCCCTGGGTCGGGTGGGCATGGCGGCCGTCACCGCCATTGATCACCGCCACGTCCGGGCACACATGCTCGGCGATGAAGTGGGCGGCGCCGGAATCGGAGTGGCGCACGACGAACATGTCGGCGGCCATGGCCTCCAGGTTGCGCAGGGTGTCGAACAGGGTCTCGCCCTTGCTGGTCGAGGAAGTCGACACGTTCAGGCTGATCACGTCGGCCGACAGGCGCTGGGCGGCCAGTTCGAAGGTGGTGCGGGTACGGGTGGAGTTCTCGAAGAACACGTTGCACACGGTCTTGCCGCGCAGCAACGGGACTTTCTTCACGGCCCGGGCGCCGACTTCGAGGAACGAGTCGGCGGTGTCGAGGATCTCGGTGAGCAGTTCGCGGGGCAAACCGTCGAGCGAGAGGAAGTGGCGCAGCTGGCCCTGGTCATTGAGCTGCAGCGGGCGCTTGGCGTCGAATGGCGTCATCGCGGGGGACTCTTAAAGGGCGGAAGCGGGAGCGAGGTCCTGGCGCTCGAGGGCGAGCGGCGTGGGTCCGGTCAATTTTACCCGTTCATGGGCAGCCAGGGACAGGGTGGCGCCGAGTACATTCGGCCGGATCGGCAGTTCGCCGGCATCCAGGTCGAGCAGGCAGGCCAGGGTCACGCTGGCCGGACGGCCATAGTCGAACAGTTCGTTGAGGGCGGCGCGGATGGTGCGCCCGCTCATCAGCACGTCGTCCACCAGCACCAGGTGCTGGCCTTCGATCTCGAACGGCAGCTCCGAGGGGCGCACCTGCGGGTGCAGGCCGTTCTGGCTGAAGTCGTCGCGGTAGAACGAGACATCCAGGGTGCCCAGCGGGCTGTCGTCGCCCAGTTCCGCTTGCAGGGCCTGGGCTACCCACACGCCGCCAGTGCGGATGCCGATGAAGCGTGGCTCGGTAATGCCACGGCGGGCCAGGTGGGCGCGAAGGTCGACGGCCATCTGCCGGATCAGGTCGGCGGGATTGGGTAGGCTCATTGCGTGCTCCTCGGAAGGCGGGCGCCGGATCGGCCCGGCGGCAAAGCGGATTTAAGTGTTGGCCTCCAGCCAGCCTTGCAGCAGCAGGGCGGCGGCGATGGCGTCGACCGGGTTGTCGCGGTAGCTGCCGTGGCGCCCGCCCCGGGCCATCTGCTCGCCCTTGGCCTCGAAGGTGGTCAGGCGTTCGTCATGGGTGTGCACTGGCAGGTTGTAGCGGCCGTGCAGGCGTCGGGCGAATTTCTCGGCGCGCTCGCTCATCTCGCTGGGCGTGCCGTCCATGTTCAGCGGCAGGCCGACGACGATGGCGTCGGGTTTCCATTCCTTGATCAGCTTCTCGACCTGGTTCCAGTCCGGCACGCCGTTCTGGGCCTTGAGCGTGCACAGCTCGCGGGCCTGGCCGGTGATCACCTGGCCGACGGCCACGCCGATCTGTCGGGTGCCATAGTCGAAGCCCAGCAGCAGACGCAGTTCGGCCATCAGGCGTGGCCCGCCTGGCTGGTCAGCAGGCTGAGGTTGATGCCCAGGCTCGCGGCGGCGGCGCCCAGGCGCTGGTCGCTGGCCAGGCCGAAGATGATCTCGGGGTCGAACGGGCAGTTGAGCCAGGCGTTGTCGGCCAGCTCCGCCTCCAGCTGGCCGGCTTCCCAACCTGCGTAGCCCAGGGTGATCAGGCTCTTGCGCGGGCCGTCGCCGGCGGCGATGGCGAACAGCACGTCCTGGGAGGTGGACAGCGACAGGCCCTCCAGCTCGACCGTGGCTTGGTAGCTGCGGTCGTTGCTGTGCAGCACGAAACCGCGGTCGGTCTGCACCGGACCGCCCTGGTAGATCGGGATGTGCAGGGTGCTGGCGGGCGGCTCGTCATTCGGGCGCAACTGCTCGAGGATGTCGGCCAGGTTCAGCTCCTGCGGGCGGTTGACCACCAGGCCCATGGCGCCGTGGGCATTGTGCTCGACGATGTAGGTGAGGGTCTGGGCAAAGTTCGGATCGGCCATGTGCGGCATGGCGATCAGGAACTGGTGCTTGAGGTAGCTGGGGGCGAGGGTCTTCATGTCCGCTAGTGTGGCGCCAGGTGGCGAGGCTGACAAGGTGCCATGGTCACCTTGTCAGCAGTGCGGCGGGTTACTGGAACAGCTTCACCACTTCGGGCGAGTACAGGCCATGGAATTTCTCGGCGGAGGCCAGCACGTCCTGGCGAACCGTTTGCTGTTCGGTGTCCGGGAAGTTCTTCATGTAAGTGGGCGAGTGGGCTGGCGCATCGGGATCGGCGCCGGCGGCAATCAGCGCAGCAACACAGTCCGGGTTGTGCGAGCGAGCAGCCTCCAGTAGCGGTGTGCCTACGGGAACAGCACCACTCTGTGGGTGGATCTCATCGGGGGAGCTGCCTTTCTTCAACAGTATCGCGATGCGCTGCGCGGCTTGCGGGTCTGGCTGATCCTGCAGTGCGAAGTTGCGTTCGCAGACAAAGTGCAGAGGGGTCGAGCCCGGCTTGGTGACCTGATACGGGTTGGCGCCCGCGTCGACCAGCAGCTTGATGACCTCCAGGCTGGTAGCGGCTCTGCCGGTCAGCGGATTGAAGTCGTTGCCCAATGTCGCCTTGGCGTCGGCCCCGGCATCCAGCAGCAGCTTGACCATCTGCGGTTGTGGCGGGGTTCTGCTGCCATCGCCCGCGGCGGCGATCTGCAGGGGAGAGGCAGTCCGTGCGCGTACGATGGCGTTCACGTCGGCCCCGGCCTTGATCAGGCTCTTGACCATGCGCACATCGGTTTGCGGATCGCCGTCCGGGCTGATGTTGCTCAGGGTATAGGTCAGCAGCGTCTCGCCGTTGCTGGAAACTGGAGCATTGATGTCGTCCACCTTGGCGATCAGCAGGTCCAGCACTTCAGGCTGGCGGCTGGAGACGGCGGCCATCATCGTCACGGCGGCAGGCTGGGCGCCCTGGGCCAGCAGCTGTTTAATCTCCGCCATGTACTCAGGCGTCTTGTAGAACCCATAGTTGCCCACGGCGTTGTACAGCGCCTTTGGCAGGTTGGGCGCTTCCTGCTGAGTTGCAGCGGCTGACAGGGAGAGCGCCGTCAGGGCGAAGGCGAGCAGGGGCGAGGTGAAGCGTTGGCGTGACATGCGAAGCGTCCTTACTTTGAGCGGGGCACGGCATCTGCGTAGACACCGTGCCTGGGGAAATCACTTGAACAGCTTGACGATCTCGGCGGGATACAGGTCCGGCTCGGCGTCGGCCTGGGACAGCACGTAGGCCTTGATCGTCTGTTGCCTGGCGGTCGGGTTCTGCGCCAGGTAGCTCGCCGGGTACACCGGGGCCTGGGGGCTGGCGCCGGCCTTGATCAGGGCGGCGATGCAGTCGGGGTTGTTGCTCATCAGCGCTTCCTTGAGCGGCGTGCCGACCGGGAAGGTGCCTTGCTGCTCGTGAATGGCATCGATGGAACTGCCCTTCTTCAGCAGCAATGCGATGCGCTGGGTCGCCTGCGGGTCCGGCTGGCCATTGAGTTCATAGGGGCGTTGGCAGACGAAGTGCAGCGGGGTGGATCCCGCGCCGGTCACCTGGTACGGGTTGGCGCCGGCCTCGACCAGCAGCTTGACCACCTCCAGGTTCGAGGCACCTTTGCCGGTCAGGGGCGTGAAGTCGTTGGCAAGGGTGGCCTTGGCATCGGCGCCGGCGGCCAGCAGCAGTTTGACCAGCTCTGGCGAGCCCTTTTCCGCCGCGGTGTTGAGGGGCGAGGCGGTGTCTTCCTGGGCCTGCACGTTCACATTGGCTTTTGCTGCGATCAGGGCCTTGACCATGCCCAGGTCGGCCTTGGAGGCCGGCTGTTCAGCCTGGTTGAGGGTGAGCAGCAGCAGGGTCTCGCCGCTTTCCTGAATCGGGGCATTGACGTTGACTTTCGGCAGGAACAGCTCGAAAGGTGCGGTTGCCTTGTAGGAGGCCGCCAGGAATACCGGTTGGCCATCAGGATCGGCGCCCTGGTCGAGCAGGGCCTTGATGGCGGCCAGGCGCTGCGGGGTTTCGTCGTAGTGGTATTCGTCCACTTCGTCGACCAGTTTCTGCGTCAGGGCGGCGGCATCGGCGCATGCCACGGCAGGCAGTGCGAAGGCGCCAAGGGCAAAGACAAAGGCAGCGGTATTGCGGGCGAAGGGGGAGCGCGCCATGGAAGAGTCCTTTCTCTGTTGGATCCAAAGGCGCGCATGATTACAGAATGGCTATTGTTTTGCCATCAGGTAAGTCCTGATATCAGTTGCTCTGCAAGCGGTCCCCGCGGGCGAAGCGCCAGGTGCGGATGATCTCCAGGCGGTCGAACTCCGCCAGGTCGCCAGTGAACGGCGCGAACGGCGCCGCCAGGCGCACGATGCGCTGGGCCGCCTGGTCCAGCACCGGCTGGCCCGAGGACTCCAGCACCAGTACTTCGTACAACGAGCCGTCGCGGTTGATCGACACCATCATCCGCAAGCTGCCATACATCTGCTGGCGCCGGGCCTCTTCGGGGTAGTTGAGGTTGCCGATGCGTTCGACCTTCTTGCGCCACTCTTCCTTGTACCAGGCGCCCTTGTCGCGCAGGGTCGAGGCGGCGTTCAGGCGATGGATGCGCGGGCGCTTGGCATACAGTTGCTGTTCATGGGACAGCTCGGCCTCGAGGCTGGCGATCTGGCTGGACAGCTGCGAGCTGTCGAAGTCCGGCACCTTGGCTTCGGGCTTGGGCTGCGGCTTGCTTTCCTTCGGCCTGGGCTCGACCTTCTGGGGTTTCGGCGCCTGGGTGGCGACCACCGACTTCGCTGGTGCAGGCGGCGTTTCCGGTTTCGCCGCCGGTGGCGGGGTGATCTTGTTGATCTTGCTGTCCTGGAACGGCGCGACCTCGGTGGTCTTGGGCACCGCCTTCTTTTCCAGGGTGCCGCTGCCCTGCTGGTTTTCCTGGGCCTGGAAATCGGCCTTCTCGGGCGCCTTCTCGCTCTTGAAGGTGGCCAGGGTGATGTCCATGGTGTGGCGGATATCAGCCGGCTTGACCACGGTGAAACCCACGCCCAGGATCAGCGCCAGGTGCACCAGGGCGGCCAGGAACAGGGTGAAGCCGAGCCGGTCCACCGGGCGAACGCGGGGTGGCAAGAGGTCGGCGGGGATGTCGGCAGGCAGCGTCATCAGGTATCCAGCAACCGCGAAACAGGGCGCAGGTCAGCGAAAAAGGACCGGCATCATACCCCACTCCGCGGGTTTGCCACGTGTCGGCGGTCAGCGCGCCTGCAACTGGCGATCAATGGCGTCCATCAAACGGCCGCCGATGTCGGTGTTGTAGGCCGCGTCGATTTCGCGGATGCAGGTCGGGCTGGTGACGTTGATCTCGGTGAGGTAGTCGCCGATCACGTCCAGGCCGACGAACAGCAGGCCCTTCTCGCGCAGGGTCGGGCCGACCTGGGCGGCGATCCAGCGGTCGCGCTCGCTCAACGGCCGGGCTTCGCCGCGTCCGCCGGCGGCCAGGTTGCCGCGGGTCTCGCCGCTGGCCGGGATGCGCGCCAGGCAGTAGTCCACCGGCTCGCCGTCGATCATCAGGATGCGCTTGTCGCCGTCCTTGATCGCCGGCAGGTAGGCCTGGGCCATGATCTGCTGGGCGCCGAGCGCGGTCAGGGTCTCGAGGATCACCGACAGGTTGGGATCACCGGCCCGGTGACGGAAGATCGAGGTGCCGCCCATGCCGTCCAGCGGCTTGAGGATCACGTCGCCATGTTCGGCGGCGAAGGCGCGGATGATGTCCGGGCGGCGGCTGACCAGGGTCGGCGGCGTGCACTGCGGGAACAGCGTGGCGAACAGCTTCTCGTTGCAGTCGCGCAGGCTCTGCGGGCGGTTGACCACCAGCACGCCTTCGGCCTCGGCCTGCTCCAGCAGGTAGGTGCTGTAGACGAACTCCATGTCGAAGGGCGGGTCCTTGCGCATCAGGATCACGTCCAGCTCGGCCAGCGGGCTGTCCTGCTCCTCGTCCAGCTCGAACCAGCGGGCCGGGTCGGCGAACACCTTGAGCGGGCGCATCCGCGCGCGGGCCTTGCCCTGGGCCTGGTACAGGTCGCGCTGTTCCATGTAGAACAGGCTCCAGCCACGGGCCTGGGCGGCCAGCAGCATGGCCAGCGAGCTGTCCTTTTTGTAGGAGATGGACGCGATGGGGTCCATGACAATCCCGAGGCGAACGCTCATGGGGTAGTTCCTCTTGGCGGCGGGTGGCCGCGATGGCACGAAAGAAAAGTGGCTCAGGGTGGCGCCGGGCGCGCCCACGGTCAAGGGGCGGGCGGATGGAATGGCCCTCGGGACTGTGTTAAAAAGGCCAGGCACATGGCCTGCACGGCCTTTTGGCGAATTCGCTCCCAGGCAGAAGCGCAACTATGGAACAACCCCTGAAGGTGATGGTGATCGACGACTCCCGCACGATCCGCCGCACCGCGCAGATGTTGCTCGGCGAGGCCGGCTGCGAGGTGATCACCGCCAGTGACGGCTTCGACGCCCTGGCCAAGATCGTCGACCACAAGCCCCGGATCATCTTCGTCGATGTGCTGATGCCGCGCCTTGACGGTTACCAGACCTGCGCCATCATCAAGCACAACAACGCATTCAAGGACACCCCGGTGATCCTGCTCTCTTCACGCGATGGCCTGTTCGACAAGGCCCGCGGCCGGGTGGTCGGCTCCGACCAGTTCCTGACCAAACCGTTCAGCAAGGAAGAACTGCTCGACGCGATCCGTGCCTGCGTGCCCGGTTTCGCCGCGCAGGACCCAAACGCACCCTGACGCCGCCCTCGCCGGACGGCGTCTCTATTTCCTGATGGGGAAACAGCATGGCCCGAATTCTGATTGTCGACGACTCGCCGACAGAGATGTACAGATTGACCGAATGGCTGGAGAAAAGCGGCTATGGGGTGCTCAAGGCCGACAATGGCGCCGACGGCGTGGCCCTGGCCCGCCAGGAAAAACCGGATGCCGTGCTGATGGACATCGTCATGCCCGGCATGAACGGCTTCCAGGCCACCCGGCAACTGAGCAAGGACCCGGAAACCAGCAGCATTCCGGTGATCGTGGTGACCACCAAGGACCAGGAAACCGACCGTATCTGGGCCCAGCGCCAGGGCGCCCGCGATTTCCTGACCAAGCCGGTGGAGGAAGAGGCGCTGATCGCCAAGCTGAAAGAAGTGCTCGGCGCTTGACCACCCGCCCCCAGGGTGCGTCGCTGACCGCCTTCGAGCTGTTGCTGGACATCGACCGGCGCTGCCGCCTGCTGGTGGCCGACCAGCCACCGCAGGACACCCGCCTGCAGCAGTGGAGCGGCATCGGCTTTCGCATTGCCGGGCAGTGGTTCGTCGCGCCCATGGGCGAGGTTGCCGAGGTGCTGCGCGAGCCCCGCAGCAGTCGGGTGCCGGGCGTGCAGCCGTGGGTTCGCGGGGTGGCCAACCTGCGTGGGCGGCTGTTGCCGGTGATGGACCTGTGCGCGTTCTTCGGCCTCGGCCCGGCGGCGACGGGCAAGCAACGGCGGGTGCTGGTGCTGGACCACGAGGAGCTGTTCGCCGGGCTGCTGGTGGACGAGGTGGTCGGCCTGCAGCACTTCGCCCTGAGCAGCCTCGAGCTGTCGCCGCCGCAGCCGCTGATTCGCGCGGCCGCGCCCTTCGTGCAGGGCCATTTCCCCCGTGAACGCAACTGGGCGATCTTCAGCCCGTTCGCCCTGGCCCAGGCCCCGGGTTTTCTCGATGTGGCGTTGTAGAGGATTTTCGACGTGAACAAGCCAGGACCTTCCGTTGCCACCGCCGGCGTCTCGCCGGCCGCCGTGGCCCAGCGCCCGCGCAGCACCGCGCAGATCACCGTGCTGTTCGTGGTGCTGATCCTGTCGATCGTCCTGCTGTTCGCCAACTTCGCCTACCTCAACACCCAGGCCAACCACGACAAGCAGTACATCGGCCATGCCGGCGAGCTGCGCGTGCTGTCCCAGCGCATCGCCAAGAACGCCACCGAGGCGGCGGCGGGCAAGGCGCTGGCGTTCAAGCTGCTCAGCGATGCGCGCAACGACTTCGAGCGGCGCTGGAGCTACCTGCGCGAGGGTGACAAGACCACCGGCCTGCCCGCCGCGCCGGTGACGGTGCGCGACGAGATGGACGCGGTGCGCCAGGATTGGGAGAACCTGCGCAAGAACACCGACACCATCCTTGCCAGCGAACAGACCGTGCTGTCGCTGCACCAGGTGGCGGCCACCCTGGCCGAAACCGTGCCGCAACTGCAGGTCGAGTACGAGAAGGTGGTGGAGATCCTGCTGCAGAGCGGCGCGCCGGCCAACCAGGTGGCCGTGGCCCAGCGCCAGTTGCTTTTGGCAGAACGCATTCTCGGCTCGGTCAACACCGTGCTCGCCGGCGACGAAACCTCGGTTCAGGCCGCCGATGCCTTTGGCCGCGATGCCAGCCGTTTCGGCCAGGTGCTTGAAGGTATGCTCGCCGGCAACCCGGCGATACAGGTCACCCGGGTCGAGGACGCCGATGCCCGGGCGCGGCTGGCCGAGATCGCCGAGCTGTTCCAGTTCGTCTCGGGCTCGGTGGACGAGATCCTCGAGACCTCGCCCGAGCTGTTCCGCGTGCGCGAGGCCGCCGGCAACATCTTCAGCCTGTCGCAGACCCTGCTCGACGAGGCCTCGCACCTGGCCAACGGCTTCGAGAACCTGGCCGGCGGGCGCACCCTGGACACCGTCGGTGGCTACGTGCTCGGCCTGCTGGCGCTGGCCTCGATCATCCTCATCGGCCTGGTGATGGTGCGTGCCACTCACCGCCAGTTGCGCGAGACCGCCGAGAAGAACGAACGCAACCAGCAGGCGATCATGCGCCTGCTCGACGAGATCGAGGAGCTGGCCGACGGCGACCTGACCGTCACCGTGTCGGTCACCGAGGACTTCACCGGTGCCATCGCCGACTCGATCAACTACTCGGTCGACCAGCTGCGCGACCTGGTCGCCACCATCAACCACAGCGCCGAGCAGGTCGCCGCCGCCGTGCAGGACACCCAGAACACCGCCCGCCAGTTGGCCAAGGCCTCCGAGCACCAGGCCGAGCAGATCAGCGAGGCCTCCGAGGCGGTGGGCGACATGGTCGAGTCGATCGACCGGGTCTCGGCCCACGCCTACGAGTCGGCCAAGGTGGCCGAGCGTTCGGTGGCCATCGCCAACAAGGGCAACGAGGTGGTGCACAACACCATCCACGGCATGGACAACATCCGCGAGCAGATCCAGGACACCGCCAAGCGGATCAAGCGCCTGGGTGAGTCCTCCCAGGAGATCGGCGACATCGTCAGCCTGATCGACGATATTGCCGAACAGACCAACATCCTCGCCCTCAACGCGGCGATCCAGGCCTCGCTGGCCGGCGAGGCCGGTCGCGGCTTCGCGGTGGTCGCCGACGAGGTGCAGCGCCTCGCCGAGCGATCCTCCTCGGCGACCCGGCAGATCGAGGCGCTGGTACGGACTATCCAGGTCGACACCAACGAGGCGGTGATTTCCATGGAACAGACCACCGCCGAAGTGGTGCGCGGCGCGCGCCTGGCGCAGGATGCCGGGGTGGCCCTGGCGGAAATCGAGGGCGTTTCGCAGACCATGGCCGAACTTATCCACAGCATCTCCGACGCCGCCCAGTTGCAGACCTCCTCGGCCGGGCAGATTTCCCACACCATGGCGGTGATCCAGCAGATCACTGCACAGACCTCCGCCGGCTCCGGCGCCACCGCCGACAGCATCCGCCACCTGGCGCGCATGGCCAGCGAGATGCGCCGCTCGGTGTCCGGCTTCACCTTGCCCAAACCGGTGGAGCGCTCGTGAACGAGGCGAACCTGAACGCGCCCGGCGAGCGTCACGACACGGTGGCCCTGGCCTGGACCAAGGCGCCGATTCTTGATTGCCTGGGTCAGGCGCGTCAGGCCCTGGAGCGCTTCTCGGCAGAGCCGGGCGACCTGTCGATGCTGGCGTTCTTCGTCGACAACCTGCACCAGGTCCACGGCTGCCTGCATATGCTCGCGCTGCCGGGCGCGATGCGCCTGGCCGAAGAGCTGGAGCTGCTCGGGCGGGCCATGGCCGACGGCCAGGTGAGCCCGCGTGGCGATTGCCTGGGCGCGCTGTTCCGCGGGCTCGAGCAATTGCCGCCGTACCTGGACCGCCTGCGCGGCGCGCGCCACGACCTGCCGCTGGTGGTCATGCCGCTGCTCAACCAGCTGCGGGTCTGCCGTGGCGCCGAACCCCTGGCCCAGGGCAGCCTGCTGGGTGACCTGGGGCAACGGCTGGCCGGTGCGGCGGACCTGGCCAACCTCGACCTGTCCCTGGGCAGCTGGCGCGAGCACATGCAGGCCGGCCCCGGGCGCGACGCGCTGCGCTCAGTGGTGATGGCCCTGTGCGACGACCTGATGCGCATCAAGGACCGCCTCGACCCCTTCGTCGGTGGCGAGCGCACGCCCAGCGAGCCACTGGAGGCGCTGCTGCCGCCCTTGCGGCACGTGGCCGATACCCTGGCGGTGCTGGGCTTCCAGCAGCCGCGACGGGTGATCATCGACCAGGTGCTGGCGTTGCAGGCACTGGTCGAAAAAGACGGCGGCGTGGACGAGGCGGTGCTGATGGATGTCGCCGGGGCACTGCTGTATGTCGAGGCCACCCTCAACGGCATGGTCGGTCCGCTGGAGGAAATCAGCCCCGGCAGCCTGCCCGGCTCGGACCTGGCCGAAATCCGCCAGCTGGTGCTCAACGAATCGCTCAACGTGCTGCAGCAGGCCAAGGACCTGATTGGCGATTGCCTGGAGTCCGACTGGTCACGCCAGCGTCTGCAAGCCCTGCCCGGGTTGCTGCAACAGGTGCGCGGGGCGCTGGCGATGCTGATGCTGCCGGCAGCCGCCGAGGTATTCGCCGGCTGCGCGGGCTATGTGCAAGGCTGGCTGGTGCACCTGGAGGATGAGCCGCAAGCGGACGAGCTGGCGCACCTGGCCGATGCCCTGAGTGCCGGCGAGGCCTGGTTGCAATGGCGGGTGGCCGATCCGCTGGCCGACGCCCAGCGCTTCATCGACATGGCCCACGCCAGCCTGGCCGCGCTGGGCGTGCAGTGCGCGCGCGACACGTCAGCCAAGGGCGGTGAGCAGGCGCTGGACGGTATCGACGATGAGTTGCGCGAGGTGTTCCTCGAAGAGGCTGGCGAGCTGCTGCCGGAAATCGAGCGCCAATGGCTGCGCTGGCGAGCCGACAACGGCCTGCGCGAGGCGTTGATCGAGGTGCGGCGGGCACTGCACACCCTCAAGGGCAGCGGGCGGATGGTCCATGCCGAAGCCGTGGCCGAGCTGGCCTGGGGCGCCGAGCACCTGCTCAATCGGGTGCTGGAAGGGCGCATCGTGCTCAGCGCCGAAGGCCTGGTGGCGCTGCAGCAGGTGTTCGTGCGCCTGCCCGACCTGCTGGCCGACTTCGCTGCCAGCCAGTTGCCGCCCACGGCCGAGATCGAGCAGCTGGCCGGGCACCTGCATGCGTTGGCGCTCAACGACACGCCGGTCAGCGCCAGTATCGATGGCCTCGATCCGCACTTGCTGGAGATCTTCCGCAACGAGGCCCAGGGCCATTTGGCCGGGCTCGATGGGTTCCTGCAGACGGCCGACGGCCGGGGCAGCGCGGTCAACGACAGCCTGCAACGCGCCCTGCACACCCTCAAGGGCAGCGCCGCCATGGCCGGCGTGATGCCGGTGGCGGAACTGGCCACCGCCCTCGACCGCCTGGTGCGTGAATACAAGGGGCACCAGTTGCCCCTGCAAGTGGCGGAGATCGAACTGCTGGAGGCGGCGCGTGCGCTGTTCCATCTGGGCCTGGCCCAGCTGGGCAGCACGCCGCTGGCGCCGATCCCAGGGGCCGCTGGGCTGATCGAACAGGTCGGGCAGACGGTTGACGCCCGGTTGGCCCAACTCCAGGCCGAGCCGCATCCGCCGCGCCGGCTCCGACGCGATCCGCAGCTGACGGCCACCTTCCTGACCATGGGCATGGATATCCTGCTCGATGCCGAGGCGCGTCTCGCCAACTGGCAGGGCGACCCCGCGCAACACCATGAGTTGCACCTGCTGCTCGAGGAGATGACCACCCTCGGTCACGGCGCGCACCAGGCCGAGTTGTGGCAGGTGGATGAGGTCTGCGAAGGGCTGCTCGACCTGTACGGTGCGGTGGAGGAGGGCAGCTTGGCGGTCACGCCGCGCTTCTTCGCCGTCGCCCGGCAAGCCCATGAGGCGCTGCTCGACCTGTTCGACGAGATAGCCGCCGGCCAGGACCCGAATCCCCGGCCCGAATGCCTGGCGGCCCTGCATGGCCTGCTCGATGATGCCCTCGACCCTGCAGCATTGGGTTTGGTCGGGGCGAACGGTGTCACGGTGCTTCCGGCGCCAGGCGAGTTGCCGGACCCGGCGGTGGTCGAGCTGTTCCTCGAAGAGGCCGGGGATATCCTTGACGGTGCCGACCAGGCCTTGCGGCAATGGAAGGCCGATCCGGACAGCCTGTCGCCGCTGTCGGCGCTGCAGCACGATGTGCTCACCCTCAAGGGCGGGGCACAGATGGCGGCGATCGGCGCCGTCGAGGTGCTGGCCCAGGAGCTGGCGCTGCTCTACGAAGGCTTGGTGGACCGCCGGCTGGGTGCCAGCCCGGCACTGTTCGAGCTGCTCCGGCGCAGCCATGACGCCCTGGCCGAAATGCTGCGCAGCCTGCGCGAGGGCCAGGCACCGCTGTCGGCGGTGGCGTTGCTGGGCGAATTGCGCGAGTTCCGCCACAGCGCCCCGCCTCCCGTCGCCTCCGAGCCGCAGGACGACAACGAAGAAACCGAGGGCGACAAGGAGCTGCTGGAGGTTTTCCTCGAAGAGAGCTCCGATATCCTCGAGAGCGCCGCCGAGTCCCTGGCGCGCTGGCAGGCCGACCCGCGCAACACGGTCGAGGTGGAGAACCTGCTGCGCGACCTGCACACGCTCAAGGGCGGCGCGCGCATGGTCGAGATCGCCGCTATCGGTGACCTTGCCCACGAACTGGAATTCCTCTACGAACTGCTGGCCGCCGGGCGCCTGCCGTCGACGCCGGCCCTGTTCAGCCTGCTGCAGAACTGCCATGACCGTCTGGCGCACATGCTCGATGCGGCGCGCCTGGGCGAGCCGCTGCATGCGGCCACGGCGCTGATCGACTACATCCGCAACTTTTCCAGCGCCGCCCTGACTGACAGCGCCGCTGGCCAGCCCCAAGCCGAAGTCGCTCCCGCCGAGACCCCGGCCGCCGCCCCCGAGCGGGCGGGTGACATGGTCAAGGTCGATGCCGAACTGCTCGATGACCTGGGCAACCTGGCCGGTGAGCACTCGGTGATCCGCGGGCGCATCGAGCAGCAGGTGAATGACGCCCAGTTTGCGCTGAACGAGATGGAAACCACGCTGGAGCGCATGCGCGACCAGCTGCTGCGCCTGGACATCGAGACCCAGGGGCGGATTTCCAGCCGTCACCAGTTCGAGGGTGACGCCTATGACGATTTCGACCCGCTGGAGATGGACCGCCATTCCCAGCTGCAGCAATTGTCGCGGGCGCTGTTCGAATCCACCTCGGACCTGCTCGACCTCAAGGAAACCCTGCTGCAGAGGGCCCAGGAAGCCTACAGCCTCCTGCAGCAGCAGGCGCGGGTCAACAGCCAGCTGCAGGAGGGCCTGACCGCCACCCTGATGGTGCCCTTCGAGCGCCTGGTGCCGCGTCTGCAGCGGGTGGTACGGCAGGTAGCCAGCGAGCTGGGCAAGCAGGTCGAACTGGTGGTTGGCAACGCCGAGGGCGAGCTCGACCGCAGCGTGCTCGAACGCATGGTCGCGCCACTGGAGCACATGCTGCGCAATGCCGTCGACCATGGCCTTGAGGCCCGCGAGGCGCGCCTGGCGGCTGGCAAGCCGGAGCAGGGCACCATTCACCTGAACCTGCTGCACGAGGGCGCCGACATCGTCATCGAGATGAGCGACGACGGCGCCGGGGTGCCGCTGGAGGCGGTGCGCAACAAGGCGATCAAGCGCGGCCTGCTCGATCCGCAGGCGCGCCTGAGCGACCATGAGATCCTGCAGTTCATCCTGCGCCCTGGCTTCTCCACGGCCGAGAAGATCACCCAGATCTCCGGGCGCGGCCTGGGCATGGACGTGGTCCACGAGGAGGTCAAGCAACTGGGCGGCTCGATGAGCATCGAGTCCAGCCCCGGCAAGGGCGCGCGTTTCCTGATCCGCCTGCCATTCACCGTGTCGGTGAACCGGGCGCTGATGGTGCATGTGGAGGAGGAGCAGTACGCCATCCCGCTGAACACCATCGAGGGCATCGTGCGTGTGCCACCGGCGGAGCTGGAGGCCTGCTACCGGCTCGACCCGCCACGCTACAGCTATGCCGGCCACGATTACGCGCTGCGCTACCTCGGCGACCTGTTGCAGGGTGGCGGCCAGCCCGGGCTGCTGGGCCAGAGCGTGCCGCTGCCGGTGCTGCTGACCCATTCCCACGAACAGTCGTTCGCCATCCATGTGGATAGCCTGTCGCCCAGCCGCGAGATCGTGGTCAAGAGCCTCGGCCCGCAGTTCGCCGCGGTGCCGGGACTGTCCGGCGCCACCCTGCTGGGGGACGGGCGGGTGGTGCTGATTCTCGACCTGCTCGGCCAGTTGCGTGGCCAGCAACGGCGCCTGGCGCGGCTGCCGGGCGTGGCCGAGGCGGCGCATGGGCTGACTGGCCCGGTGCCCCGGCGGCCATTGCTGGTGATGGTGGTGGACGACTCGGTGACCGTGCGCAAGGTCACCAGTCGCCTGCTCGAGCGGCACGGCATGAGCGTGCTGACGGCCAAGGACGGCGTCGATGCCATGGCGCTGCTCGAAGAGCACCGTCCGGATGTGTTGTTGCTGGATATCGAGATGCCGCGCATGGACGGCTTCGAGGTGGCCACGCGGATCCGTCGCGATGAGCGCCTGAGCCAGCTGCCGATCATCATGATCACCTCGCGTACCGGCCAGAAGCACCGCGACCGGGCCATGGCCATCGGCGTCAACGACTACCTCGGCAAGCCGTACCAGGAATCGGTGCTGCTGCAAAGTATCGCCCACTGGAGCCGACCCCATGCTTGAACATATTGCCGGCCAGCGCAGCAGCCTGACCGGGTTGCTGCTGCCCTTGGGCGACCGCACCCTGGTGTTGCCCAACGTGGCGGTGGCCGAACTGATCGGTCACCGTGTCATCGCCTGTGAACCGGGGGAGCCGGCCTGGCACTTGGGCTGGGTGGACTGGCGCCAGCAACGGCTGCCGCTGATCGGCTTCGAGGCGGCCTGCGGCGGGCAGACGCCCTGCGGCGAGCGGGCGCGGGTGGTGGTGCTCAACGCCCTGGGGGATACCGGGCTGCGTTACCTGGCGCTGCTGCTGCAGGGTATTCCGCGCTCGTGCAAGCTCGACAGCCAGCTCAACTACGTGGATGTGCCGCTGGCCGAGTTCGAGCTGGCGGCGGTGCAGGTGGGCGAACAGGTGGCGCGAGTGCCTGATCTGGCGGGGTTGGAAAGATTGGTGCGTGACGCGCAACTGCAACCTGTAGCCGATTAGGATGGTGTCTGGGCGGGCCCTATCGCGGGGCAAGCCCGCTCCCACGACAAGGTGTGGGAACGGCCTTTCAGGAACCCGAGCGGCGTAGCGAGGTCTTTGCTTGCATGTACCATGGTGAACGTTTCAACGCCTGGACCCACCTGGTCGGTGCGGTCCTGGCCTGCATTGGCGCGGTCTGGCTGATTGTCGTGGCCGGCCTGCAGGGTGATCCCTGGAAGATCGTCAGCTTTTCCATCTACGGCTTCACGCTGCTGTTGCTCTACAGCATTTCCACCCTCTATCACAGCACGCGAGGACGAGCGAAGCGCATCATGCGCAAGCTCGACCACCTATCGATCTACCTGCTGATCGCCGGCAGCTACACGCCATTCTGCCTGGTGAGCCTGCGTGGGCCTTGGGGCTGGAGCCTGTTCGGGGTGGTCTGGGGGCTGGCGCTGATCGGCATGCTGCAGGAGATCAAGCCGCGCTCGGAGGCGAGGATCCTGTCAATCGTCATCTATGCGCTGATGGGCTGGATCGTGCTGGTGGCGGTCAAGCCGCTGCTGCACAGCCTGGGCGGCGCCGGCTTTGCCTGGCTGGCGGCCGGCGGCGTGTTCTACACCGTCGGCATCATTTTCTTCGCCTTCGACAGCCGGTTCCGCCATTGGCATGGCATCTGGCACCTGTTCGTCATCGCCGGCAGCCTGATGCACTTCGTCGCGGTGTTCTTCTACGTGCGTTAGAAATCGCCCCACAGCTGCTGGGCCACCGACAACGCCACCACCGGCGCTGTCTCGGTGCGCAGCACCCGTGGACCGAGGCGGGCAGCGTGGTAACCGCTGGCTTTGGCCTGTTCGACTTCCGCGTCGCTGAGGCCCCCCTCCGGGCCGATCAGGAAGGCCAGCTTCGCTGGTTTTTCATGGCTGGTCAGCGGCTCGGCCACCGGGTGCAGCACCAGCTTGAGGTCGGCCTCGGTGCCCTTGAGCCATTCGACCAGGGTGACCGGCGGGTGGATCACTGGCAGGGTCGAGCGACCGCACTGTTCGCAGGCACTGATCGCCACCTGGCGCCAGTGGGCCAGGCGCTTGTCGGCGCGCTCGTCCTTCAGGCGCACTTCGCAGCGCTCGCTGACGATCGGGGTGATTTCGTTGACGCCCAGTTCGGTGGCCTTCTGGATCGCCCAGTCCATGCGCTCGCCGCGGGACAGGCCCTGGCCGAGGTGAATGTGCAGCGGCGAGTCGGCCTGGCCGGGGAGGGCCTGGTCGAGGCTGACGCGCACGCTTTTCTTGCCCACCTCGAGCAGTTGGCCGAGGTATTCCTGGCCGCTGCCGTCGAACAGCTGTACGGCGTCGCCGGCGGCCATGCGCAGCACACGGCCGATGTAGTGGGCCTGGGCTTCGGGGAGTTCATGCTCGCCAAGGCCAAGCGGGGCGTCGATGAAGAAGCGGGAGAGTCTCATGGTTCTACTCGGAATCTGAATGGGGGCAGTGTGAAGGCATGGGCCTAGCCCGGATCGCGAAAATCCGGATGGAAGTCGGCCGGCACCGCCACGCTGACGCGGTCACGGGTGGCGATGTCGATCCCTTCGCTGGCCACCTCGGCCAGGAAGTCGATCTGCTCCGGGGTGATCACGTAGGGCGGCAGGAAGTACACCACGCTGCCCAGCGGGCGCAGCAGCGCGCCACGACTCAGGGCATGCTCGAAGACCTTCAGGCCACGACGCTCCTGCCAGGGGTAGGCAGTCTTGGTGGCCTTGTCCTGGACCATCTCGATGGCCAGGGCCATGCCGGTCTGGCGGATCTCGGCGACATGGGCGTGGTCGGCCAGGTGCGCGGTGGCGCTGGCCATGCGCGCCGACAGGGCCTTGTTGGCCTCGATGACATTGTCCTGCGCGAAGATGTCCAAGGTCGCCAGGGCCGCGGCGCAGGCCAGCGGGTTGCCGGTGTAGCTGTGCGAGTGGAGGAACGCGCGCAGGGTCGGGTAGTCGTCGTAGAAGGCCTGGTACACCTTGTCGGTGGTCAGGCAGGCGGCCAGGGGCAGGTAGCCGCCGGTCAGGGCCTTGGACAGGCACAGGAAGTCCGGGCGGATGCCGGCCTGCTCGCAGGCGAACATCGTGCCGGTGCGGCCGAAGCCCACGGCGATTTCGTCGTGGATCAGGTGCACGTCGTAGCGGTCGCAGGCTTCGCGCAGCAGCTTGAGGTATACCGGGTGGTACATGCGCATGCCGCCGGCGCCCTGGATCAGCGGCTCGACGATCACCGCGGCGATGCTGGCGTGATGTTCGGCCAAGGTCTGCTCCATGGCCGCGAACATGTTCCGTGAGTGCTCCTCCCAGCCCATGCCTTCGGGGCGCAGGTAGCAGTCCGGGCTCGGCACCTTGATGGTGTCCAGCAGCAGGGCCTTGTAGGTCTCGGTGAACAGCGGCACGTCGCCCACCGACATCGCCGCGATGGTCTCGCCGTGGTAGCTGTTGGTCAGGGTGACGAAGCGTTTTTTCTGCGGTTTGCCGATGTTCTGCCAGTAGTGGAAGCTCATCTTCAGCGCCACTTCGATGCACGACGAGCCATTGTCGGCGTAGAACACCCGGTCGAGACCGGCCGGTGTCATCGCCACCAGGCGCTCGGACAGCTCGATCGCCGGCTGGTGGCTGAAGCCGGCCAGGATCACGTGCTCGAGCTGGTCGACCTGGTCCTTGATGCGCTGGTTGATGCGCGGGTTGGCATGGCCGAACACATTGACCCACCAGGAGCTGACCGCGTCCAGGTAGCGCTTGCCCTCGAAGTCCTCGAGCCATACGCCCTCGCCGCGGCGGATCGGGATCAGCGGCAGCTGCTCGTGGTCTTTCATCTGGGTGCAGGGATGCCACAGGACCTTGAGGTCGCGTTGCATCCACTGATCGTTGAGGCCCATGGGCACTTCTCCTGGCGTTACGGCTTGGTTTGACCGCGTAAGCCTAAGCAATGCCGCAGGGCAGGACAACCGCTCAGTGACGCCAGGCGGGGCGCCATTCCAGCTGGCGTATATGCACTGTGCACAGCGGCAGGGTGGAGAGGACCAGACGATCGAGGGGGCCGGGTACCTCGTGCCAGAAGGTGCCGAGCGTGGCGGGGCCAGGCATGAACTCGGTGTAGTCATGGTCGCGCAGGGTCAGCCAGTAGGCGGTCGAGGTTGCGCTGCCCAGCGCATTGATCTCTACCTCGAGCAGCAGGCAATCGACCGTCTGGCCGAAGATGATCTCGATATCGGATTGGCCCAGGACGATCAGTTCCGTGCCGCTACGCCCTTCGTCGGTCTGGTAGCGTGAACTGTAGGCGATGCCATTGGAGATGATGCTCAGGCCCGTGGGAGTGCGCCAGGTGATTTCCGGCATCGGCGCCGACGGCTGCCACCTGGCGAAGTCTTCCGTGTAGATCACCGCTGTTTCTCCGGCCTGATTCTGGTGTGCGAGCCAAGCCTGCCTGCCCTTGCGACATACGGCTACTGATAAAAATACCAGTTGCCAAAAGCACTTGATGTCACTGCGGTGGCAGGGTGGGCAGAGGTGACGTATTCTTAACGCATCTCTCCCGGGGCATTCTTCCCCGTCTCTTCTATCGCTTCTCTAACCGGAGTTCGCCATCATGGCTGCTGCTTGGGTGCGCCTGTGCGCGTTGGTATTGATCGGGGTGTCCAGCGGTGCCGCGCTGGCCAAGGACAAGACGGCGATCGTCGTCGGTGGTGGCCTGGCAGGCCTGACCGCAGCCTATGAGCTGCAGGCCAAGGGCTGGCAGGTCACCCTGCTGGAAGCCAAATCTGGCATGGGTGGGCGTTCGGGGCTGGCCACCAGCGAGTGGATTGGCAACAGCAAGACCCAGCCAGTGCTCAACCAGTACCTGGAGCGGTTCAAGGTCGGTACCCTGGCGGCGCCGGAGTTCGTGCGCACCCCGGGCTACCTGATCGATGGCGAGTACTTCAGCGCAACCGATCTGGTTGCCAAGCAACCGGCCACCGCCGAGGCCCTCAAGCGCTATGAGAAGACCCTCGACGACCTGGCCCGCTCCATCGAGGACCCGTTGAATCCGGCGGCCAACAGCACCCTGTTCGCCCTCGACCAGATGAACGTCTCCACCTGGCTGGACAAGCTGCAACTGCCGGCGACCGCCCGTCAGCTGGTCAACCAGCAGATCCGTACCCGATACGACGAACCTTCGCGCCTGTCGCTGCTGTATTTCGCCCAGCAGAGCCGCGTCTACCGCAACGTCAGCGATCGCGACCTGCGCGCCGCACGCCTGCCGGGTGGTAGCCCGGTGCTGGCCCAGGCCTTCGTCAAGCAGCTCAAGACCATCAAGACCAGCTCGCCGGTTACCGCCATCGTCCAGGACAAGGATGGTGTGACGGTGAAGGTCGGCGCCGTGGGCTACCAGGCCGATTACCTGGTCATGGCCGTGCCGCTGCGGGCCCTGGCCAAGATCCAGATGACCCCGGGCCTGGACAACCAGCACCTGGCAGCCCTCAAGGGCACCAACTACGGCTGGCGCGACCAGCTGATGCTCAAGTTCAAGAACCCGGTATGGGAAAGCCGCGCGCGCATGTCCGGCGAGATCTTCTCCAACACCGGCCTGGGCATGCTGTGGATCGAACCGGCGCTCAAGGGCGGCGCCAACGTGGTGATCAACCTGTCCGGCGACAACGCTCGCCTGCTGCAGGCCTTCGGTGACAAGCAGATGGTCGACCAGGTGCTGATCCGCCTGCACGCCTTCTACCCGCAGGCCCGTGGCGCCTTCACCGGCTACGAAGTACGTCGTTACAGCACCGATGCCGGCATGGGGGGCGCCTACCTGGCCTATGGCCCAGGGCAAATCAGCAAGTATTGGCGTCTGTGGGAGCGTCCGGTCCAGCGCATCGCCTTTGCCGGCGAGCATACCGACGCACTCTACCCGGGCACCCTCGAAGGCGCCCTGCGCAGCGGCCAACGCGCCGCGGGCCAGGTCCAGGACCTGGCTGCGGGTAAGTCCTTCGACCCGGCCAAGGCCGCGCCGGTTGCCGCCGCAGCCGCCGCCGGAGCGGCGGGCGCCGTGGCGGCAAAGGACAAGGGCGGGTTCTTCTCCAACCTGTTCGGTGGCGGCTCCGACAAGGCTCCGGCCAAGGCCGAGCCTGTGAAGGTCGAGGAAGCCAAGCAGGACAAGCCGGGCTTCTTCTCGCGCCTGTTCGGTGGTGCTGACAAGCCAGAGGTCAAGACCGCGCCGATCGCCAAGGCCGAGGAGATTGCCCCGGCGCCTGCACCCGCCCCCGCCCCGGTCGCCCCGGCGCCTGTGGCCAAGGAGGAAGCGGTTAAACCTGCCGCCACCAAGGCTGCTCCAGCCAAGCCTGCGGCCAAGCAGGCACACAAGCCTGCAGCCAAATCGGCGCCGGTGAAGAAGGCCACCGCCAAGTCGGAACCGGCCAAGAAGCCGGTGGTCAACAGCCAGGCCAAGGCCGGCTGATCCCGCTATAGCCGCCATCGCGGATCTCCGCGATGGCGTCGGCACATCCAAACGACTATCGTTAATGTTTCCTTAATAGGAACCTTGCAGACTAAATATCGGATTATTAGATAATCCGAAGCAATTTTTTACGCTTTTATTCGATGCGTTACGCGCTAGTCTTGTGCGCAGCTTTCACGGGGAATACGCCAACATGCAACTGCGCAACTCATCTTCCCGCTATGGCCTGGTCAGCATCGTCCTGCACTGGGGCGTGGCGCTGGCGGTCTTCGGCCTGTTCGGCCTGGGCCTGTGGATGGTCGGCCTCGACTACTACAGCCCGTGGCGCAAGTCCGGCCCCGACCTGCACAAGAGCATCGGCCTGGTGCTGTTGGCCGCCATGCTGCTACGCGTGCTCTGGCGTTTCATCAGCCCGCCACCGCCGGCCCCGGCCAACCATGGCAAGGTCACCCGCCTGGCCGCCAAGCTGGGCCACCTGGCGCTGTACCTGGGCCTGTTCGCGGTGATGGTCGCCGGCTACCTGATTTCCACCGCCGACGGTGTCGGCATTCCGGTGTTCGGCCTGTTCGAGGTGCCGGCGCTGATCAGCGACCTGCCTGACCAGGCCGATACCGCCGGGGTGATCCACCTCTGGCTGGCCTGGGGCCTGGTGATTTTCGCGGTGTTGCATGCCCTGGCGGCACTCAAGCACCATTTCATCGACCGTGACGCGACCCTGACCCGCATGCTGGGCCGCAAAGCTTGACTCTCAACCTCAATTGCAAAGGAAGGAAGTAAGGATGTTGAAAAAGACTTTTGCCGCTCTGGCGCTCGGTACCGCCCTGATCTCCGCCGGCCAGGCCATGGCCGCCGAATACAAGATCGACAAGGAAGGCCAGCACGCGTTCGTTGACTGGAAGATCAGCCACCTGGGCTACAGCTTCATCCACGGCACCTTCAAGGACTTCGACGGCAACTTCACCTGGGACAGCGCCAAGCCCGAGGCCAGCAAGATCAGCGTCGACCTGAAGACCGCCAGCCTGTGGTCGAACCACGCCGAGCGTGACAAGCACATCGCCAGCGCCGACTTCCTCGATGTGAAGAAGTACCCGCAGGCCAAGTTCGTCTCCACCGCCGTAAAGTCGACCGGTGAGAAGACTGCCGACGTTACCGGCGACCTGACCCTGCACGGCGTGACCAAGCCGGTCACCTTCAAGGCCGTGTTCAACGGTGAAGGCAAGGACCCGTGGGGCGGCGAGCGTGCCGGCTTCAACGCCAAGACCACGCTGAACCTGAACGACTTCGGGATCAAAGGGCCAGGTCCGACCTCCCAGACCCTGGACCTGGATATCAGCGTCGAAGGTGTGAAGCAGAAGTAATTCGCTGCGCCGGAAACAAAAACGCCGCCCAATGGGCGGCGTTTTTGTTTGGCCTTCATTCGGTCCTCATCGCGGGGCGCCGATGCGACCTGCCCCGCGATTGCACTCTCAACCCTTGCGGGTCAGCAGCGCCGGACGCTCACCGCGTGGGCGGCTCGGCAGGTCGTCCAGTTGCTCGGGCGTCGGGTAACGGTCGAGCTTGGATTCCTTGCGAATGATCACCGGCGCACTCTGCGACTCGCGCGGGTTGCGCACGGCTGGTTCCTGGCGAGCCGATTCGTCACGACGGTTACGGCCGCCGTTGTTGTCACGACGAGCACCGCCATTGCTGCCACCACCGTTGCGCGGGCGTTTTTCACCCGAGCCCTGGCCTTGGCGCTGTTGGCCATTGCCACGACCTTGACCTTGCGCCTGACCACCGCCGCTGCGTTGGCCTTGTCCTTGACCTTGTCCGCCATTGCCACCCGGGCGACGGTTGCGGCCCTGGTTCTTGGCGTTCTGGTAAGGGCTGACGTAGTCGGCGCGGTTGCCGAAGTTATCCACATCGTCGTCCAGGAACTCTTCCGGGTCACGATCGGCGGGAGCCGAAGGGATGGCCTTCTGGCCCTGCGCAGCTTGCTGCTGACGTGGTTTCTTGTCACGCGGCTTGCGCTGCTGCTGGCCTTGCTGCTGCTTGTCGCCGGCCTTTTCCTTGTCGGCCTGCTTCTCGGCCGCAGGTTTGTTGCGGCCTTTGTCCTTGCCCTTGTCCTTGCGTCCGCCACTGCCTTCCTTGCCGCCTTCGCCGCGAGGTTGCTGGTTGCGGCCACCGCGGCCAGTGTTCTGCTGGCGCTCGCGGACTTCCGGCTTCTCGGCCTCGACCTGGGAGGCGTCGAAGCCCATCAGGTCGCCATCCGGGATCTTTTGCTTGGTGACGCGCTCGATGCTCTTGAGCAGCTTCTCTTCGTCCGGGGCGACCATCGAGATGGCCTCGCCCGAGCGACCGGCACGGCCGGTGCGGCCGATGCGGTGAACGTAGTCTTCCTCGACGTTGGGCAGCTCGAAGTTGACCACGTGAGGCAACTGGTCGATGTCCAGGCCGCGGGCGGCGATGTCGGTGGCGACCAGCACGCGCACGGTGTTGGCCTTGAAGTCGGCCAGGGCCTTGGTACGGGCGTTCTGGCTCTTGTTGCCGTGGATCGCCGCGGCAGTCAGGCCGTGCTTCTCGAGGTACTCGGCCAGGCGGTTGGCGCCGTGCTTGGTGCGGGTGAACACCAGTACCTGTTCCCAGGCACCCAGGGTGATCAGGTGCGCCAGCAGGGCGCGCTTGTGGCTGGCCGGCAGGCGGTAGACGCGCTGCTCGATGCGCTCGACGGTGGTGTTCGGCGGCGTGACCTCGATGCGCTCGGGGTTGTGCAGCAGCTTGTCGGCGAGGTCGGTGATGTCCTTGGAGAACGTCGCCGAGAACAGCAGGTTCTGGCGCTTGGCCGGCAGGCGTGCCAGCACTTTCTTGACGTCGTGGATGAAGCCCATGTCGAGCATGCGGTCGGCTTCGTCCAGCACCAGGATCTCGACCCGCGAGAGGTCGACGCTGCCCTGGCCGGCCAGGTCGAGCAAACGACCCGGGCAGGCGACCAGGACGTCGACGCCCTTGGCCATGGCCTGGACCTGCGGGTTCATGCCGACGCCGCCGAAGATGCAGGCGCTGATGAAGTTCAGGTCGCGGGCATAGACCTTGAAGCTGTCATGCACCTGGGCGGCCAGCTCGCGGGTCGGAGTCAGCACCAGCACGCGCGGCTGGCGCGGGCCGTGACGTTGCGATTTGTCGGGGTGGCCACCCGGGAACAGGCGCTCGAGGATGGGGAGCGCGAAGCCGCCGGTTTTACCAGTACCTGTCTGGGCGGCGACCATCAGGTCGCGACCTTGCAACACGGCGGGAATGGCCCGCTGTTGCACCGGAGTGGGCTGGGTGTAGCCCGCTGCCTCGATAGCGCGGACAAGAGCCTCGGAGAGACCGAGGGAAGCAAAGGACATGGGCAATCCTGTTCTCGTGGGGGCTGGGCCCGATGGGGTGTTCTGCCTGGCGCGACGGGCATCGGAGGGATGCGATCGCGTCCGGTCCAGCTGGGCGTTCACGGCGCATCCTGGAGCCTGCGGGCGGCGCGCAAGGTGCGCTGCTGCGGGTCGAGATGCCTGTTGCGAGGCCGAGCGTCCGGGCGTGAGCCTGGCGGGAAGGCCCGAGTATAACAGAGCAATCAGGGTGTGCTGCGTTCCTGCTGCTCAACGGCGAAAGGAAAATCCCGATTGCCCAGGTAGCGGGCGTTGATCGCCGCATAGGCCGGCTCCTGCTTGAAGCGTCGCAGTTCATCGCTGAACGCCTGTGCCAGCTGCTCGCGGCCGGGCTTGCGGGCCAGCCCCAGGTACTGCGGGCGGCGGCTGATCACCAGGGGCAGCGCCTCGACGGTCTGTTCCAGGCCCAGCTGGCGGCTGACATAGCGGCCAACCCGGCGGTCGGTCACCAGCAGGTCGATGCGCCCGAGCGCCAGCTTGCCGAAATTGGCTTCGTGGCTGGGCGCAGGCTCCCGGCGGAACAGCGGCGATTCGGCGAAAACGCCGTCGTAGACATAGCCGGGCGAGGTACCCACGGTCAGCCCTGCCAGGTCTTCGAGGCGCTCTACCGGGTGGGGGCGTGAGCGGGCCTGGTAGAGGACGAACTCGACCTCTGACATGGGCTCGTCCGGGTAGACCAGGTAACCCTGGCGCGAGTCGACCCGGAAAATATCCATCACCGCGTCCGCCAGGCCCTGCTCGATCATGGCCAGGCAGCGCCGCCAGGGTAGGAACTGCCATTGCACCTCGACGCCCAGGCGCTTGAACACCTCGTTGGTGACTTCGTAGTCGATGCCTTTGGGCTGACCGTTTTCCTGGTAGAGGTACGGCGCCCAGTCGTCGCTGACGATGCGCAGGCGTTCGGCATGGGCCAACGGGCTCAGGCCGGCGAGCAGCAACAGCAGGAGAGGGAGGATGAGCGTGCGCATGGCGGGAGAGTACGCTGCGAACCCGGGCAAGGCCAGTGAACACTGGTCGCGGGGGCCTGCGGCACAAGCACGAATGAACAAGGCTTTGACCTGCGCCAAAGCCCTGTTCACAACCATCAGCGTGGCAGCTTCAGGTTGTTCCAGATCGCCAGGCTCGGTTCGGCCTGGTTGAGGGTGTAGAAGTGCAGGCCCGGTGCGCCGCCTTGCAGCAGTTGTTCGCACATGCGGGTGATCACTTCCTCGCCGAAGGCCTGGATGCTGGCGGTGTCGTCGGCATAGGCTTCCAGCTGCTTGCGGATCCAGCGCGGGATCTCGGCGCCGCAGGCGTCGGAGAAGCGTGCCAGCTTGCTGTAGTTGGTGATCGGCATGATGCCGGGCACCACCGGGATCTCCACGCCCAGTTGCTGCGCGCGCTCGACGAAGTAGAAGTAGCTGTCGGCGTTGAAGAAGTACTGGGTGATGGCGCTGTCGGCACCAGTCTTGACCTTGTGCACGAAGTTGGCGAGATCCGTCTCGAAGTTGCGCGCCTGGGGGTGCATCTCCGGGTAGGCGGCCACTTCCAGGTGGAAGTGGTCGCCGGTTTCCTGGCGGATGAACTCGACCAGGTCGCTGGCGTAGCGCAGCTCGCCGCTGGCCATGCCCATGCCCGACGGCAAGTCGCCGCGCAGGGCGACGATGCGCTTGATGCCGGCGGCCTGGTACTCGGCGAGCAGGGCGCGCAGGTCGTCCTTGCTGTCACCCACGCAGGACAGGTGTGGGGCGGCCGGGACCTTCACTTCGCTTTCCAGCTGCAGCACGGTGTTCAGCGTGCGGTCGCGGGTCGAGCCCCCGGCACCGTAGGTGCAGGAGAAGAAGTCCGGGTTGTAGCTGGCCAGCTGGCGGGCGACGCCCATCAGCTTCTCGTGGCCGGCGTCGGTCTTGGTGGGGAAGAACTCGAAACTGTAGCGGCGTTCTTGTGACATCTCTCGTTCCTTCGGCGGCGCGCCCGGGGCGGCTACCTGCAAATAAAAGCCAGGACGGTTGGGGCCGGCCTGGCTCGGACATCGGTTCGACGCGTTGCCAGCCAGCGCCAGGGCGATTGCCTAGCGCTGGCGCCGCTGCTTAGTAGCGGTAGGCGTCCGGCTTGAACGGACCTTCTACGGTCACGCCGATGTACTCGGCCTGCTGCGGGGTCAGCTGGGTGACCACGCCGCCGAAGCCGCGGACCATCTCCAGGGCCACTTCTTCGTCCAGCTTCTTCGGCAGCACTTCCACGGTCAGGCGCTCGGCCTTCTTGGCGGCTGGCAGTTCGGCGAACTTCTGCTCGAACAGGAAGATCTGCGCCAGGACCTGGTTGGCGAACGAGCCGTCCATGATGCGGCTTGGGTGGCCGGTGGCGTTGCCCAGGTTCACCAGGCGGCCTTCGGCCAGCAGGATCAGGTAGTCGTCGTTCTGCGGGTCGAACACGCCAGCACCGGTGCGGTGGATCTTGTGCACCTGTGGCTTGACCTCTTCCCATGCCCAGTTCTTGCGCATGAAGGCGGTGTCGATCTCGTTGTCGAAGTGGCCGATGTTGCAGACCACGGCGCGCTTCTTCAGGGCCTTGAGCATGTTGGCGTCGCAGACGTTGACGTTACCGGTGGTGGTGACGATCAGGTCGATGCGGCCCAGCAGGTCCTTGTTGATGCCGGCTTCGGTACCGGTGTTGATGCCGTCCTTGAACGGCGAGACCACTTCGAAGCCGTCCATGCAGGCCTGCATGGCGCAGATCGGGTCGACTTCGGTGACCTTGACGATCATGCCTTCCTGACGCAGGGACTGGGCCGAGCCCTTGCCCACGTCGCCGTAGCCGATCACCAGGGCCTGCTTGCCCGACAGCAGGTGGTCGGTACCGCGCTTGATGGCGTCGTTCAGGCTGTGACGGCAGCCGTACTTGTTGTCGTTCTTGCTCTTGGTGACCGAGTCGTTGACGTTGATTGCCGGGACTTTCAGCTCGCCCTTGGCCAGCATGTCCAGCAGGCGGTGCACGCCGGTGGTGGTCTCTTCGGTCACGCCGTGGATCTTGTCCAGCATGGCCGGGTATTTCTTGTGCAGGATTTCGGTCAGGTCACCGCCGTCGTCCAGAACCATGTTGGCGTCCCATGGCTGACCGTCTTTCAGGATGGTCTGCTCGATGCACCACTCGTACTCTTGCTCGGTTTCGCCTTTCCAGGCGAACACCGGGATGCCGGCGGCGGCGATGGCGGCGGCGGCCTGGTCCTGGGTGGAGAAGATGTTGCACGACGACCAGCGCACTTCGGCGCCCAGGGCGACCAGGGTCTCGATCAGCACGGCGGTCTGGATGGTCATGTGGATGCAGCCGATGATCTTCGCACCCTTGAGCGGTTGCTCGGCTTGGTACTTGCGGCGCAGGCCCATCAGTGCCGGCATTTCCGATTCGGCGATGATGACTTCCTTGCGGCCCCAGTCGGCCAGGGAGATGTCGGCGACCTTGAAGTCGGAAAAACCAGCAGGCGTGTTTACAGCGCTCATTGAGAGCCTCCATTCGTAGTGTGCGAATGGGCGCCGTTGTGCGTTGAGCGTTCGCTTGCGCGAACAACGCCCCAACCGAGCCTGACAGGCCGAGCCTGCTGCAGCGCCCCTCGGATGGGTGGCGGGATGGCCACCACTGTGGGGGACCATGTGAAACGGCAGGGATTATAGCCGCGGGCGTGTGACACACCCAAGACTTTCTGTCGATTAATCGAGACGATAGTCGATGTTCAATGGAGGGTGACCGAGTGGTCTGCCATGATTAGCGCATGTGAGCCAGGCAGGTCAGGAGTACAGATGAACTTTCACACCCGCAAATGGGTAAAACCCGAAGACCTCAACCCCAACGGCACCTTGTTCGGCGGCAGCCTGCTGCGCTGGATCGACGAGGAGGCGGCAATCTACGCCATCGTCCAGCTGGGCAACCAGCGCGTGGTGACCAAGTACATTTCCGAGATCAACTTCGTCAGCGCCTCGCGCCAGGGCGACATCATCGAGCTGGGCATCACCGCCACCGAGTTCGGCCGCACCTCGATCACCCTCAAGTGCGAAGTGCGCAACAAGATCACCCGCAGGGCGATCCTGACCGTCGACAAGATGGTCTTCGTCAATCTGGGCGAGGATGGTCAGCCGGCGCCGCACGGGCGGACCGAGATCAAGTACATCCAGGATCAGTTCCCGGACAGCGCGGTCGAGTAAGCGCTGGAGCGTTGGGGGGGGGGGGGGGCCCCCCCCCCCCCCCCC
>NZ_JABWRI010000038.1:0-53050 GCF_014268865.1 Pseudomonas sp. BW16M2 | reverse complement strand
CAGCGCTTGACGGGCATCCATGCCCGTCACCTCCCTCCGCAAGAACTCCGCTCGGCCTCCTGAAGTCGCAATTGGCGTTGCCTGAACTACCGCGCACTTAGAAGCAAGATCAAGATCAAGATCAAGATCAAGATCAAGAGATACGAATAGATTCGAAGATCGACAGATATACTAAGTGCTTCAAATGGGACAAGAAAGATATCCCACTACATGCAAGTTATCGTAACCCACAAGATTTAAACGAAGAAATTGGCGGAAGGCAGCGGGAGTCGAACCTGCCCGGGAACGGCTGCCGTCCCCAACCGGGTTTGAAGCCCGGCCGCGCCACCGGGCGCGATTGCCTTCCTTGAAATCAGGGCCCGTGTTGCGACTGGGCCAGGGCGCTGTCGACGCGAATATGCCGTTGGTCACCAACCCGCCGGGTCAGGCCAACGCGGTCGAAGTACTCGAGTATCTGCACACTGCGCTTGCGACCGATGCCCAACATATCGCGAAACGCCGCAACCTGCACTATCTGCGATGCCTCGGCCTGCTGCAACAACAGCTCTGCCATGCGCCTTAGCGCCACCTCCGGGTAGAACAGGTCACGCACCACCTGGTGCAACAGGCCCAGGCGGGCGAGCTTGCGCAGCAGCAGGCGCACCTCGGCCTCCTCGCAGCGCTCCTCGGCAGCCAGCGTACGCACCCAGGGCGGATCGAACTCACCCGCCAGCAATCGCGGCAGCAAGCGCTCCCACAGCGCGGTATCGGCTTCGCTCAACTGAACCTTGTGCCCAGGCAGATGCAGCCACGGACCACTGCTGCTGATCCCCCCTTCACCCAACAACTCATCCAGCAGGCTAACAAACGCCGGACGCTCCAGCGGCATCGCGGTAAAACGGCGCAGGCGGTCGCGGTCCGGACCGAGCTGGTCGGGCTCCTGCTCGTGGAACTGCGCCAGCCTCGCCAGCACCTGCTGCTTGAGTGAATACCACTGCTGGCGTGAGAACAGCAACTGGCCCTGCCGGGTGGCGATTACCTGTACATCCTCCGGCAGCTGCCAGGTCTCGCGCAGACGGTTGAACTGACGCTCGAGCCGCTGCGGATCGAGCCCGCCCGGTGCAGTCTCGAGCAACGCCGGCAGGGCCTGCTCCAGCTCAGTGGCATCACGCAGTACCTGCAGCTGGCGCAGGCGCGCCTCGCTGCGACGCTGTCGGCTCGGCGCAAAGGGATCGAGCACGCGGCCACCGCCGAGTGTGCGCTGGGCGCGCTGGTCGCGCAGTACCAGGCGATCGCCATGCACCGCCTGCAACGGCGCGTTGAGCAGCAACTGGGCGAACATGCGCTGGCCGGCGCCGAGCCGTTCACCCTCCAACAACGCAACACGGGCCGTGACATCCTGGGTCCCCAGGTGCACATGCACCGCGCTGAAATGTTCGAACGTCCGGGTCTCGCCCGGCAGCAAGGTGAAATCGATATCGACCCGCACGCTCGGTGCATGCAGCCACTGCGGCACCAGCCAGTCGCCCCGGTGCACCTGCTCTGCCGCCAGCCGTTCAGCGCTGATGTTCAACGCGACCCGCTGCCCGGCCTCGGCCACCAGCGCCGCCTGGTTCTGCGCATGCAGGCCACGCACCCGCACCGGCTTGCCGGCCTTGCCCAGCAACAGCGTGTCGCCGGCGCTGACCTGCCCGGCCAGGGCCGTCCCGGTGACCACCACGCCCGCCCCGGACACCGCGAAGGCGCGGTCCACGGCCAGGCGGAATCCGCCCCGCACACTGCGTCGACACACCTGGGCCTCGGCGGCCAGCAACGCTTCGCGCAAAGCGTCGATCCCCTCGCCACTCAGGCTCGACACCGGGAACTGCGCTACCCCGGCATATGCCCCGGGCGCCAGCAACGCCGTGACCTGCGCCTGGACTTCGGCCAGCCGCTGCGGCTCGACCCGGTCGCACTTGCTGATGACCACCAGCGCCTGGGGAATGCCCAGCAACTCGATGATCGACAGATGCTCGCGGGTCTGTGGCATCACCCCGTCGTCGGCGGCGACCACCAGCAGCACCAGATCGATGCCATGGGCGCCGGCGAGCATGTTGTGGATAAAACGCTCATGGCCGGGCACATCGATGAAACCGGTCAGCGGAGCACCTTCGGCCAGTGCCGCATAGCGGTAGCCGAGGTCGATGGTCATGCCCCGGGCACGCTCCTCCTGGCGCGTGTCGCCGGCCTGGCCGGTCAGGGCCTGGAGCAGCGCGGTCTTGCCATGGTCGATGTGGCCGGCGGTACCGACGATCACTGCACCGGCCCCAACTGCAACGCCGGCAGTTGCGCCAGCCACTGGGCCTCGTCGTCCAGCTGGCGCAGGTCGAGCCACAGGGCATCGTCGTCGATGCGGCCCAGTACCGGCACCGGTAGGTCGCGCAGCGCCCGCTCCAGTACATGCAGGCTGCGCCCACGCAGTTTCTTCGACACCTGCGGACGCATGCACAAGGCCGCGCTGGGCAGGCGCGCCACGGGCTGGCTGCCGCTACCGATCATGCCCAGGGCCGGTTCGACGCTGACCGTCCATTGCGGACCCAGCCTTGCGGCCAGTTCAGGCGCCAGGCGCTCGGCCTGGGCGGCGATCTCGGGCTGGGGCCGGGTGAGCAGGCGCAGGCTCGGCAGGCGTTCGGCCAGACGGTCCGGATTACGGTACAGCGCCAACACGGCTTCGAGTGCCGCAAGGGTAATCTTGTCCACCCGCAGGGCACGCTTGAGCGGGTTCTTCTTGATCTTCGCGATCAGCTCCTTGCGCCCGACGATGATCCCCGCCTGCGGCCCGCCGAGCAGTTTGTCGCCACTGAAGGTGACGATGTCGGCGCCATCGGCCAGGGCCTGGCGCACGGTCGGCTCGGCCGGCAGACCCCAGCGGGTCAGGTCGAGCAGGCTGCCGCTGCCCAGGTCTTCAAGCAGCGGCAACGCATGTGCATGGGCGATGCGCGCCAGTTCCGCGGTGGGCACCTGGGTAGTGAAACCCTGGATGCTGTAGTTGCTGCAGTGCACACGCATCAGCAGGCCCGTGCGCGGGTTGATCGCGCCTTCATAGTCGCGGGCGTGGGTGCGGTTGGTGGTGCCGATCTCGTGCAGCTTCACCCCGGCGCGGGCCATGATGTCGGGGATGCGGAAGGCGCCGCCGATCTCGATCAGCTCGCCCCGGGAGATGATCCCTTCCTTGCGCGCGCCCAGGCTGTTGAGCGCCAGCAGCACGGCGGCGGCGTTGTTGTTGACCACGGTGACAGCCTCGGCGCCGGTCAGTTCGCGGATCAGGCCTTCGATCAGGTCGTCGCGGTCGCCGCGCTTGCCGGTGTCGAGGTCGAACTCCAGGTTCAGCGGGTAGCGGGCGGCGGTCTGCATGGCGTCGACCGCCTCTTCGGGAAGCAAGGCCCGGCCGAGGTTGGTGTGCAGTACCGTGCCGGTGAGGTTGAACACCCGGCGCACCTGGCTGCGCTGCTGGATGGCCAGGCGTTCGCCGGCTCGGCCCAGGAGGACTTCGGCGGTCAGTTCGGTGGCACTCAGTTGGCCGAGGCGAGCTGGCTCGCGCAGGTCGTCGAGCAACTGACGCAAAGTGGCCAACACCGCATCGCGGCCATGGCGATCGATCAGGGGCGCGCAGACCAAGTGGCGCAGCAGGGTATCGATGGAGGGCAAGCGTGGGGTGTCGTTGGCGAGGCTAGAAGACATGCGGTACTACCTATGACTGATCCGTTGTCTGGTCGGGTGCGATCGCGGGGCAAGCCCGCTCCCACGCCGATCGCATCCATTGCGTGGGAGCGGGCTTGCCCCGCGATCCGGTTCAACTCGATTGCAGTGTAGACACTACCCCGGCGCCAACAGCAGGTTCGGCGCCAGCCGATGGATACCCTCTTCATCCAGGCGCATGTCCAGCGCCAGGCTCGCCAGGTCATCGGCCAACGGCTCGGCCGCGGCGTCGTTCTCCAGGTAGCACTGCTTGAGGTAGCTCTGGCACCCCGGGCAGCACTCGGCGCGCAGCGGCGCCTTGCCCGGCGCGTGGCGGTCATCCTCGAGGTTGCTATAGCGCAGGTCCTTGCTCGACTCGCAGTACACGCACTTGACCCGCACCACATGCCATTCGCAGGCACACAGCGAGCAGGCCAGGTAGCGCAGGCCATTGTGCTTGCCACGATTGCGCACCACCCCGGCCATGGCCGGCGAGCCGCAGGCCGGGCACTGGGCCAGGCTGCCGGCGGGCTTGAGCTCAGGCGCAGGCAAGGCCAGCAGCCAGCTGGACCACGCCGCCTGCAACGCGGCGCCGATAAAGGGCACCAGCGCCGCCGGCACCGCGTCGTACTGGCCGCCGAGCAGGGCAATGCCCCAGCCTTTGCGCTGAGCCTCATCGCTACCGTGCAATGTCGCCAGCGCGTCCGCCAACGGCCCATCAGGTTCCGCCGAAAAATGATCGAGCAACGCCTGCAGCCAGACCAGCCATGGCCCTTCCCGCACCAGGCTGTCGGCCGCCAGCGGCGGCAGGCCATGACTTATACACAGGCGCTGTCGCTCTTCGGCGACTGGCAGGCCGGCCGGTGGGTTATCCACAAGCTGCTGCTGAATCCGGCACAGCCGGGCCATCAACCGCAGGTAATCACCCAGGGCATTGCCCTCGGCCAACTGCTCAAGCCGAGCGGCGCGCACCTCGAAGAGGTGGGCGGCGGGCAGGTGCAGAAACGGCGGCATCACTGCCGACGCTTCGATCTGCCCAGGTTCGAGAATCGTGCTCAAACGGTCATCCTTCTTTTCCACCGTGGTTGTTCGGCGTCTTGTCGCCGGTCACTTCCCGGTACCACAGTTCATGGTGCTTGCGCGCCCAGGCGCGGCTGACCCAGCCATGCAGCATGGCGCCGATCGAGCCCTTGATCCAGATCCCGGCATAGATGTGCACGATGATGCTGAGGATCAGCACGAACGCCGCCAGGGCATGCAGCAGCGCGGACAGGCGAATGACGTCGATGCCGAACCAATGGCTGAAGTACGCGCGCCAGATCACCACGCCGCTGACCAGCAGCACCAGCATGCAGGCCAGCAAGGTCCAGAACAGCAGCTTCTGCCCGGCGTTGTACTTGCCGATCGGCGGCACGCCCTCTTCCTTGTTGAGCATCACCCGGTCGATGCGGCGCAGCCACAGGCGATCGTTGGCGGTGATGAAGTTGGCGCGCCAGAAGCGCAGCACCAGCCCGAGGAAGAATACGAACATGCCCACGCCGATGAACGGGTGGAGGATCCGCGTCCACGGCCCGCCGCCGAACAGGTGGCTGAGCCAGAACAGCGCCGGGTGGAACAGCGCCAGCCCCGAGAGACCGGCGAGCACGAACAGGATCGCCACGACCCAGTGGTTGCTCCGCTCGTTGGCGTTGTAGCGCAGGATAGGCTTGTTGTCGTTCATGGCCGCTGCTCCCCCTGCCCGCCCGGGCGGTTCGGATCATAGACATGCACCGCCGGGTCCACCGGGTGGACCGTGTTATCCGCAGGCGCCGGGTGTTCGTCCTCCTCGACCCGCTGCGGGCCCACGCGCACATAGTGGAAGAACCCGGCCAGCACCGCCGCACCCATGGCCAGCAGCGCCAGCGGCTTGCTGAAGCCCTTCCACAGCCCCACCAGCGGGCTGATCACCGGTTGGTCCGGCAGGCCGGCGTAGATCCGAGGCGTGTCGGCGTGGTGCAGCACGTACATCACGTGGGTGCCGCCGACGCCATCCGGATCGTACAGCCCGGCGTTCTCGTATCCCCGCGACTTCAGGTCGACGATGCGCTCGTCGGCATGCACCTTCATCTCCTCCTTGCTGCCGAAGACGATCGCCCCGGTCGGGCAGGTCTTCACGCAGGCCGGCTCCAGGCCCACGGTCACGCGGTCGGAACACAGGGTGCACTTGTACGCCTTGTGGTCCTTCTGCGAGATACGCGGGATGTTGAACGGGCAGCCGGTGATGCAGTAGCCGCAACCGATGCAGTGGTCCTGGTTGAAGTCGACGATACCGTTGGCGTGCTTGATGATCGCCCCCGGGCTCGGGCAAGCCTTCAGGCAACCTGGCTCGGCACAGTGCATGCAGCCGTCCTTGCGGATCAGCCACTCCAGGTTGCCGTCGTCGCGCTCGTGCTCGGTGAAGCGCATCAGGGTCCAGGTCTCGGCGCTGAGGTCCTGGGGGTTGTCGTAGGTGCCGTGGTTGTGGCCGACCTCGTCACGCAGTTCGTTCCACTCCGAGCACGCCACCTGGCAGGCCTTGCAGCCGATGCACTTGGTGGTGTCGATCAGCTTGGCGACTTCCTGCTGCTGGCGTACCGAGGGCGGTACGGTGGTGGTGGCCGAGCGGGCGATGATGTCTTGGCTGGCCATCAGAGTTTCTCCACTTTGACGAGGAACGACTTGGACTCCGGCGTCTGCGTGTTGCCATCACCGAGGAACGGCACCAGGGTGTTGGTCAGGAAGCCGTGCCGCGTGCTGCCAGTGAAGCCCCAGTGCAACGGGATGCCGATCTGGTGCACGGTCTGGTTGTTGACCTGCAGCGGACGGATCCGCTTGGTCACCACCGCCACCGCGTCGATATAGCCGCGCTTGCTCGACACCCGCACCCGGTCGCCGGCCTTGATGCCCTTCTCGTTCGCCAGCACCTCGCCGATCTCGACGAACTGCTCGGGCTGGGCAATGGCGTTGAGCCGGCAATGCTTGCTCCAGAAGTGGAAGTGCTCGGTCAGCCGGTAGGTGGTCGCCGCATGGGGGAACTCGTCATGCGTGCCGAGGGTGTCCCACACCGAATCGAAGATCCGCCCGGCCGGGTTGCTGGTGGCCTTCTTGTTCTGCGGATGCAGCGGGTTGATACCGATCGGCGTCTCGAACGGCTCGTAGTGCTCGGGGAACGGCCCCTCGGCCATCTTGTCGATGGCGAAGAACCGCGCCACACCCTCGGGGTTCATGATGAACGGGTTCATCCCCGCTTCCGGTGGCGAATCGACCTTGAAGTCCGGCACATCGGTGCCGGCCCAGGCCTTGCCGTTCCACCACACCAGGCGTTTCTTCTCCGGGTCCCACGGCTTGCCTTGCGGGTCACTGGAGGCACGGTTGTAGAGGATCCGCCGGTTGGCCGGCCAGGCCCAGGCCCAGTTCTGCACCTGGTGCATGCCGTACGGGTCGCTGTTGTCGCGCCGGGCCATCTGGTTGCCCTGCTCGGTCCAGCAGCCGGCGAAGATCCAGCAGCCCGACGCGGTGCTGCCGTCGTCCTTCATCTGGGCGAAGCCGGCCAGTTGCTGACCGGCCTTGAGCGTGGCGCCGGTGGCGTCGGTGAGGTCGCTGACCGCCCAGCCGTTCATCTCCTTGGCCAGCTCTTCGGGCGAAGGCTCTTCCGGGACCTTGTACGGCCAGCTGAGGTTGAGCAGCGGGTCGGGGTAGGCGCCGCCTTCGGCCTGATAACGCTTGCGCAGGCGCAGGAACAGCTCACTCATGATGTGCACGTCGGTACGGGTCTCGCCCGGACCGTCGGCTCCCTTCCAGTGCCACTGCAGCCAGCGGCTGCTGTTGACCAGCGAGCCGTCTTCCTCGGCGAAGCAAGTGGTGGGCAGGCGGATCACCTCGGTCTGGATGTTGGCGGTGTCGACGTCGTTGAACGCGCCGGCGTTGCGCCAGAACTCGGAAGTCTCGGTGGCCAGCGGGTCCATGATCACCAGCCATTTGAGCTTGGCCAGGGCCGCGGTGACGCGGTTCTTGTCCGGCAGCGCGGCGATCGGGTTGAAGCCCTGGCACATGTAGCCGTTGACCTTGCCCTGGCCCATCATCTCGAACATGCGCAGCACGTCGTAGGCCGGCACGTCGAGCTTGGGCAGCCAGTCGTAGCCCCAGTTGTTGGCGGCGGTGGCGTTGGCGCCGTACCAGGCCTTCATCAGGCTGACGTGGAACTTGCCGTAGTTCTGCCAGTACGACAGCTGCCCCGGTCGCAGCGGCTTGGAGGCGCGCTTGTCGATGTAGGCGGCGTAGTCCTGCTCGGCATCACCGGCCAGGGTCAGGTAACCCGGCAGCGAGTTCGACAGCAGCCCCAGGTCGGTCAGGCCCTGGATGTTGGAGTGACCGCGCAGGGCGTTGACCCCGCCGCCCGGCATGCCGACGTTGCCCAGCAGCAGCTGCACCATGGCCGCGCTGCGGATGATCTGCGCACCGATGGAGTGCTGGGTCCAGCCCAAGGCATAGAGGATCGTCATGGTCTTGCCCGGTACCGAGCAGGTGGCGATCTCTTCCCAGATCTTCATCATCTGGTCCTGGGGCATGCCGCAGGTCATGCTCGCCAGTTCCGGCGTGTAGCGGCTGTAGTGCTGCTTCATCAGCTGGTAGACGCAACGCGGGTGCTGCAGGGTCGGATCGACCTTGGCGAAACCGTCCTCGCCCAGTTCGTAGCCCCAGCCGGACTTGTCGGCGTACACGCGCTTGGCCGCGTCATAGCCGCTGAACAGTCCGTCCTCGAAGCCATAGTTCTCTTTGACGATGAACGACACGTCGGTGTAATTGCGCACGTACTCGTGCTGGATCTTGTCGTTGCTCAGCAGGTAGTTGATCAGCCCGCCCATGAAGGCGATGTCGCTGCCGGTGCGGATTGGCGCGTAGTAATCGGCCACCGAGGCGGTACGGGTAAACCGCGGGTCGACCACGATCAGCCGCGCCTTGTTGTGCGCCTTGGCTTCGGTCACCCACTTGAAGCCGCACGGGTGCGCTTCAGCGGCGTTGCCGCCCATCACCAGGACCAGGTTTGCGTTGGCGATGTCAGACCAGTGATTGGTCATCGCGCCACGGCCATACGTCGGGGCAAGACTTGCCACCGTCGGGCCGTGTCAGACACGCGCCTGGTTATCGAACCCCAGCATGCCCAGCGAACGGATCACCTTGTGCGTCATGTAGCCCGCTTCGCTGGAAGCGGCGGACGCGGCGAGAAAGCCCGTGGTGAGCCAGCGGTTGACCGTCTGGCCCTGGGCGTTCTTCTCGATGAAATTGGCGTCGCGGTCCTGTTTCATCAGGTCGGCGACGCGGTCGAGGGCCTCGTCCCATTCGATGCGGGTCCACTCGCTGCTGCCCGGCTTGCGCACCTCGGGGTACTTGAGGCGGCTGGGGCTGTGGATAAAGTCCAGCAGGCCGGCGCCTTTCGGGCACAGGGTGCCGCGGTTGACCGGATGGTCCGCGTCGCCCTCGATGTGGATGATATTCTGTTTGACGTTCTTGCCCGCGTCACCCTGGCTGTACATGATCAGGCCGCAACCGACCGAGCAATAAGGGCAGGTGTTACGGGTTTCTTTGGTATGCGCCAGCTTGAAGTGGCGCACCTGCTCGGCGAACGCGGGTGTCGGGGCCATGCCCAACGCCGCAAGGCTCGAGCCTCCAAGGCCGACGGCGGCGACCTTGAAGAATTGCCGACGGTTGAGATCCATCGTGCACTCCTGATCAGATTCTTGGGCGCGCGGGACTTGGCCGGCGCCTCAGGGACTTCACGGTAGCGGTGGACAGACACCGCCAACTGTTAAGCCTAGTCAAGAATCCGCAAAGCGCGATGATCTGGATCAGGCGCAAGGCAAATCGCCGCCTTATCCATACAGATGCAACAGGACCGCGCCCGCCAGCACCAGGATCACCCCGACGACCTGCAGCAGGGACAGGCGCTCACGGTAGAACAGGAAGCCGAGAATGGCGGCAATGCCTCCGGACAAGGTGCTGATCACCGTGACGACCGCGATCGAGCCATGCAACGCGCCCCAGGAAAACGCCGAGAAACCTCCCAGGTTGAAAAGGCTGGCACCACACAAGGTGCCCCAGGTCTTGAGCCTGACCGTAACCTGGTCTCGAAGCATTCGCAGCGCTTCAGGCAGCAGGAACAGACCCCCTACTCCGTAGCCCAGCGCCAGCATGTTCACCGGCCCCAGCACTGGCAGTGCGTACTTGCCCTGGACCCAGAAGCTGACGCCATACAGCAACGCCGCCAGCAGGGCGAAGCCGACCGACAGACGACCGCCCGCACGCGCTTGTCCACTGCCGCCCTTTGCCTCACGGCTGGCCAGGACCACACCCAGGAAGCAGGTCAGCAACCCGAAGATCTGCCAGGTGCCCAGCGTCTCGCCACCCAGCCAGGCCAGCAGCGTGGTGAACACGCCATAGGAAGTCACCAGCGGCGCCACCACCGAGGTCTTGCCGATCGCGAATGCCTTCGACAGTGCCAATGCGCCGCTCAGGGTGCACAGCGCCGCCAGGCAGGCGAGCAGCAGCACGCTCGCCGGGGCCGCGACCATCTTGATGAGTTGCTGGGAAGATACGGCAATGATGAGCCCCATCAACAACAGGCCCAACAACTGTCCGAAGAATACCGCCCGCCTTACGCCGACCGCCCGGGCATTCATGCCGACCAGAAAGTCGGTGGCTCCCCAGAGTACAGCCGCCAGCAGTCCCATGAGCACATCCATGTCTCGGTTCCTGAATGGGAGGAGCGTGACGATAGCCATCGTCACCTCCAAAGTTCAAGCCAGATGACGGCATTCAAGAACAGCACTACGTCGGCAATTGCGCGCTCCTACGTCGCTATCGGAAACGTACTACGTCCCGAAATATCCTGTGCCTGTTAGGTTAACGGGCCACACATGGACGAGGCTCACGGGCATGAACATCAAGTACCTTTTGACCACCCTCTTGATTGGCACTTCGGTGTTCCTTCAACCCACCGTAGCGGCGACGGCAGACAATGTTCACACGCCTCCCACCACCCAGCAGATCACAACCGAGCGCGCGCGGAGCATGGCCGATGCCGCAGAACGTGCCGCCCGTGCCCAAGGCTTTGCCATCGTCATCAGCATCGTCGACAACCACGGCAACCTGAAGTACTTCCAGCGCATGGATGGCACCAGCAGCGGCAGCATCCAGGTCGCGCAGCTCAAGGCCGAGACATCCGCCCGTTTCCCTCTGTCGTCCCGCTCGCTCGGTGAGCGCAGCGCCGCGTTACCCGCCAATCCCTATGCCTCGCTGCCCGGCTTCACCTTGCTGGAGGGCGGCTTGCCGATCATGGATGTGAACGGCAAACACATCGGCGGCATCGGCATCAGCGGAGCGACACCGGAACTGGACGCCCAGTTTGCCAGGGCGGCACTCGAAGCAGGCTGATCCTGGCTGGCACCTTATCGACATGCCGGTTGTCCAGACAAAAAGAAACCCGCTTCATGCATGAAGCGGGTTTCTTGTTTCAGCTCTGTTTCGCTGGGGCACCGTTGGCGCCCCCAGGAAGTATCAGAACGGAATATCGTCGTCGAAGCTGTCGAAGTCAGCGGCTGGCTGCGGAGCCGGCTGTTGCGGCGCTGGGCGCTGTGGCGCCTGCTGCGGACGCGGAGCCTGCTGGCGCGGAGCCTGGTTGTACTGCTGCTGGCCACCCTGGTTGTAGTTGTTACCACCACCCTGGTTGTATTGGTCGCCACCACCCTGCTGACCCTGCGGACGACCACCGAGCAACTGCATGGTGCCGTTGATGTCGACGATGATCTCGGTGGTGTAGCGCTTGATACCGTCCTTTTCCCACTCGCGGGTCTGCAGCTTGCCTTCGATGTAGCACTGCGAACCCTTGCGCAGGTACTCGCCGGCAATCTCGGCGACCTTGCCGAACAGCGACACACGGTGCCACTCGGTACGCTCGACCTTCTGGCCCGACTGCTTGTCGGTCCACTGCTCGCTGGTGGCCAGGCTCAGGTTGGTCACGGCGTTACCGTTGGGCAGGTAGCGGACTTCGGGATCCTGACCGCAGGTACCGACCAGAATGACTTTGTTAACCCCACGGGCCATAACGTTCTCCTAGGCTTCGCACGCCGCAGAGGCTGGGTTCACCAGACGCTCGAGGGTCGCACGGTCCAAAATTTTCGTATCCAGTTTGATATAGATGGCGGCTTCTTCTGCCACCACCACGGCGTCGGTCACACCCGGCACGGCCAGCAGGCGCTCGGTCAGCCCGGCTTCCCGGACCGCTTCCGGCGTCAGCGGCATGCGCAGGCTGGTCACGTACGGCGGCTCGTTCATGCGCAAC
This sequence comes from Pseudomonas sp. BW16M2, assembly GCF_014268865.1. Taxonomy (NCBI): domain Bacteria; kingdom Pseudomonadati; phylum Pseudomonadota; class Gammaproteobacteria; order Pseudomonadales; family Pseudomonadaceae; genus Pseudomonas; species Pseudomonas sp. BW16M2. Next base: position 40,998 of record NZ_JABWRI010000038.1, on the reverse strand, counting down.
GCAGTGAGCAACCACAGGACGCACAACACGGCACATCCGAGGAACACCATGCTCAAGCCACCGTGCTGGAACAACCAGCCACCGAGGATGCCTCCCAGTGCGGCGCCGAGGAACTGGCTGGTGGAGTACACCCCCATCGCCGTCCCTTTGCCACCGGCAGGCGACACCTTGCTGACCAGCGAAGGCAAGGATGCCTCCAGCAGGTTGAATGCAGTAAAGAATACCACGGTGCCGATCACCAGTCCGCGCAAGTTGTCAGCCCACTGCCAGAAGAACACCTCCACCAGCAGCAGGACACTGACCGCGCCGAGCAACACGCGTTTCATCTTGCGCTTCTTTTCCCCGTAGATGATGAAGGGGATCATTGCAAAAAATGAAACCAGCAACGCGGTCAGGTACACCCACCAGTGCTGTTCCTTGGGCAGCCCGCCGCGCTCGACGAAGGCCAGGGGCAGCGCCACGAAGCTGGCCATCAGGATCGCGTGCAGCACGAAGATGCTGATATCCAGGCGCAGAAGGTCCGGATTGCGCAGGGTCGGACCGAGGGCCTGACGGGCGACACCGGATTCGCGATGGGTCAACACGTTGTGCGAGCTGGGCACCACGAAGGCGATCAGGCCGATGCCGACCAGGGCAAGTCCTGCGGTGGCGAGGAACAATCCTGACAAGCCAAAGGCGCGGGTCAACAGTGGGCCGACCACCATCGCCACGGCGAACGACAGGCCGATGCTCATGCCGATCATGGCCATGGCCTTGGTCCGGTGCTGCTCACGGGTCAGGTCGGACAACAACGCCATCACCGCCGCGGAAATCGCCCCCGCGCCCTGCAGGATGCGCCCGGCGATCACGCCCCAGATAGAGTCGGCCTGGGCCGCCAGCACGCTGCCCAGGGCGAAGATGATCAACCCCACGTAGATCACCGGACGGCGGCCGATGCGGTCGGAAATCACCCCGAACGGAATCTGCAGCACGGCCTGGGTCAGGCCGTAGGCACCGATGGCCAGGCCAATCAGTGCAGGCGTGGCACCGGCCAGGTCCATGCCGTAGGTGGCCAGCACCGGCAGTACCATGAACATGCCCAGCATACGAAAGGCGAAGACCAGGGCCAGGCCGCTGGCGGCGCGGGTTTCGCTGCCACTCATGCGCTCGTTGTGGGTGTCGTGCATGGATTAACCTCGTGTGAACCGGCGGCGATTCTATCAGTCCGACGCCTTGGCGGCATATACGCGACGCTTTGCCGCGTCATGGCAGCGCGCCGTATACTCCTTTGTTTATGCCCGCCGAGCGAGGCCGTAGTGGACAAGATCCTGATCCGTGGGGCGCGTACCCACAACCTGAAGAACATCGACCTGACCCTGCCCCGGGACAAACTGATCGTGATCACCGGCCTGTCCGGATCCGGCAAGTCTTCGCTGGCGTTCGACACGCTGTACGCTGAAGGCCAGCGCCGCTACGTCGAATCGCTGTCGGCCTATGCCCGGCAGTTCCTGTCGATGATGGAAAAGCCCGACGTCGACACCATCGAAGGCCTGTCACCGGCGATCTCCATCGAGCAGAAGTCGACCTCGCACAACCCGCGCTCGACCGTCGGCACCATCACTGAAATCTACGACTACCTGCGCCTGCTCTATGCCCGCGTCGGTACTCCACGCTGCCCGGACCATGACATCCCGCTGGAAGCGCAAACGATCAGCCAGATGGTCGACCTGGTGCTGGAAAAGCCCGAAGGCAGCAAGCTGATGCTGCTGGCCCCGGTGATCCGCGAGCGCAAGGGCGAGCACCTGGCGGTGTTCGACGAACTGCGTGCCCAGGGCTTCGTCCGCGCGCGGGTCAACGGCAAGCTCTACGAGCTCGACGAACTGCCCAAGCTGGATAAACAGAAGAAGCACAGCATCGATGTCGTGGTCGACCGCTTCAAGGTCCGCGCCGACCTGCAGCAGCGCCTGGCCGAGTCGTTCGAGACCGCGCTCAAGCTGGCCGACGGCATTGCCCTGGTTGCGCCGATGGACGGCGAGGACGGCGAGGAAGTGATCTTCTCGGCGCGCTTTGCCTGCCCGGTGTGCGGCCATGCGATCAGCGAGCTGGAGCCCAAGCTGTTCTCCTTCAACAACCCGGCCGGTGCCTGCCCGACCTGCGACGGCCTGGGGGTGAAGCAGTTCTTCGACACCAAGCGCCTGGTCAACGCCGAGCTGACCCTGGCCGAAGGCGCGATACGTGGCTGGGACCGGCGCAACGTCTATTACTTCCAGATGCTTGGCTCACTCGCCGCGCACTACGGTTTCAGCCTCGAGGAACCGTTCGGCGAGCTGTCGGCCGAACACCAGAAGGTCATCCTGCAGGGCAGCGGCAAGCAGAGCGTCGATTTCAAGTACCTCAACGACCGTGGCGACATCGTCAAGCGCTCGCACCCCTTCGAGGGCATCGTGCCCAACCTCGAGCGCCGCTACCGCGAGACCGAGTCGGCCACCGTGCGTGAAGAGCTGGCCAAGTTCCTCGGCACCCAGCCCTGCCCCGACTGCCGCGGTACCCGCCTGCGTCGCGAAGCGCGCCATGTGTGGGTCGGCGAGAAGACCTTGCCGGCGGTGACCAACCTGCCGATCGGCGAAGCCAGCAACTACTTCGGCGAGCTGACCCTCACCGGACGTCGTGGCGAGATCGCGGCGAAGATCCTCAAGGAGATCTGCGAGCGCCTGCAGTTCCTGGTCAACGTCGGTCTCGACTACCTGACGCTGGACCGCAGCGCCGATACCCTGTCCGGCGGCGAGGCCCAGCGGATCCGCCTGGCCAGCCAGATCGGCGCCGGCCTGGTCGGGGTGATGTACATCCTCGATGAACCGTCCATCGGCCTTCATCAACGGGACAACGACCGCCTGCTGGCCACCCTCAACCACCTGCGCGACCTGGGCAACACCGTGATCGTGGTCGAGCACGACGAGGACGCCATCCGCCTGGCCGACTACGTGGTGGATATCGGCCCGGGCGCCGGCGTGCATGGCGGCCAGATCGTCGCCGAGGGCTCGCCCGAAGAGGTCATGGCGCACCCCGACTCGCTGACCGGCAAGTACCTGTCCGGGCGCAAGAAGATCGTCGTCCCGGCCAAGCGCACACCCCGCAACAAGAAGCTGTCGCTCAAGCTCAAGGGCGCGCGCGGCAACAACCTGCAGAACGTCGACCTGGAAGTGCCGATCGGCCTGCTGACCTGCGTGACCGGCGTGTCCGGCTCGGGCAAGTCGACGCTGATCAACAACACCCTGTTCCCCCTCGCCGCCACCGCGCTCAACGGCGCGAGCAGCCTGGAGGCCGCGCCGCACGCCAGCGTCGATGGCCTGCAGCACCTGGACAAGGTGGTGGATATCGACCAGAGCCCGATCGGCCGCACGCCTCGGTCCAACCCGGCGACCTACACCGGCATCTTCACGCCGATCCGCGAGCTGTTCGCCGGCGTGCCGGAGTCGCGCTCCCGCGGCTACGGCCCCGGGCGCTTCTCGTTCAACGTCAAGGGCGGGCGCTGCGAAGCCTGCCAGGGCGATGGCCTGATCAAGGTGGAAATGCACTTCCTGCCGGACATCTACGTGCCCTGCGATGTGTGCAAGAGCAAGCGCTACAACCGCGAAACCCTGGAGATCAAGTACAAGGGCAAGAACATCCACGAGGTGCTGGAAATGACCATCGAGGATGCCCGCGAGTTTTTCGACGCGGTCCCGGCCCTGGCGCGCAAGCTGCAGACGCTGATGGATGTCGGCCTGTCGTACATCAAGCTGGGGCAATCGGCGACCACCCTGTCGGGCGGTGAGGCGCAACGGGTCAAGCTATCGCGCGAGCTGTCCAAGCGCGACACCGGCAAGACCCTGTACATCCTCGACGAACCGACCACCGGCCTGCATTTCGCCGATATCCAGCAGCTGCTGGACGTGTTGCACCGCCTGCGTGACCACGGCAATACCGTGGTGGTGATCGAGCACAACCTGGATGTGATCAAGACTGCCGACTGGCTGGTGGACCTGGGGCCGGAGGGCGGCTCCAAGGGTGGGCAGATCATTGCTTGTGGTACGCCGGAAGAGCTGGCCGAGAAGAAGCAATCGTATACCGGCCACTACCTCAAGCCGCTGCTGGAGCGTGACCGGGCCTGAGTGCCGTCGGCAACATGAAGAAGCCCCTGGTACTGTGAGTGCCAGGGGCTTTTTCGTAGAGCTGTGGATAACTTACATCTGCGACTGCAGGTAATTCTCCAGGCCAATGGCCTTGATCAGCCCCTGCTGCTTCTCCAGCCAGTAGGTGTGATCTTCTTCGGTATCGGCCAACTGCGCGCGCAGGATGTCGCGGCTGATGTAGTCCTTGTGCAGCTCGCACAGCTCGATGCCCTTGCACAGCGCGGCACGGACCTTGTACTCGAGCTTCAGATCGGCCTCGATCATCTCCGGCACGGTGCTGCCCACGTGCAGGTCATCGGCGCGCATGTCCGGGGTGCCTTCGAGCATGAGGATACGGCGCATCAGGGCGTCGGCGTGCTGCGTCTCTTCTTCCATCTCGTGGTTGATACGCTCGTAGAGCTTGCCCAAGCCCCAGTCTTCGTACATCCGCGAGTGAATGAAGTACTGATCGCGTGCTGCCAGTTCGCCCTTCAGCAACGTGACGAGGTAGTTGATTACGTCCGGGTGACCTTGCATCGCCCTGCTTCTCCCTGTGAATACGTCTATGGGACATAGTGTGAACCAGGTTTTGCTCGCGGTCACTGAAAAACGCGCAATTAGAAGCAAATAATCGGCTAAACAGTAGTGATATTCATTGAAAAACCGCCCAAACGAGGGCGGTTCTTGTTATCACTTCGATTAGGCCAGATTGATGCCCAAGGCCTTGGCGATCCCTTCTCCGTAGGCTGGATCAGCCTTGAAGAAGTACTGCAGTTGACGCTGGACGACATCCTCGCTGACGCCCGCCATGGTGCCGGCGATGTTGCCGATCAACAGCGCTTTCTGCTCATCGCTCATCAGGCGGAACAGCGCGCCGGCGTGGCTGTAGTAGTCGTTGTCTTCGCGGTGGTCGTAGCGGTCCGCCGAACCGTTCAGGGCCAATGCCGGCTCTGCATGGCGCGGCGACTGCTTCGGTACGTCCGCGTAGCTGTTTGGCTCGTAGTTAGGAGCACTGCCGTAGGCGCCGGTGGCCATGGAACCATCGCGCTGGTAGCTGTGCACCGGGCAGCGTGGCGCATTGACCGGCAAGTGCTGGTGGTTGGTGCCTACGCGGTAGCGGTGCGCATCGGCATAGGCGAACACGCGACCCTGCAGCATGCGGTCCGGCGACAGGCCGACCCCGGGCACCATGTTGCTGGGACCGAACGCCGCCTGCTCGACTTCGGCGAAGTAGTTGAGCGGGTTGCGGTTGAGTTCCAGCACGCCGACCTCGATCAACGGGTAGTCCTTCTGCGACCAGGTCTTGGTCACGTCGAAGGGGTTCTCGTCGCGGCTGGCGGCCTCGGCTTCGCTCATCACCTGGATACACACGCTCCAACGCGGGAAGTCACCGCGCTCGATGGCCTGGAACAGGTCGCGCTGGGCGTAGTCCGGGTCGCTGCCCGCCAGACGGGCGGCCTCGGCCGGCGCCAGGTTCTTGATGCCCTGCTGGGTCTTGAAGTGCCACTTGACCCAGGTGCGCTCACCCTTGGCGTTGACCAGGCTGTAGGTGTGGCTGCCGAAACCGTGCATGTGGCGGTAGCCGTCCGGGATGCCGCGGTCGGAGAACAGGATGGTGACCTGGTGCAGCGCCTCGGGCGAGTGCGACCAGAAGTCCCACATCATCTGCGCGTTCTTCAGGTTGGTCTGCGGGTGGCGCTTCTGGGTGTGGATGAAGTCGGGAAACTTCAGCGGATCACGAATGAAGAACACCGGCGTGTTGTTGCCGACGATGTCCCAGTTGCCTTCCTCGGTGTAAAACTTCACCGCGAAACCACGCGGGTCGCGCTCGGTGTCCGCCGAGCCGCGTTCGCCACCCACGGTGGAGAAGCGCAGGAACGTCTCGGTCTGCTTGCCGATGCTGTCGAACAATTTGGCACTGGTAAGTTCGGTGATATCGCGGGTGACTGTGAAGGTGCCATAGGCGCCGGAGCCCTTGGCGTGCACGCGACGCTCAGGGATGTTCTCGCGGTTGAAGTGGGCGAGTTTCTCGACCAGGTGGAAATCGTCGAGCAGCAGCGGGCCGCGAGGGCCTGCGGAACGGGAGTTCTGGTTGTCGGCTACGGGCGCGCCGCTTGCGGTGGTGAGAATCTTGCTCATGGGCTCTCCTGATCGGTCTTGAACGGCCGGCTAATCGGCTTGGAGAGAGTATTGTCGACCCATGTTACAAGAACAAATTCATTACCTGACTTACATCAATAGAAAATAACAATTCATAAGGCAACAAAAAACCGGGCCTAGGCCCGGTTCTTTGCAGCAGACAGAACGTCTTACTCGGCAGCTTCTACAGCACCACCGACCGGACGATCAACCAGCTCGACGTACGCCATAGGCGCGTTGTCGCCAGCGCGGAAACCGCACTTCAGGATGCGCAGGTAGCCGCCCTGACGGGTGGCGTAACGCTTGCCCAGGTCGTTGAACAGTTTGCCAACGGCGGACTTCGAACGGGTACGATCGAAGGCCAGACGACGGTTGGCGACGCTGTCTTCCTTGGCCAGGGTGATCAGCGGCTCGGCAACGCGACGCAGTTCCTTGGCTTTCGGCAGGGTGGTTTTGATCAGCTCGTGCTCGATCAGCGACACTGCCATGTTCTGGAACATAGCCTTGCGGTGAGAGCTGGTACGGCTCAGGTGACGTCCACTTTTACGATGACGCATGATTCATTCCTTACCAAACACTACGTTCGGTGATTACGACGATCAGGCAGTCGCCTTGTCGTCTTTCTTAAGACTTGCAGGCGGCCAGTTGTCGAGGCGCATGCCGAGGGAAAGACCACGGGAGGCCAGGACGTCCTTGATTTCAGTCAGGGACTTCTTGCCCAGGTTAGGAGTCTTCAACAGCTCTACTTCGGTACGCTGAATCAGGTCGCCGATGTAGTAGATGTTCTCCGCCTTGAGGCAGTTGGCCGAACGTACGGTCAGTTCCAGGTCGTCAACCGGGCGCAGCAGGATCGGATCGATCTCGTCTTCCTGCTCGACCACAACCGGCTCGCTGTCACCTTTGAGGTCGACGAACGCGGCCAGCTGCTGTTGCAGGATGGTCGCGGCACGACGGATAGCCTCTTCAGGATCCAGGGTACCGTTGGTTTCCAGATCGATGACCAGCTTGTCCAGGTTGGTACGCTGTTCAACACGGGCGTTCTCGACCACGTAGGCGATACGACGCACCGGGCTGAACGAAGCGTCCAGCTGGAGACGGCCAATGCTGCGGCTTTCGTCTTCGTCAGTCTGACGGGAGTCGGCCGGCTCGTAACCGCGACCACGAGCTACGGTGAGCTTCATGTTCAGGGCGCCGTTGGACGCCAGGTTCGCGATTACGTGATCGGGGTTGACGATCTCGACATCGTGATCCAGCTGAATATCGGCAGCGGTAACCACCCCCGAACCCTTTTTCGACAAGGTCAGCGTAACTTCGTCACGACCGTGCAGTTTGATAGCCAGGCCTTTCAGGTTCAACAGGATTTCAATGACGTCTTCCTGAACACCTTCGATCGCGGAGTACTCGTGGAGTACGCCATCGATCTCGGCCTCGACTACTGCACAGCCAGGCATGGAGGACAACAGGATGCGGCGCAGCGCGTTGCCCAGGGTATGGCCGAAGCCACGCTCGAGAGGCTCGAGCGTGATCTTGGCGCGGGTTGGACTGACAACCTGCACGTCGATGTGACGGGGTGTCAGAAACTCATTTACCGAAATCTGCATGGATGCACCTATTTTCTAGCCCTTACTTGGAGTAGAGCTCGACAATCAGGTTTTCGTTGATGTCGGCGGACAGGTCGCTGCGAGCAGGAACGTTCTTGAAAACGCCCGACTTTTTAGCAGCATCCACGTCAACCCACTCAACGCGGCCACGCTGGGCGCACAGTTCAAGGGCTTGAACAATGCGCAGCTGGTTCAGCGACTTCTCGCGAACCGAGACCACGTCACCCGGACGAACTTGGTAGGATGGAATGTTCACAGTCTTACCGTTGACGCTGATCGCTTTGTGCGAAACCAGCTGACGGGACTCGGAACGAGTCGAGCCGAAGCCCATACGGTAGACGACGTTATCCAGACGGCACTCAAGCAGTTGCAGCAGGTTCTCACCGGTTGCGCCTTTTTTCGAGGCAGCAGCTTGGTAGTAACCGCGGAACTGACGCTCCAGAACACCGTAGATACGACGGACTTTTTGTTTCTCGCGCAGCTGGGTACCGTAGTCGGACTGACGGCCACGGCGCTGGCCGTGGATACCTGGGGCTGCTTCGATGTTGCACTTCGATTCCAGAGCGCGAACGCCGCTCTTCAGGAACAGGTCAGTGCCTTCACGGCGAGACAGTTTGCATTTTGGACCAATGTAACGTGCCATTTATCTGTCTCCTGATTACACGCGACGCTTCTTCGGCGGACGGCACCCGTTGTGCGGGATTGGCGTCACGTCGGTGATGCTGGCGATCTTGTAGCCGCAGCTGTTCAGTGCACGAACGGCGGATTCACGACCTGGACCTGGACCCTTGACGTTGACGTCGAGGTTCTTCAGACCATATTCCAGCGCAGCTTGACCAGCACGCTCAGCAGCGATCTGAGCTGCGAACGGGGTGGATTTGCGCGAACCACGGAAACCCGAACCACCGGAAGTAGCCCAGGACAGTGCGTTGCCCTGACGGTCGGTGATGGTCACGATGGTGTTGTTGAAAGACGCATGGATGTGGGCGATGCCATCAACCACTGTCTTTTTGACTTTTTTACGAGGACGAGCAGCAGGTTTTGCCATGTCTATATTCCTGGGCGATTACTTGCGGATCGGCTTACGCGGGCCCTTACGGGTGCGTGCGTTGGTCTTGGTGCGCTGACCGCGAACCGGCAGACCTTTACGATGACGCAGGCCGCGGTAGCAACCCAGGTCCATCAAGCGCTTGATCTTCATGTTGATGTCACGGCGCAGGTCACCTTCGGTGGTGAACTTCGCGACTTCGCCACGCAGGGTTTCGATTTGCTCGTCGCTCAGATCCTTGATCTTAGCGGCTGGGTTTACACCAGCGTCCGCACAGATTTTCTGCGCGGTAGTGCGACCGACACCATAGATGTAGGTCAGCGAGATAACAGTATGCTTGTTATCTGGAATGTTGACGCCTGCAATACGGGCCATTCAGTGGGACTCCAATTGACAGCTACCTACGCCCCGGAAGCCAAGAAATAGGGCGCGAGATAATATCGCTGTAGAAACGAATAATCAACCCAGCAGCACACTAGCTGCTGGGTTTGAAGCGCGGATCACACTCAGCCTTGGCGCTGCTTGTGACGCGGTTCCGCGCTGCAGATCACGCGCACGATACCTTCGCGACGAATGATCTTGCAGTTGCGGCACAGCTTTTTCACCGATGCACGAACTTTCATTACCGACTCCTCGAACCTTAAGGGGCTAAATCAGCGCAGCAGACCGCTGCCGCCGTAGCCTTTCAGGTTGGCTTTCTTCATCAGGGATTCGTACTGGTGCGAAACGAGGTGCGATTGTACTTGGGACATGAAGTCCATCACAACCACTACCACAATCAGCAACGAGGTCCCGCCAAGGTAGAACGGCACGTTTGCTGCCACCACCAGGAACTGGGGCAGAAGGCACACGGCCATCATGTAAAGAGCACCGAACATGGTCAGACGGGTCAGGACGCCATCAATGTAGCGCGCCGACTGCTCACCAGGACGGATACCCGGAATAAAGGCACCGGACTTCTTCAGGTTTTCCGCTACGTCTTTCGGGTTGAACATCAACGCTGTGTAGAAGAAGCAGAAGAAAATGATCCCTGCACTAAACAGCAGAATGTTCAACGGCTGACCAGGAGCGATCGACTGCGAGATGTCCTGCAGCCAGCCCATACCTTCGGACTGACCGAACCAGGCACCCAGCGAAGCCGGGAACAGCAAGATGCTGCTCGCGAAAATGGCCGGGATTACGCCCGCCATGTTCACCTTCAGCGGCAGGTGGCTGGTCTGCGCAGCGAAGACCTTGCGGCCCTGCTGACGCTTGGCGTAGTGAACGGCGATACGACGCTGACCACGCTCAATGAACACCACGAAGCCGATAATCGCTACTGCCAGCAAACCGATAGCGACCAGGGCGAAAATGTTGATATCGCCTGTGCGCGCAGACTCGAAAGACTGCCCGATTGCTCTCGGAAGACCGGCAACGATACCTGCGAAGATCAACATCGAGATACCGTTGCCCACACCGCGCTCGGTAATCTGCTCGCCGAGCCACATCATGAACATCGCGCCCGCCACGAAGGTGGAGACGGCGACGACATGGAAGCCCAGGCCCGCAGAAAACGCCACGCCCTGGTTGGCCAGGCCAATGGACATGCCAATGGCTTGAACCAGCGCCAGGATAACGGTGCCGTAGCGGGTGTACTGGCTGATCTTGCGACGGCCAGCTTCACCTTCCTTCTTCAACTGCTCCAGCTGCGGGCTGACAGCGGTCATGAGCTGCATGATGATCGATGCCGAGATGTACGGCATGATCCCCAGTGCAAAGATGCTCATGCGCTCCAGCGCGCCACCGGAAAACATGTTGAACAAGCTAAGAATGGTCCCCTCATTCTGCCGGAACAGATCCGCGAGACGGTCCGGGTTAATGCCTGGCACTGGGATGTGCGCGCCAATCCGATAGACGATGATCGCCATGAACAGAAAGCGCAGACGAGCCCAGAGTTCCGACATCCCGCCCTTACCGAGCGAAGAGAGAGCACCTTGCTTAGCCATTTATTCCTCGAACTTGCCGCCAGCTGCTTCGATAGCCGCACGTGCACCTTTGGTGACGGCGATACCCTTGAGGGTGACTGCGCGAGTGACTTCGCCCGACAGCATGATTTTCACGCGCTGTACGTGCTGGCCGATCACGTTGGCGTCCTTGAGGGACTGAACGGTGATCAGATCGCCTTCCACCTTGGCCAGCTCGGACAGACGCACTTCGGCGCGGTCCATGGCTTTCAGGGAAACGAAGCCGAACTTCGGCAGGCGACGGTGCAGCGGCTGTTGACCGCCTTCGAAGCCTGGAGCGATGGAGCCACCGGAGCGGGAGGTCTGACCTTTGTGACCACGGCCACCGGTCTTGCCCAGACCGCTACCGATACCACGGCCCGGACGGTGCTTCTCGCGACGGGAACCCGGCGCTGGACTCAGATCATTGAGTTTCATCGATTAACCCTCGACCTTCAGCATGTAGTAAGCCTTGTTGATCATCCCGCGGTTCTCGGGAGTATCCTGGACTTCTACAGTGTGACCGATGCGACGCAGACCCAGACCCTTAACGCACAGTTTGTGGTTAGGCAGACGGCCGGCGGTGCTTTTGATCAGCGTTACTTTTACGGTTGCCATGATCAGAAGATCTCCTCAACAGTCTTGCCGCGCTTGGCAGCAATGGACTCAGGGGATTGCATGGCTTTCAGACCCTTGAAGGTGGCGTGAACCACGTTCACCGGGTTGGTCGAGCCGTAGCACTTGGCCAGGACGTTCTGAACGCCAGCAACTTCCAGGACGGCACGCATTGCGCCACCGGCGATGATACCGGTACCTTCCGAGGCAGGCTGCATGTAGACCTTCGAGGCGCCGTGGGCGGCCTTGGTGGCGTACTGCAGGGTGGTGCCCTTCAGGTCAACCTGAATCATGTTGCGACGAGCAGCTTCCATGGCTTTCTGGATCGCGGCAGGTACTTCGCGCGATTTGCCACGGCCAAAGCCAACACGACCCTTGCCATCACCTACCACGGTCAGCGCGGTGAAAGTGAAGATACGGCCGCCTTTAACGGTTTTGGCTACGCGGTTAACTTGAACCAGCTTCTCGATGTAGCCTTCGTCGCGCTTTTGATCGTTATTTGCCATAACTTAGAACTCCAGCCCGCCTTCACGAGCAGCATCAGCCAGCGCCTTGACGCGGCCGTGGTACTTGAAGCCGGAACGGTCAAAGGCAACTTGAGATACACCGGCGGCTTTCGCACGCTCAGCTACCAGCTTGCCAACCTTAGTGGCCGCGTCGATGTTGCCGGTGGCGCCATCACGCAGTTCTTTGTCCAAGGTCGAGGCACTTGCCAGAACCTTGCTGCCGTCGGCCGAGATGACCTGGGCGTAGATGTGCTGCGAGGAGCGGAACACGCACAGACGCACGGCTTCGAGCTCGTGCATTTTCAGGCGTGCTTTGCGAGCGCGACGCAGTCGAGTAACTTTTTTGTCGGTCATTTGCTAGGCCCTACTTCTTCTTGGCTTCTTTACGACGGACTACTTCGTCCGCGTAACGCACACCCTTGCCCTTGTAAGGCTCTGGCGGACGGAAACCGCGGACTTCAGCGGCCACCTGACCCACCAGCTGCTTGTCGATACCCTTGATCAGGATGTCGGTCTGGCTTGGGGTTTCAGCGGTGATACCGGCTGGCAGTTCGTAATCCACTGGGTGCGAGAAGCCCAGGGCCAGGTTCAGGACGGTGCCCTTGGCCTGTGCCTTGTAACCAACACCGACCAGCTGGAGCTTGCGCTCGAAGCCTTGGCTTACGCCCTGGACCATGTTGTTGACCAGGGCGCGGGTGGTACCGGCCATGGCGCGAGCTTGCTGATCACCGTTGCGAGGTGCGAAACGCAGCTCACCAGCTTCTTCGGTAACTTCAACAGACGAGTGAACGTTCAGTTCGAGAGTGCCCTTGGCACCCTTCACCGAAAGCTGCTGGCCGGCGAATTTGACTTCGACGCCTGCTGGCAGCTTAACGGGGTTCTTAGCGACGCGAGACATGCCTATCTCCCCTTAGAACACTGTGCACAGAACTTCGCCGCCGACACCGGCAGCGCGCGCAGCGCGGTCAGTCATCACACCTTTGTTGGTGGAGACGATAGACACGCCCAGGCCGCCACGTACTTTCGGCAGCTCGGTAACGGCCTTGTACTGGCGCAGACCAGGACGGCTGGTACGCTTCAGCTCTTCGATGACCGGACGGCCTTCGAAGTACTTCAGCTCGATCGACAGGGAAGGCTTGGCTTCGCCGGTCACTTCGTAGCTGGCGATGTAGCCTTCGTCTTTCAGTACTTTGGCAACCGCGACCTTCAGGGTGGAAGAAGGCATGCTTACGACAGACTTTTCAGCCATCTGGGCATTACGGATGCGAGTTAGCATGTCCGCTAACGGGTCCTGCATACTCATGGGCTAGATGCTCCTGATACAAGAATTATTAGCCTTGCGGCTATCACAACCACCCGAGCAGGCTGGGCAAAAAACCCAGGCTCAGGTGAGCCGGTCATTCTAGACACAAGGCAGAAACGAAACAAGCCCCATATAGGGGCTTGTTTCGTTGCGAGGTCACCGGCGGTCGGAAGATCGCTCACCTTGCGCCGGCGTCACGCCAACCGGGATTACCAGCTGGCCTTGACCAGACCTGGCACGTCACCGCGCATGGCGGCTTCGCGCAGCTTGTTACGGCCCAGGCCGAACTTACGGTATACACCGTGAGGACGACCGGTCAGGCGGCAACGGTTACGCAGGCGCGAGGCGCTGGCGTCACGTGGTTGCTTCTGCAGGGCGACAACGGCAGCGAAACGCTCTTCAGGAGAGGCGTTCAGGTTGACGATGGTCGCTTTCAGCTCAGCGCGCTTCTTAGCGAACTTGGCTACCGTGAGCTGACGCTTCAGCTCGCGGTTCTTCATGCTCTTCTTGGCCATTTTCCTACTCCAATCAGTTGCGGAACGGGAACTTGAAAGCACGCAGCAGAGCGCGGCCTTCGTCGTCCGAACGAGCAGTGGTGGTCAGGGTGATGTCCAAACCGCGCAGAGCATCGATCTTGTCGTAATCGATTTCCGGGAAGATGATCTGCTCTTTCACGCCCATGCTGTAGTTGCCACGACCGTCGAAGGACTTGGCATTCAGGCCGCGGAAGTCGCGAACCCGTGGCAGGGAGATCGCCAGCAGGCGGTCCAGGAACTCGTACATCTTTTCGCGACGCAGGGTCACCTTGACACCGATCGGCCAGCCTTCACGGACTTTGAAGCCCGCGATGGATTTACGAGCGAAAGTCACGACCGGCTTTTGACCGGTGATCTTTTCCAGGTCGGCAACAGCGTGCTCGATGACTTTCTTGTCGCCGATCGCTTCGCCCAGACCCATGTTCAGGGTGATTTTGGTAACGCGCGGAACTTCCATCACGTTCGACAGCTTAAGTTCTTCCTTAAGCTTAGGAGCGATTTCGTTCCGGTAAATCTCTTTCAGTCGTGCCATGGTCTTCTACCTAGCAGTGTTCAAGCATCAACCGCTTTTTGGGTCGACTTGAAGACACGAATTTTTTTACCGTCTTCTACTTTGAAACCAACGCGGTCAGCCTTGTTGGTTTCGCCGTTGAAGATGGCGACGTTGGAAGCGTGCAGAGGCGCTTCTTTCTCGACGATACCGCCCTGGACGCCCGCCATCGGGTTAGGCTTGGTGTGGCGCTTGACCAGGTTGACACCACCGATGACCAGACGGTCGTCAGCGAGAACCTTCAGCACCTTACCGCGCTTACCTTTGTCTTTGCCGGCGATCACGATGATCTCGTCGTCACGACGAATCTTTTGCATGTCGGATCTCCTTAGAGCACTTCAGGGGCGAGCGAGACGATCTTCATGAACTTCTCGGTACGAAGTTCACGGGTCACTGGCCCGAAGATGCGAGTACCGATCGGCTCTTGCTTGGTGTTCAGCAGAACAGCAGCGTTGCCGTCGAAACGAATGATGGAACCGTCAGCGCGACGTACACCGTGACGGGTACGGACGACAACAGCGGTCATCACCTGGCCTTTCTTGACCTTACCGCGAGGAATTGCTTCCTTGACGGTAACTTTGATGATGTCACCGATACCGGCGTAACGACGGTGGGAACCGCCGAGCACCTTGATGCACATGACGCGACGAGCGCCGCTGTTATCGGCCACATCGAGCATGGATTGAGTCTGAATCATAAAATTTCTCCGACCCTTAGCCCTTAGACTTCAACAGCGCGTTCGAGGACTTCAACCAGTGCCCAGGACTTGGTCTTGGCCAGCGGACGGGTTTCACGGATGGAAACCTTGTCGCCGATCTTGCACTGGTTGGCTTCGTCGTGCGCGTGCAGCTTAGTCGAACGCTTAACGTATTTACCGTAGATCGGGTGCTTTACGCGACGCTCGATCAGAACGGTGATGGTCTTGTCCATTTTGTCGCTGACGACACGGCCAGTCAGCGTACGGACGGTTTTTTCAGCTTCAGCCATGATCACTTACCTGCCTGCTGGTTGAGCACAGTTTTCACGCGAGCGATGTCACGCTTAACTTGCGAGAGCAGGTGCGACTGCCCCAACTGGCCAGTTGCTTTCTGCATGCGCAGATTGAACTGGTCGCGCAGCAAGCCGAGCAGTTGCTCATTCAGTTGCTGTGCGGATTTTTCACGAAGTTCATTCGCTTTCATCACATCACCGTCCGCTTAACAAAGGAGGTGGCGAGAGGCAGCTTTGCAGCGGCCAGAGCGAAAGCTTCGCGCGCCAGCTCTTCAGAAACACCCTCGATCTCGTACAGGACTTTGCCTGGCTGAATCTGGGCAACCCAGTATTCCACGGAACCTTTACCTTTACCCATACGAACCTCGAGAGGCTTCTTGGTAACCGGCTTGTCCGGGAAGACACGGATCCAGATCTTACCGCCACGTTTTACGTGACGGGTCAGGGCACGACGTGCCGACTCGATCTGGCGAGCGGTGAGACGACCGCGGGCGACAGCTTTCAGAGCGAACTCGCCGAAGCTGACCTTGCTACCGCGCAGTGCCAGACCACGGTTGTGGCCGGTCATCTGCTTGCGGAATTTTGTACGCTTTGGTTGCAACATTTGGCGTACCCCTTACTTAGCAGCTTTTTTACGAGGCGCTGGTGCTTGAGGCTTCAGCTCTTCCTGGCGACCACCAATTACTTCGCCTTTGAAGATCCAAACCTTCACACCGATCACACCGTAGGTGGTGTGAGCTTCGTAGGTGTTGTAGTCGATATCGGCACGCAGGGTGTGCAGAGGCACACGACCTTCGCGATACCACTCGGTACGTGCGATCTCGGCACCGCCGAGACGACCGCTCACCTGGATCTTGATGCCCTTGGCACCAATACGCATGGCGTTCTGTACGGCGCGCTTCATGGCGCGACGGAACATAACGCGGCGCTCCAGCTGCTGGGCAACGCTCTGAGCAACCAGCATAGCGTCGAGTTCCGGCTTGCGGATCTCTTCGATGTTGATGTGCACAGGCACACCCATCTGCTTGGTCAGGTCCTGACGCAGCTTCTCAACATCTTCACCTTTCTTGCCGATAACGATACCGGGACGAGCGGTGTGGATGGTGATGCGTGCAGTTTGAGCCGGACGATGAATATCGATACGGCTTACGGACGCGCTTTTTAGTTTGTCCTGGAGGTACTCGCGAGTTTGCAGATCCTTCAGCAGGTAATCTGCGTAAGTCGCGCCGTCTGCGTACCAGACGGAGGTGTGCTCCTTGACGATTCCCAGGCGAATGCCAGTGGGATGTACTTTCTGACCCATCTGATCGACTCCGTTACTTGTCCGCAACCTTGACAGTGATATGGCAAGACCGCTTGACGATGCGATCAGCACGGCCTTTGGCACGTGGCATGATGCGCTTCAGCGAACGCCCTTCGTTGACGAAGACGGTGGAGACCTTCAGGTCATCAACGTCTGCGCCTTCGTTGTGTTCGGCGTTGGCAACGGCCGACTCGAGGACTTTCTTCATGATTTCAGCGGCTTTTTTGCTGCTGAAGGCCAACAGGTTGAGCGCTTCGCCCACCTTCTTCCCGCGGATCTGGTCGGCGACCAAGCGGGCTTTCTGGGCGGAGATGCGAGCGCCCGACAACTTAGCGGCTACTTCCATTTCCTTACCCCTTAACGCTTGGCTTTCTTGTCAGCCACGTGCCCGCGGTAGGTGCGGGTACCGGCGAACTCGCCCAGTTTGTGGCCGACCATGTCTTCGTTCACGAGAACTGGGACGTGTTGGCGACCGTTGTGTACCGCGATGGTCAGACCGACCATTTGTGGCAGGATCATCGAACGGCGCGACCAGGTTTTAACTGGCTTGCGATCGTTCTTCTCCACCGCCACTTCGACCTTCTTCAACAGGTGAAGATCGATAAAAGGACCTTTTTTCAGAGAACGTGGCACTGTCGTATCCCTCTAGTTACTTGCGACGACGGACGATCATGTTGTCGGTACGCTTATTACCACGGGTTTTAGCACCCTTGGTTGGGAAGCCCCATGGCGATACCGGATGACGACCACCGGAGGTACGACCTTCACCACCACCATGCGGGTGGTCAACCGGGTTCATGGCAACACCACGAACGGTTGGGCGAACGCCGCGCCAGCGTTTGGCACCAGCTTTACCCAGCGAACGCAGGCTGTGCTCGGAGTTCGAGACTTCGCCCAGGGTCGCACGGCACTCAGCCAGGACTTTACGCATTTCACCAGAGCGCAGACGCAGGGTCACGTAGACACCTTCGCGAGCGATCAGCTGAGCCGAAGCACCAGCGGAACGAGCGATCTGAGCACCTTTACCCGGCTTCAGTTCGATGCCGTGAATGGTGCTACCTACTGGGATGTTGCGCAGCTGCAGGGAGTTACCGGCCTTGATTGGGGCCAGGGCACCTGCGATCAGCTGGTCGCCAGCGCTCACGCCTTTAGGGGCGATGATGTAGCGACGCTCGCCGTCTGCGTAGCACAGCAGGGCGATGTGAGCAGTACGGTTCGGGTCGTATTCGATACGCTCGACAGTGGCTGGGATGCCATCTTTGTCGTTGCGACGGAAGTCAACCAGACGGTAATGCTGCTTATGACCACCACCAACGTGACGAGTGGTGATGCGGCCATTGTTGTTACGACCACCAGACTTCGATTTCTTCTCGAGCAGCGGTGCGTGAGGAGCGCCTTTGTGCAGCTCCTTGTTGACCACCTTGACCACGAAACGGCGGCCAGGGGAAGTCGGTTTGCATTTAACGATTGCCATGATGCACCCCTTCCTTACTCAGCACTGCTGCTGAAATCGAGATCTTGGCCTGGCTGAAGGGAGACGATCGCCTTCTTCCAGTCATTACGCTTGCCCAGACCACGTGCGGTACGCTTGGTTTTACCCAGAACGTTGACAGTCGACACGTTTTCAACTTTTACGTTGAACAGGCCTTCGACAGCTTTCTTGATTTCCAGCTTGGTTGCATCGGTAGCAACCTTGAATACGAACTGGCCTTTTTTCTCAGCCAGAACGGTAGCCTTCTCGGAAACGTGCGGGCCAAGGAGGACTTTGAATACGCGTTCCTGGTTCATCCCAGCAGCTCCTCGAATTTCTTCACGGCCGAGACAGTGATCAACACTTTCTCGTATGCGATCAGACTGACCGGGTCGGAACCTTGAACGTCACGTACGTCGACGTGCGGCAGGTTACGAGCAGCCAGGTACAGGTTCTGATCAACAGCGTCGGAAACGATCAGAACGTCGTTCAGACCCATGCCGTTCAGCTTGTTCAGCAGATCCTTGGTTTTCGGCGCTTCAACAGCGAAGTCCTGAACCACGACCAGACGGTCGCTACGCACCAGCTCAGCGAGGATGGAGCGCAGGGCTGCGCGGTACATCTTCTTGTTGAGCTTCTGCGAGTGATCTTGAGGACGAGCTGCGAAGGTTACACCACCGCCACGCCAGATCGGACCACGGGTAGTACCGGCACGAGCACGGCCAGTACCTTTCTGACGCCATGGGCGCTTACCGCCACCGGCCACGTCAGAACGGGTCTTCTGCTGCTTGGTGCCCTGACGGCCGCCGGCCATGTAGGCCACGACTGCTTGGTGTACCAGCGTCTCGTTGAATTCGCCACCGAAGGTCAGTTCGGAAACTTCGATCGCCTGAGCGTCATTTACATTAAGTTGCATGTCAGTTTCCCCTTAACCGCGAGCCTTGACAGCCGGACGCACGACCACGTCGCCGCCAGTAGCGCCTGGGACGGCACCCTTGATCAGCAGCAGGTTGCGTTCAGCGTCTACGCGTACTACTTCCAGGGACTGAACAGTCACGCGCTCGGCGCCCATGTGACCGGACATTTTCTTGCCCTTGAATACACGACCAGGAGTCTGGCACTGGCCGATGGAGCCAGGGACACGGTGCGATACGGAGTTACCGTGGGTGTTGTCCTGACCACGGAAGTTCCAACGCTTGATGGTACCGGCGAAGCCTTTACCTTTGGACTGACCGGTTACGTCTACCAGCTGGCCTGCAGTGAAGAGTTCAGCTTTGATCAGATCGCCAGCCTGGAAATCGCCTTCTTCAAGACGGAACTCCCAGACACCGCGACCAGCGGCAACGTTAGCCTTGGCGAAGTGGCCTGCCTGAGCGGCAGTCACACGCGAAGCACGACGCTCGCCGACAGTGACTTGCACTGCACGGTAGCCATCGGTTTCTTCAGTTTTGAACTGGGTGACGCGATTCGGCTCGATCTCGATGACCGTGACCGGAATGGAGACACCTTCTTCGGTGAAAATACGGGTCATGCCCGCTTTTCGACCGACTACACCAATAGTCATGTTGTAAACCTCATGAGTGTACGGGGCTTTCACCCGCTATGGCCGCCCATTTCAGAGCGTTACACGACCAGACCGAAGTCTTAGCCGAGGCTGATCTGCACTTCCACGCCTGCCGCGAGATCAAGCTTCATCAGCGCATCAACGGTCTTATCCGTTGGCTGGACGATGTCCAGAACGCGCTTATGAGTGCGAATCTCGTACTGATCACGCGCGTCTTTGTTGACGTGCGGGGAGATCAGAACGGTGAAACGCTCTTTGCGGGTTGGCAGTGGAATTGGACCACGCACTTGTGCACCAGTACGTTTCGCGGTTTCCACGATTTCCTGGGTGGATTGGTCGATCAGGCGATGGTCGAAAGCCTTCAACCTGATACGGATTTGCTGATTTTGCATTGGATTTCAGACTCCAGGCTGTTCCCATCGGGCGCACTACGCCCGTTAAAAGGAGGCGTGATTCTATAGACGCCCCAATTTAGTGTCAACCCAATAAAAAAAACCCCCGCTGAGCGGGGGTTTTTTCAACCGATCGAGTGATTACTCGATGATTTTGGCCACGACGCCGGCGCCGACGGTACGACCGCCTTCACGGATGGCGAAGCGCAGACCGTCTTCCATTGCGATGGTCTTGATCAGGGTGACAGTCATCTGGATGTTGTCACCTGGCATTACCATCTCAACGCCTTCCGGCAGTTCGCAGTTACCGGTCACGTCAGTGGTACGGAAGTAGAACTGAGGACGGTAGCCTTTGAAGAACGGAGTGTGACGGCCGCCTTCTTCCTTCGACAGGACGTAGACTTCTGCGGTGAACTTGGTGTGCGGCTTGACCGAACCTGGCTTGACCAGAACCTGGCCACGCTCAACGTCGTCACGCTTGGTACCACGCAGCAGGACGCCGCAGTTCTCGCCAGCACGACCTTCGTCCAGCAGCTTGCGGAACATCTCAACGCCGGTGCAGGTGGTGGTGGTGGTGTCACGCAGACCAACGATTTCCAGCGGATCCTGAACGCGGACGATACCACGCTCGATACGGCCGGTAACAACGGTACCACGACCCGAGATCGAGAATACGTCTTCGATCGGCATCAGGAACGGCTGGTCGATGGCACGAACTGGCTCAGGGATGTAGGCATCCAGAGTTTCAACCAGCTTCTTGACAGCGCTGGTACCCATTTCGTTGTCGTCTTTGCCTTCCAGAGCCATACGAGCCGAACCGATGATGATCGGAGTGTCGTCGCCTGGGAAGTCGTAGGTGGACAGCAGGTCGCGAACTTCCATCTCGACCAGTTCCAGCAGCTCAGCGTCGTCTACCAGGTCAGCCTTGTTCAGGAAGACCACGATGTACGGAACGCCAACCTGACGAGACAGCAGGATGTGCTCACGGGTTTGTGGCATCGGACCATCGGCGGCCGAGCAAACCAGGATCGCGCCGTCCATCTGGGCAGCACCGGTGATCATGTTCTTCACGTAGTCAGCGTGACCTGGGCAGTCAACGTGAGCGTAGTGACGAATGTTCGAGTTGTACTCGACGTGAGCGGTGTTGATGGTGATACCGCGCGCTTTTTCTTCCGGAGCCGAGTCGATCTTGTCGAACTCAACGACGGCCGAACCGAAAACTTCGGAGCAGACGCGAGTCAGAGCTGCGGTCAGAGTGGTCTTACCGTGGTCAACGTGGCCGATGGTGCCGACGTTAACGTGGGGAAGGGAACGATCAAATTTTTCTTTAGCCACGACAGTGAACCTCTTGCCTAAAGGGGATTAGCCTTGTTTTTTAACGAGTGCTTCGACGATGTTCGACGGAGCTTCGGCGTATTTGGAGAATTCCATGGAGTAGCTTGCGCGACCCTGAGACATGGAACGAACGTCGGTCGCATAACCGAACATCTCTCCGAGCGGAACTTCAGCACGGACGACGCGGCCGGAGACCGACTCATCCATACCCTGGACCAGACCACGACGACGGTTCAGGTCACCCATCACGTCACCCAGGTAGTCTTCCGGGGTTACAACTTCGACTTTCATGATCGGCTCGAGGACCACGCCACCGCCCTTCTGGGCCAGTTGCTTGGTTGCCATCGAAGCGGCGATCTTGAACGCCATTTCGTTGGAGTCGACGTCGTGGTACGAACCGTCGAATACCGCAGCCTTCAGGCCGATCAGCGGATAGCCGGCGACAACGCCGTTCTTCATCTGCTCTTCGATGCCCTTCTGGATCGCAGGGATGTATTCCTTCGGAATCACACCACCAACGACTTCGTTGGAGAACACCAGACCTTCGGTGATGTTGCCCTTGTCGTCCACGTCCGGCTCGGAGAAACGAACCCAGCAGTGACCGAACTGACCACGACCACCCGACTGACGAACGAACTTGCCTTCGATCTCGACGTTGGACTTGGTGATCTTCTCGCGGTACGAAACCTGCGGCTTGCCGATGTTGGCTTCGACGTTGAACTCGCGCTTCATGCGGTCAACGAGGATGTCCAGGTGCAGCTCACCCATACCGGAGATGATGGTCTGGCCAGTCTCTTCGTCGGTCTTGACGCGGAACGACGGGTCTTCCTGAGCCAGTTTGCCCAGTGCGATACCCATCTTCTCCTGGTCCTGCTTGGTTTTCGGCTCTACGGAGAGCGAAATCACAGGCTCCGGGAAGTCCATACGCTCGAGGATGATCGGCTTGTCGGCGTTGCACAGGGTGTCACCGGTGGTGACGTCCTTCATGCCGATCAGAGCAGCGATGTCACCAGCGCGTACTTCCTTGATCTCTTCACGCTGGTTGGCGTGCATCTGCACCATACGACCAACGCGCTCTTTCTTGCCCTTGACCGAGTTGATGACGGAGTCACCGGAGGTCAGGAAGCCCGAGTAGACGCGAACGAAGGTCAGAGTACCCACGAACGGGTCGGTGGCGATCTTGAAGGCCAGGGCCGAGAAGGGCTCGTCGTCGTCAGCGTGACGCTCGTCGAACTGCTCAGGCTTGACTTCGTCCTTCGGCACGTCGATCAGGTCAGGGTGAATACCCTTGATCGCCGGGATCTCGGTCGGAGCAGGCAGGAAGTCGATGACGGCGTCGAGAACCAGGGGAACGCCCTTGTTCTTGAACGACGAACCGCAGACAGCCGGAACGATCTCGCTGGCCAGGGTGCGCGCGCGCAGGCCTGCCTTGATCTCTTCGACGGTCAGCTCACCTTCTTCAAGGTACTTGTTCATCAGCTCTTCGGTGGCTTCGGCGGCAGCTTCAACCATGTTGTTGCGCCACTCGTTGGCCAGCTCGACCATATCCGCAGGAATTTCTTCCTCACGGTAGGTGGTGCCCTTGTCGTCGTCGTTCCAGTAGATAGCCTTCATCTTGATCAGGTCGACCTGACCCTGGAAGTTATCTTCCGAACCGATGGCCAGCTGAACAGGAACCGGGGTGTGACCCAGACGGTTCTTGATCTGACCTACGACGCGCAGGAAGTTGGCACCGGCACGGTCCATCTTGTTCACGTAGACAACACGTGGAACGCCGTACTTGTTGGCCTGACGCCATACGGTTTCGGACTGCGGCTCAACGCCGGAGGTACCGCAGAACACAACGACCGCGCCGTCGAGTACACGCAGCGAACGCTCTACTTCAATGGTGAAGTCAACGTGGCCGGGGGTATCGATGACGTTTACGCGGTAGTTGTCGTACTGACCACGGGAACCTTTCCAGAAGGTGGTAACGGCAGCGGAGGTAATGGTGATACCGCGCTCCTGCTCCTGCACCATCCAGTCGGTGGTCGCGGCGCCGTCGTGCACCTCGCCCATCTTGTGGCTCAGACCTGTGTAGAACAGGATCCGCTCGGTAGTGGTAGTCTTGCCCGCGTCAACGTGCGCGCAGATACCGATGTTACGGTAGCGGTTAATTGCTGTAGTACGAGCCATAAAGCCCTCGCAAAATGATTGATGCTTGAATTAGAAGCGGTAGTGCGAGAACGCTTTGTTGGCTTCAGCCATACGGTGAACGTCTTCACGCTTCTTGACTGCAGCACCCTTGCCTTCAGCAGCATCCAGCAGCTCGCCTGCCAGGCGCAGAGCCATCGACTTCTCGCCGCGCTTGCGGGCGTAGTCTACGAGCCAGCGCATTGCCAGAGCGTTACGACGGGACGGACGAACTTCAACCGGAACCTGGTAAGTGGCACCGCCGACACGGCGGGACTTTACTTCGACCAGCGGAGCGATGGCGTCGAGAGCTTTCTCGAAGATTTCCAGGGGGTCGCTGTTCTTGCGTGCTTTGACGGTATCCAGGGCACCGTAAACGATGCGCTCGGCTACGGCCTTCTTGCCGCTTTCCATCACGTGGTTCATGAACTTGGCGAGAATCTGGGATCCGTACTTCGGATCGTCCAGGATCTCACGTTTTGCTGCTACACGACGTCTTGGCATGATAAGCCCTCAAACGGTCTTCAGGTTAGCCCGGGACGTGGGTCTTCGACCCCTGCCCGACCTTACTCTTATCGACTCAAAAAAATGGATGTCTGCAAACGACCGATTACTTCGGACGCTTGGTACCGTACTTCGAACGACCCTGGTTACGGCCTTTGACGCCCGAAGTATCCAGAGAGCCGCGAACGGTGTGGTAACGAACACCTGGCAAGTCTTTTACACGGCCGCCACGGATCAGGACGACGCTGTGCTCTTGCAGGTTGTGGCCTTCACCACCGATGTACGAGGAAACCTCGAAACCGTTGGTCAGACGCACACGGCATACTTTACGCAGTGCCGAGTTAGGTTTTTTCGGCGTGGTGGTGTACACACGAGTGCACACGCCACGACGCTGCGGGCAGTTCTGCAGCGCAGGAACGTCGGACTTCTCGACCGAACGCTTACGCGGCTGACGTACCAGCTGGTTGATAGTTGCCATCTACTAGCTCCACTGATTGTCTTGCGACTCTATTGTCTTGCAAGAAAGCCAAAAATTGGCGAGACGGAGCCTCACCAAATTTAAGGGTACAAAAGTCTAAAGAGGATCTTGCACCCAGTCAAGACGAGGCCCCGGCCCTCCTCGCCCGATCATCGGCAACAATTCATGTCACCGACGATCTTGCGAGGGGTGCCGGGGCCCTGCCCTGCACTTAGTTACCGCTGGAGTTCAGCGCTTCGGTCAGTGCGGCTTCCACCTCACTGGCGCTCACACGCAGCGGCTTGTCGGCATCACGGCGACGCTTGCGCTCGCTGTGGTAGGCCAGACCAGTACCGGCCGGGATCAGACGACCCACGACCACGTTCTCTTTCAGGCCGCGCAGGTAGTCGCGCTTGCCGGTTACCGCCGCTTCGGTCAGTACGCGGGTGGTTTCCTGGAAGGAAGCCGCCGAGATGAACGATTCGGTGGACAGCGAGGCCTTGGTGATACCCAGCAGTACACGGGTGAACTTGGAGATGAACTTGTCTTCGCTAGCGAGACGCTCGTTCTCTACCAGTACCTGGGTCAGTTCCATCTGGTCGCCCTTGATGAAGCTGGAATCGCCCGACTCGGAGATCTCGACCTTGCGCAGCATCTGACGCAGGATGGTCTCGATGTGCTTGTCGTTGATCTTCACGCCTTGCAGACGGTAAACGTCCTGGATCTCGTTGACGATGTACTTCGCCAGCGCGCTCACACCCAGCAGACGCAGGATGTCGTGCGGATCGCTCGGGCCGTCGGAGATAACTTCGCCGCGGTTTACCTGTTCGCCTTCGAAGACGTTCAGGTGGCGCCACTTCGGAATCAGCTCTTCGTACGGATCGCTACCGTCGGTCGGAGTGATGACCAGACGACGCTTGCCCTTGGTCTCTTTACCGAACGCGATGGTGCCGCTGACTTCAGCCAGGATCGAGGCTTCTTTCGGACGACGCGCTTCGAACAGGTCGGCAACGCGCG
Organism: Pseudomonas sp. BW16M2; assembly: GCF_014268865.1. Classification (NCBI taxonomy): domain Bacteria; kingdom Pseudomonadati; phylum Pseudomonadota; class Gammaproteobacteria; order Pseudomonadales; family Pseudomonadaceae; genus Pseudomonas; species Pseudomonas sp. BW16M2. The sequence continues at coordinate 15,383 of NZ_JABWRI010000038.1, read as the reverse complement.
GCAGACCACCGGTGATGTCACGGGTCTTCGACGTTTCTTGCGGGATACGCGCGATAACGTCACCGACGCCGATCTGGGCACCGTCAGCCACACCGACGAGGGCGTTGGCCGGCAGGAAGTACTGGGCAGGCACGTCGGTGCCTGGCAGGTACAGGTCCTTGCCGTTGGCATCGACCATCTTGATCGCCGGACGGATTTCCTTGCCGGCGGCAGGGCGATCCTTGACGTCCATCACTTCAATGTTGGTCAGGCCGGTCAGTTCGTCGGTCTGGCGCTTGATGGTGATGTTTTCTTCCATGCCCACGAAGGTCACGGTACCTTTCAGCTCGGTAACGATCGGGTGGGTGTGCGGGTCCCACTTGGCGACGATGGCGCCAGCTTCGACCTTCTCACCTTCCTTGACCGAAATCACCGCACCGTAAGGCAGCTTGTAACGCTCGCGCTCACGACCGAATTCGTCGGCAATAGCCAGCTCGCCGGAACGCGATACGGCAACCAGGTTGCCATCGGCACGCTCGACCTGCTTCAGGTTGTGCAGACGCACCATACCGCCGTTCTTCACCTGGACGCTGTCGGCAGCCGAGGTACGGCTTGCAGCACCACCGATGTGGAACGTACGCATGGTCAGCTGGGTACCCGGCTCACCGATCGACTGTGCAGCGATAACGCCGACAGCTTCACCGATGTTCACCTGGTGACCGCGAGCCAGGTCGCGACCGTAGCACTTGGCGCAGATGCCGTAACGGGTTTCGCAGTTGATCGGCGAACGCACGACCACTTCATCGATGCTGTTCAGCTCGATGAACTCGACCCACTGCTCATCCACCAGGGTACCGGCCGGAACGATGACGTCCTCGGTGCCTGGCTTGAACACGTCACGGGCGATGACACGACCCAGTACACGCTCACCCAGCGGCTCGACAACGTCACCGCCTTCGATGTGCGGGGTCATCAGCAGGCCCTGGTCGGTGCCGCAGTCGATCTCGGTAACCACCAGATCCTGCGCCACGTCTACCAGACGACGAGTCAGGTAACCGGAGTTGGCGGTCTTCAGGGCGGTATCCGCCAGACCCTTACGAGCACCGTGGGTCGAGATGAAGTACTGCAGTACGCTCAGGCCTTCACGGAAGTTCGCAGTGATCGGCGTCTCGATGATCGAGCCGTCCGGCTTGGCCATCAGGCCACGCATACCGGCCAGCTGACGGATCTGCGCGGCGGAACCACGCGCACCGGAGTCGGCCATCATGTACATCGAGTTGAAGGACTCTTGCTCGACTTCCTTGCCCTCGCGGTCGACGACCTTCTCTTTCGAGAGGTTGGCCATCATCGCCTTGGACACTTCATCGTTCGCCTTGGACCACAAGTCGATGACCTTGTTGTACTTCTCGCCCTGGGTAACCAGACCGGAGGCGTACTGGCTCTCGATTTCCTTCACTTCGTCGGTGGCGGTACCGATGATGCGGGCTTTCTCGTCCGGGATCACGAAGTCGTTGACGCCGATCGAAACGCCGGAAATGGTCGAATAAGCAAAACCGGTGTACATCAGCTGGTCGGCGAAGATCACGGTCTCTTTCAGACCAACCACGCGGTAGCACTGGTTGATCAGCTTGGAGATCGCCTTTTTCTTCATCGACTGGTTGACCACGTCGAACGGCAGGCCGGCAGGCACAACCTGGAACAGCAGCGCACGGCCGACAGTGGTGTCGACAATACGGGTGTTCTTGACGATGGAGCCGTCGCGCTCCTTCACGGTCTCGTTGATACGGACCTTGATTTTCGCGTGCAGGGCGGCTTCGCCGGCGCGGAATACGCGGTCGACTTCCTGCAGGTCGGCGAACACGCGACCTTCGCCCTTGGCGTTGATGGCTTCACGGGTCATGTAGTACAGACCCAGTACAACGTCCTGCGATGGAACGATGATCGGCTCACCGTTGGCTGGCGACAGGATGTTGTTGGTCGACATCATCAGCGCGCGCGCTTCGAGCTGGGCTTCCAGGGTCAGCGGCACGTGAACGGCCATCTGGTCACCGTCGAAGTCGGCGTTGTACGCGGCGCAGACCAGCGGGTGCAGCTGGATAGCCTTACCTTCGATCAGAACCGGTTCAAAGGCCTGGATACCCAGACGGTGCAGGGTCGGTGCACGGTTGAGCAGTACGGGGTGTTCGCGAATCACTTCGGCGAGAACGTCCCACACCTCTGGCAGCTCGCGCTCGACCATCTTCTTGGCGGCCTTGATGGTGGTCGCCAGACCACGCATTTCCAGCTTGCCGAAAATGAACGGCTTGAACAGCTCGAGGGCCATCTTCTTCGGCAGACCGCACTGGTGCAGACGCAGGGTCGGGCCTACGGTAATTACCGAACGACCGGAGTAGTCCACGCGCTTACCGAGCAGGTTCTGACGGAAGCGACCTTGCTTACCTTTGATCATATCGGCCAGGGACTTCAGCGGACGCTTGTTCGAGCCGGTGATGGCGCGACCACGACGGCCGTTGTCCAGCAGGGCGTCGACCGCTTCCTGCAGCATGCGCTTTTCGTTGCGCACGATGATGTCCGGCGCCGACAGATCGAGCAGGCGCTTCAGACGGTTGTTACGGTTGATCACCCGACGATACAGGTCGTTCAGGTCGGAGGTCGCGAAGCGGCCGCCATCCAGCGGTACCAGCGGACGCAGGTCCGGCGGCAGTACTGGCAGGACGGTCAGGACCATCCACTCAGGCAGGTTGCCCGAGCCCTGGAAAGCTTCCATCAGCTTCAGGCGCTTGGACAGCTTCTTGATCTTGGTTTCCGAGTTGGTCTGCGGAATCTCTTCGCGCAGGCGGCCGATCTCGTGCTCCAGGTCGATAGCGTGCAGCAGCTCGCGGACAGCCTCGGCCCCCATGCGGGCGTCGAAGTCGTCACCGAACTCTTCCAGCGCTTCGAAGTACTGTTCGTCGTTGAGCAGCTGACCCTTCTCGAGGGTGGTCATGCCCGGGTCGATAACGACATAGCTCTCGAAGTAGAGCACGCGCTCGATATCACGCAGGGTCATGTCCATCAGCAGGCCGATACGGGACGGCAGCGACTTCAGGAACCAGATGTGGGCAACCGGCGAAGCCAGTTCGATGTGCGCCATGCGCTCACGACGAACCTTGGCCAGGGCGACTTCAACGCCGCACTTCTCGCAGATCACGCCGCGGTGCTTCAGGCGCTTGTACTTACCGCACAGGCACTCGTAGTCCTTGACTGGGCCAAAGATCTTGGCGCAGAACAGGCCGTCACGCTCAGGCTTGAACGTACGGTAGTTGATGGTTTCCGGCTTCTTAACTTCACCGAACGACCACGAACGGATCATTTCAGGCGACGCCAGACCGATGCGGATGGCGTCGAACTCTTCGACTTGACCCTGGTTTTTCAGCAAATTCAGTAGGTCTTTCAAGGCCTTTCCTCCTGGCGGAGCAGGGAGCGGGCATTACCTGCCCCACTCCCCTTCGCGTCACGTGTTATTCGGTTTCCAGATCGATGTCGATACCGAGCGAACGGATCTCTTTGATCAACACGTTGAAGGACTCGGGCATGCCCGGCTCCATACGGTGATCGCCATCCACGATGTTCTTGTACATCTTGGTACGGCCGTTCACGTCGTCCGACTTCACTGTGAGCATTTCTTGCAGGGTGTATGCCGCGCCGTATGCTTCCAGCGCCCACACTTCCATCTCCCCGAAACGCTGACCACCGAACTGCGCCTTACCACCCAGCGGCTGCTGGGTAACCAGGCTGTAGGAACCAGTGGAACGCGCGTGCATCTTGTCGTCCACCAAGTGGTTCAGCTTGAGCATGTACATGTAACCCACGGTCACAGGACGCTCGAACTTGTTGCCGGTACGGCCATCGAACAGCACCATCTGGCCGCTTTCCGGCAGGTCTGCCAGTTTCAGCATGGCCTTGATCTCACGCTCCTTGGCACCGTCGAAGACCGGAGTAGCCATAGGCACGCCTTTCTTCAGGTTGTTCGCCAGGGCGAGGATCTCTTCGTCGGTGAACTCTTCCAGGTTCTCCTGACGACCACCGATCTCGTTGTAGATCTCGGTGAGGAAGGTACGCAGTTCAGCGGCTTTACGCTGCTCTTCGATCATGCGGTCGATCTTCTCGCCCAGCCCCTTGGCCGCGAGGCCCAGGTGGGTTTCGAGAATCTGACCGACGTTCATACGCGAAGGTACGCCCAGCGGGTTCAGTACGACGTCGACCGGAGTACCGTTGGCGTCGTGCGGCATGTCTTCGACCGGCATGATTACCGAGACGACACCCTTGTTACCGTGACGACCGGCCATCTTGTCACCCGGCTGGATGCGACGGCGGATTGCCAGGTAGACCTTGACGATCTTCAGTACGCCTGGAGCCAGGTCATCGCCCTGCTGCAGCTTGCGCTTCTTGTCTTCGAACTTGTCGTCCAGCAGGCGACGGCGATCGACGATGTACTGCTGAGCCTTCTCAAGCTGCTCGTTCAGTGCATCTTCGGCCATGCGCAGTTTGAACCACTGGCCGTGCTCCAGACCGTTCAGCACGTCATCGGTGATCACGGTGCCTTTCTTCAGGCCCGCGCCACCGTCGACCACCTGGCCGTTCAGAGCGGAACGCAGACGCTCGAAGGTCGCGCCTTCGACGATGCGGAACTCTTCATTGAGGTCCTTGCGGATCTCGTCCAGCTGCATCTTCTCGATGGCCAGGGCGCGGCTGTCGCGCTCGACGCCGTCACGGGTGAAGACCTGGACGTCGATGACGGTGCCCTTGGTGCCGGTCGGCACGCGCAGGGAGGTGTCTTTGACGTCGCTGGCCTTCTCACCGAAGATCGCGCGCAGCAGTTTTTCTTCCGGCGTCAGCTGGGTCTCGCCTTTCGGAGTGACCTTGCCGACCAGGATGTCGCCAGCGCCGACTTCGGCACCCACGTAGACGATACCGGCTTCGTCCAGCTTGTTCAGCGCAGCCTCACCCACGTTCGGGATGTCCGCGGTGATTTCCTCTGGGCCAAGCTTGGTGTCACGGGCCACACAGGTCAGTTCCTGGATGTGGATCGTGGTGAAGCGGTCTTCCTGGACCACACGCTCGGACAGGCAGATGGAGTCTTCGAAGTTGAAGCCGTTCCACGCCATGAACGCGATGCGCATGTTCTGACCCAGTGCCAGCTCACCCATGTCGGTGGACGGACCATCGGCCATGATGTCGCTGCGCTGAACCTTATCACCCTTGCTGACCAGCGGACGCTGGTTGATGCAGGTGTTCTGGTTGGAGCGGGTGTACTTGGTCAGGTTGTAGATATCCACACCTGCTTCACCGGTCTCGACCTCATCATCGTTCACGCGAACAACGATACGGCTGGCGTCGACCGAGTCGATCACACCACCGCGGCGAGCAACCACGCAGACACCGGAGTCACGGGCGACGTTGCGCTCCATGCCGGTACCTACCAGCGGCTTGTCGGCACGCAGGGTCGGTACAGCCTGACGCTGCATGTTCGAACCCATCAACGCACGGTTGGCGTCGTCGTGCTCGAGGAACGGAATCAGCGACGCTGCGACCGATACTACCTGCTTCGGCGAAACGTCCATCAGGGTGACGTCTTCCGGCGCCTTGACGGTGAATTCGTTCAGGTGACGAACCGCTACCAACTCATCGATCAGCTGCTTCTTCTCGTTCATCGCGGCCGAAGCCTGGGCGATGACGTGATCAGCTTCTTCGATGGCCGACAGGAACACGATGTCGTCGCTGACAACGCCTTCCTTCACCACGCGGTACGGGCTTTCCAGGAAGCCGTACTGGTTGGTGCGGGCGTAGGCCGCCAGGGAGTTGATCAGACCGATGTTCGGACCTTCAGGGGTCTCGATCGGGCACACGCGGCCGTAGTGGGTCGGGTGTACGTCACGGACTTCGAAGCCGGCGCGCTCACGGGTCAGACCACCTGGGCCGAGTGCGGAGACGCGGCGCTTGTGGGTGATCTCGGAGAGCGGGTTGTTCTGGTCCATGAACTGCGAGAGCTGGCTCGAACCGAAGAACTCCTTCACCGCCGCCGCAACCGGCTTGGCGTTGATCAGGTCCTGCGGCATCAGGCCTTCGCTTTCGGCCATCGACAGACGCTCTTTGACCGCGCGCTCGACGCGCACCAGGCCAACGCGGAACTGGTTCTCGGCCATCTCGCCGACGCAACGGACGCGACGGTTGCCGAGGTGGTCGATGTCGTCGACGATGCCCTTGCCGTTACGGATATCGACCAGGGTCTTGAGGACCTCGACGATGTCTTCCTTGCTCAGCACGCCCGAACCTTCGATCTCGGTGCGACCGATACGACGGTTGAACTTCATGCGACCGACGGCCGACAGGTCGTAACGCTCGGCGCTGAAGAACAGGTTGTTGAACAGGGTCTCGGCGGCATCCTTGGTTGGCGGCTCGCCTGGACGCATCATGCGGTAGATCTCGACCAGCGCTTCCAGTTGGTTGCTGGTGGTGTCGATCTTCAGGGTATCCGAGATGAACGGACCGCAGTCGATGTCGTTGGTGTACAGGGTCTCGACGCGGACAACCTGGGCCTTGGCGATCTTCACCAGCAGGTCGGTGGTCAGCTCGGTGTTGCACTCGGCGATGATCTCGCCGGTGGCAGGGTGCACGATCGCCTTGGCGGTGGTGCGACCCAGCACGTACTCCAGCGGTACGTCCAGCTCTTTCACGCCAGCCTTTTCCAGCTGGTTGATGTGGCGCGCGGTGATACGGCGGCCTTGCTCGACGATGACCTTGCCGCTGCCGTCATGGATGTCCATGACCGCAACTTCACCACGCAGACGCTGAGGCACCAGTTCCAGGCTCAGTTTTTCGCCGGACAGGTGGAACACGTTGGTGGTGTAGAAGGTGTTGAGTACTTCTTCGGTGCTGTAGCCCAGCGCGCGCAGCAGTACCGAGGCCGGCAGTTTGCGGCGACGGTCGATACGCACGAACACGCAGTCCTTCGGGTCGAACTCGAAGTCCAGCCAGGAACCGCGGTAAGGGATGATGCGCGCGGAATACAGCAGCTTGCCCGAGCTGTGGGTCTTGCCACGGTCGTGGTCGAAGAACACACCCGGCGAGCGGTGCAGCTGAGATACGATCACACGCTCGGTACCGTTGATTACGAAGGTACCGTTCTCAGTCATCAGGGGGATTTCACCCATGTAGACTTCTTGCTCTTTGATGTCCTTGATCGCTTTGTTCGACGATTCCTTGTCGAAGATGATCAGGCGCACCTTCACCCGCAGCGGGACCGCGAAGGTCACACCGCGCAGGACACATTCCTTCACATCGAACGCCGGCTCGCCCAGGCGATAGCCGACGTACTCCAGGGCAGCATTGCCGGAGTAGCTGATGATCGGGAATACCGATTTGAAGGCCGCATGCAGGCCGACGTCGCGGAACTGATCCTTGGATGCTCCCGCCTGCAGGAATTCGCGATACGAATCCAGCTGGATGGCCAGGAGGTAAGGCACATCCATGACGTCCGGCAACTTGCTAAAGTCCTTGCGGATACGTTTTTTCTCAGTGTATGAGTAAGCCATCAGCATTCCCCAGCTTGGTCACCTGCTTGTTTGGCATCTCCCGGCGGGAGCAGCCGAAAATCGTGCAAACCCATTGGTTTGCGCCACCCTCTTGGGTGTCTTGCAGCTCGTTATCGGGGCCGACCTGATCGGCCACCAATAACGGAAAAAGGCCGGTGGCATAAGCCACCAGCCATCAGTCCTTCGCTTAACGCTCGGACTGGAGTCGCAAAGTCGAAATTACTTCAGCTCGACTTTGGCGCCTGCTTCTTCCAGCTTCTTCTTAGCGTCTTCAGCGGCTTCTTTCGAAACGCCTTCAGCTACAACCTGAGGAGCGCCATCGACTTTCTCTTTGGCTTCTTTCAGGCCCAGACCGGTCAGCTCGCGAACGGCTTTGATCACGTTCACTTTCTTGTCGCCGGCTTCAACCAGAACAACGTTGAACTCGGTCTGCTCTTCAGCAGCGGCAGCAGCAACAGCTGGGCCAGCGGCAACAGCGGCAGCAGCGGTAACGCCGAAGGTTTCTTCCATCGCTTTGATCAGCTCAACAATTTCCAGAACGGTTTTCTGGCCGATTGCTTCGATGATTTGCTCGTTAGTCAGAGACATGACTTAAATCCTGTATTGGGGTGACAGCCTACGCAGCCATCAAATTAAACGTATGATTTTGAAAGTGTTGCGCGTGCCTTAGGCAGCAGCAGCTTCTTTCTGGTCGCGCAGAGCTGCCAGGGTACGAGCCAGCTTGCTGGTTGCACCTTGGATTACGCTCATCAGCTGTGCGATAGCCTCGTCGCGAGTTGGCAGGGTTGCCAGCACGTCGATCTGGTTAGCGGCAAGGAACTTGCCGTCAAACGCAGCTGCCTTGATCTCGAACTTGTCCTGACCCTTGGCGAACTCTTTGAACAGACGGGCAGCAGCGCCCGGGTGTTCGTTGGAGAAAGCAATCAGGGTCGGGCCTTTGAACGCGTCGTTGAGGATCGAGAATTCGGTGCCTTCAACAGCGCGCTTGAGCAGGGTGTTACGTACGACACGTACGTAGACGCCAGCTTCGCGGGCCTCTTTACGGAGTCCGGTCATTGCGCCTACAGTCACACCACGGGCATCAGCCACGACAGCGGACAGAGCGACTTTGGCAGCCTCGTTGACTTCAGCGACGATGGCCTTCTTGTCTTCGAGTTTAATTGCCACGGGTTTACTCCTGGTTTCTACCGTTTCATCTGGCCGAAGCCGGATGTCGTTTTGGTGTCTGATTCGCGAACGAATCGGGAGCACCATCTGCGTAGGCTTGAGGTTTAAGGCTTGCGCCGCCTACGGTCTTGGATAGCCCCCGCCAGGCAGGGACCCCAATTTAGTAGCCGGTGCGACCAAGGCCGCACCGGCCGAGCATTACACGTTCAGCGAGCTCTGATCGATGATCAGACCTGGGCCCATGGTGGTGCTCAGGGTAACGCGCTTGACGTAGATACCTTTCGAGGAAGCCGGCTTGATACGCTTCAGATCAGCGATCAGGGCTTCAACGTTTTCCTTCAGCTTGCCGGCTTCGAAGCCGATCTTGCCAACGGAGGTATGGATGATACCGTTCTTGTCGGTACGGTAGCGAACCTGACCAGCCTTGGCGTTCTTCACGGCAGTGGCTACGTCTGGGGTCACGGTACCGACTTTCGGGTTAGGCATCAGGCCGCGAGGACCCAGAACCTGACCCAGCTGACCTACAACGCGCATGGCATCAGGCGATGCGATGACGACGTCATAGTTCAGGTCGCCGCCTTTCATTTCGGCAGCCAGGTCGTCCATACCTACGCGGTCAGCGCCGGCAGCCAGAGCGGCTTCAGCAGCTGGACCCTGGGTGAAGACGGCAACACGTACGGTCTTGCCAGTGCCGTGAGGCAGCACGGTAGCGCTACGAACGACCTGGTCGGATTTACGTGGGTCTACACCGAGGTTGACGGCGATGTCGTACGACTCGACGAACTTGGCGGCCGGCAGCGAAGCCAGCAGGGTTGCGGCTTCTTCGAAGTTGTAGGCCTTGCCTGCTTCGATTTTCTCGGCGATAGCCTTTTGGCGCTTGGTCAGCTTAGCCATTACACACCCTCCACGTTCAGGCCCATGCTGCGGGCGGAGCCGGCGATGGTGCGTACAGCAGCGTCCATGTCAGCGGCGGTCAGATCGGCCTGCTTGGCCTTGGCGATCTCTTCCAGCTGAGCACGGGTGACGGTACCGACCTTGACAGTGTTCGGACGAGCCGAACCGCTGGTCAGGCCAGCAGCTTTCTTCAGCAGAACCGAGGCAGGGGTGCTCTTGGTCTCGAAGGTGAAGCTACGGTCACTGTAGACAGTGATGATCACTGGAGTCGGCAGACCTGGCTCTTGACCCTGGGTACGGGCGTTGAAGGCCTTGCAGAATTCCATGATGTTCACACCGTGTTGACCCAGTGCTGGACCAACGGGTGGGCTTGGGTTGGCCTGGCCGGCCTTTACTTGCAGCTTGATGTAAGCCTGAATCTTCTTAGCCATGAGCTACTCCAAATTCGGGTACGAACGCCTGATGGCTCCCCGTATGACTTGCGTTTTATCCCAGTGACGACAAAACCCCGCAGCACATAGGGCTGCGGGGTATGGGATGCTGCGTTCCGCTAGACCTTTTCGACCTGGCTGAACTCGAGCTCCACCGGGGTGGAGCGACCGAAAATGAGCACTGCAACCTGCAGGCGACTCTTCTCGTAGTTAACTTCTTCGACACTGCCATTGAAGTCGGCGAACGGACCGTCAATGACGCGAACCACTTCACCAGGCTCGAACAGCGTCTTCGGCTTCGGCTTGTCACTGCCGTCGGCAACGCGACGCAGGATGGCCTCAGCTTCTTTATCGGTGATCGGCGCAGGCTTGTCTGCGGTACCACCAATGAAACCCATGACCCGAGGGGTATCCTTGACAAGGTGCCAAGTCCCTTCGTTCATTTCCATCTGGACCAATACATAGCCAGGGAAGAACTTGCGCTCGCTCTTGCGCTTCTGGCCGTTGCGCATTTCGACGACTTCTTCGGTCGGGACCAGGATCTCGCCGAATTCGTCTTCCATGCCAGCCAGCTTGACGCGCTCGATCAGGGAGCGCATTACATGCTTCTCGTAACCCGAGTAAGCATGCACAACATACCAACGCTTAGCCACGAGACACCCTTAGCCAACGATCAAGGAGACCAACCAGCCGAGCAGGGAATCAAGACCCCACAGCAGCAGCGCCATGACCAGAACTACAGCCACGACAATCAGCGTGGTCTGAGTGGTTTCTTGGCGGGTCGGCCAAACGACTTTACGGATCTCGGTACGAGCTTCCTTCGCCAGCGCAAAGAACGACTTGCCTTTGGCGGTCTGCAGGGCAACGAAGCCAGCGACAGCAGCCAGGGCAAGCAGGACGAGTACGCGATACAGGATTGGCGAGGCGGAGTAATACTGATTACCCACGACACCAACGACTACCAATGCGACAACAGCGAGCCACTTGAACAGATCAAAACGCGATTCTTGGGCTTCAGTTTTGGGAGTCATCGAGGAGGATCCTGTGAGAAGAAAGCCATCACACCGAGGTGAATGGCAGGTCAGGAGGGAATCGAACCCCCAACCTACGGTTTTGGAGACCGTCGCTCTGCCAATTGAGCTACTGACCTATAACGCTGTATCAGGCCGGCCATTATACCGGCCTGATCAAGTAAATCAACTACTTATTCAATAATTTTCGCTACGACGCCGGCGCCGACGGTACGACCGCCTTCACGGATGGCGAAGCGCAGACCGTCTTCCATTGCGATGGTCTTGATCAGGGTGACAGTCATCTGGATGTTGTCACCTGGCATTACCATCTCAACGCCTTCCGGCAGTTCGCAGTTACCGGTCACGTCAGTGGTACGGAAGTAGAACTGAGGACGGTAGCCTTTGAAGAACGGAGTGTGACGGCCGCCTTCTTCCTTCGACAGGACGTAGACTTCTGCGGTGAACTTGGTGTGCGGCTTGACCGAACCTGGCTTGACCAGAACCTGGCCACGCTCAACGTCGTCACGCTTGGTACCACGCAGCAGGACGCCGCAGTTCTCGCCAGCACGACCTTCGTCCAGCAGCTTGCGGAACATCTCAACGCCGGTGCAGGTGGTGGTGGTGGTGTCACGCAGACCAACGATTTCCAGCGGATCCTGAACGCGGACGATACCACGCTCGATACGGCCGGTAACAACGGTACCACGACCCGAGATCGAGAATACGTCTTCGATCGGCATCAGGAACGGCTGGTCGATGGCACGAACTGGCTCAGGGATGTAGGCATCCAGAGTTTCAACCAGCTTCTTGACAGCGCTGGTACCCATTTCGTTGTCGTCTTTGCCTTCCAGAGCCATACGAGCCGAACCGATGATGATCGGAGTGTCGTCGCCTGGGAAGTCGTAGGTGGACAGCAGGTCGCGAACTTCCATCTCGACCAGTTCCAGCAGCTCAGCGTCGTCTACCAGGTCAGCCTTGTTCAGGAAGACCACGATGTACGGAACGCCAACCTGACGAGACAGCAGGATGTGCTCACGGGTTTGTGGCATCGGACCATCGGCGGCCGAGCAAACCAGGATCGCGCCGTCCATCTGGGCAGCACCGGTGATCATGTTCTTCACGTAGTCAGCGTGACCTGGGCAGTCAACGTGAGCGTAGTGACGAATGTTCGAGTTGTACTCGACGTGAGCGGTGTTGATGGTGATACCGCGCGCTTTTTCTTCCGGAGCCGAGTCGATCTTGTCGAACTCAACGACGGCCGAACCGAAAACTTCGGAGCAGACGCGAGTCAGCGCTGCAGTCAGAGTAGTCTTACCGTGGTCAACGTGGCCGATAGTGCCGACGTTAACGTGAGGTAGCGAACGATCAAACTTTTCCTTAGCCATCGATACAGTCCTCCGCAGAAGAAATTGTCATACAGCCTATAAAACAAAGGCAGATATTTTCATATCTGCCTTGTTTATATGGAGCTCTTGAGCGGACTTGAACCGCTGACCTCACCCTTACCAAGGGTGTGCTCTACCAACTGAGCTACAAGAGCGAAACGCTTTGCGCAACAACAGCAAACTTGGAGCGGGTAGCGGGAATCGAACCCGCATCATCAGCTTGGAAGGCTGAGGTTCTACCACTAAACTATACCCGCGGAGCTTGCGGCTCTCGCTAAAACTGGTGGAGGGAGAAGGATTCGAACCTTCGAAGCTCTCGCAACGGATTTACAGTCCGTCCCCTTTGACCGCTCGGGAATCCCTCCAGATGTGGCCGGCATTCTATTTGTCTGCCGCCCTAGTGTCAAGCGTTTTTTCAAATTTTTTCAATCAAATCTGAAACTTAGCTGCTTTGACACCGCTTCCAGCTCTACCACCTCAGTGGTGTTCCCTGTGAAGCGGGCGCCATTCTATCAAGCTATTCAGCAGTTGCAATACCCTCGCACAAAATAATTTTGTGTTTTAAGTCTTTGAAATCCTTGGAAAGAGTCGAGAGCACCGCAGGGTCCAGCAAACGCTCGCTTTCAGGGGCCACCTTGAGCCAGAAACCCTCGGCGCCCGGCAGCTGCCCCACCACCGGCAGGGCGGCGATATCCAGGCTGACCAGGCGCTGACGCAGGGCATCGAGCTGCTCACGTGCGGCCAGCCCACCCACCACCAGGCATTCGTCGCGCCGCCGGGCAGGTGTCGCGGCCCCAGTCTCGCGCAACAAGCGTATTTCCTGCTGGGAGCCTTTGTATAACGATAACGGGGCGACTTCCTTGACCTTAAGCGGAGCTTCCTGCTGATGCCATACGTAATAAACGACGTTGAGCACAACCAACAGCAGAAACAACCAGCGCATAGTCACCTCGACTCAATTGGGCAGGCCATGGCCAGGCCGACAAAGACCAGATCCGGCACGATCCGCGCTTGAGGCGCGGCGTCCTGCACCAGCGGCGCATCGCCCCCGGTCAGGAAGACCGTGAAATCCTCACCCCATAGCGCCCTGGCCTGCTCGATCTGGGTACGGGCAAAGCCCTGGAGCATCAACACGCAACCACGCTCGACCGCTTCGACGGTGGAGCGCCCCGGCGCCAGGCTGCCCAGGGCACGCTCGGCCGAGGCATCGTCATAGCGGATTCGCCGGGTGTGGGTGCGCAACTGGCTACGCATCAGCGGCATGCCCGGACAGATGTACCCGCCGAGGTGCTCACCGTCGGCCGCGACATAGTCGGCCTTGGCCGCGGTACCGAAGTCGATGACCAGGCAGGCGCGACCCGCCAGGTGATAGGCGCCCAGCGCGCCGAGCCAGCGATCCATCCCCAGGCGCTGGTAGTCCTCGTAGCCATTGCGAACGCCGGCCATTTCCTTCACCGGCTGGGCCACACTCACTTCGACCCCGAACGAAGCCAGGATCAACGCGCACAGCGCCGAAGTTTCTTCTTCACTGCGCACGCTGACCATCCGGCAACCGATCAGGCGCAGGGATGAAAGCGCCGCGACGGCCGCAACCAGTGCCTGGTCGGAATCGACGATACCGCCACCGTTGATGGTGGCGTCGGCCGCATGGATGACGCGCCACTTGATGAAGCTGTTTCCGCAATCGAGCTCAAGAATCATCACGCAACCTCAGACTGAGCTCGCCACCGCTGAAGCTCTTTTCCACACCATCCACCTCGAGGCGCAAGCCGCCCTGCCCATCCACGCCCAACGCCACCCCATCGATGCGAGTGGTGCCGGCGACCAGCGAGACTTTCCGCCCCTGCCACAGGTGCGCCTGCTCCCATTCTTCCTGGAACGCGGCGAAACCATAGCGGCGATGACGAGCCAGCTCGTGTTGCAGCTGCTGGCTGAGCTCCGCCACCAAGCGGTTACGGTCCACCAGCTGTCCGGTCTCGCCGCGCATGGACGTCCAGGGTTGGTCGATCAGCTCCGCGCCCTGCATGTTCACGTTGATACCGATACCCAGCACCACATGGCAGACATCCGCCGGATCGCCGACCAGCTCCAGGAGGATGCCGGTGATCTTGCGCCCGCTGGCCAGGACATCATTGGGCCATTTCAGCCCGACATCCTTCAGACCGAACGTCTTCAGCGTGCTCATGACCGCCAGGCCAACCACCAGGCTCAAGCCCTCGAGCTGGCGCATGCCGCCATCGATGCGCAGCACCAGGCTGTAATAAAGGTTTTCGGCGAACGGACTGACCCATTGGCGGCCTCGACGCCCACGCCCGGCACTCTGGCGCTCGGCCAACACCAGGAACGGCGCGGCCTGCCCTTGGGCGGCAAGCCTCAAGCCCTCGGCATTGGTGGAGTCGATGGTGTCGTGAATGAAGGCCGGCCACGGCTCACCCTCCGAGAACCCGGCGATCGCCTGCGATTCAAGCAGGTTCAGCGGCGCTGCCAGCTGATAGCCACGGCCGCGGACCTTGTGAATGGTCAGGTTCAGTTCGCTCTCAAGGTGCTGCAGCTGCTTCCAGACGGCGCTGCGGCTTACCCCGAGGGCGGCCCCCAGGGCTTCTCCGGAATGGAACCGGCCATCCTTGAGGAGATTCAACAACTTCAGCATGCCAGTCTCGACTTGGAATAAGGCTGGCATGATAGCCACGCCCCGCGGGCTTGCATAGGAAAAGGGCTACCGCCGGACCCACAGCCGACGCGGTCGAGGACCACCGTGGGAGCGGGCTGGCCCCGCGATAAGGCCAGATCAGGCCGTGAGGTTATCCGGGCATGCGCCATCGCGGGGCAAGCCCGCTCCCACGCCAGATTTCTTTACCAGGGTGGAAAAGACAAAACCCCTACCTGCTCGCGCAGATAGGGGTTTTGCGAAATGAATCTTGACGATGACCTACTCTCACA
>NZ_JABWRI010000037.1:0-57390 GCF_014268865.1 Pseudomonas sp. BW16M2 | reverse complement strand
TACGGGCTGGAGCGTTCGTGGGAGCGGCGCACCGCCGCTCCCACGCGATTACTCGGGCTGTGTGCTGACCTTGCGCACCACCTTGCCGACCGTCAGACCCTGCACCAGGATCGACGACAGCACCACGATGTAGGTGATCGACAGCAGCAGGTCACGCTCATCGCCCTGTGGCAGCGACAGCGCCAGTGCCACCGACACGCCACCACGCAGGCCTCCCCAGGTCAGCACGCGGATGGTGCCCTGGGGCACGGTCCGCCAGCGGCGCAGCAAGACGATGGCCGGCGCCACGGTCAGCAGGCGCGAGGCCAGCACCGCCACCGCCAGCACGCCACCGGCCGCCAGGTGCAGCCAGTTGAACGGCAGCAGCAACAGCTCCAGGCCGATCAGGGCGAACAGCAGGGCGTTGAGCATGTCGTCGATCAGTTCCCAGAAACCGTCCATGTAGCGGCGGGTCATGTCGTTCATCGCCAGGTTGCGCCCCAGGTTGCCGATGATCAGGCCGGCCACCACCATGGCGATCGGCGCCGACACATGCAACTCGTAGCACATGGCCGAGCCGCCGATCACCAGCGCCAGGGTCAGCATGACCTCGACCTGATACTGCTCGACGCTCTTGATCATGCGATAGGTGGCATAGCCGATCAGGCCACCGAAGGCGATCCCGCCGATGGCTTCGCGGGCGAAGAGGATGGCGGTGTCGGTGACGCTCGGCGTCTCGCCCAGCTGGATGATGCCCAGCAGCACGGTGAACACCACCACCGCGGTGCCGTCGTTGAACAGCGACTCGCCGACGATGGTGGTCTTCAGCGGCTTGGAGGCGTTGGCGGTACGCAACGCGCCGAGCACGGCGATCGGGTCGGTCGGCGAGATCAGCGCGCCGAACAGCAGGCAGTAGATCAGCGGCACGTTCCAGCCGAACAGGGCGAACACCCAGTGCGCCAGGTAGCCGATCACCACGGTGGCGATCAGCACCCCGATCGTGGCCAAGAGGCCGATCGGCCAGCGGTAGCTGCGCAGGTCGGCGAGGTTGACGTGCAGGGCGCCGGCGAACAGCAGGAACGACAGCATCCAGTGCATCAGCAGGTCGTTGAAGTCGATCTGGTTCATCAGGCCTTCGACGCGCTCTTCCAGGCCAGGGAAGCCGATCAGGCTCAGGCCCTGCAGCATCAGGGAGAACAGCAGTGCGGTGACCATCACGCCGATGGCCGGCGGCAGGCCGATAAAACGGTAGTTCACATAGGTGAGGAGGGTGGTGAGGCAGATAAACGCGGCAACTAATTCAAGCATCCCGAATCCTGTAACAGTGGCTTCCAAGTCGTTTCCCGAGTGACTCGGGCAGTTCTTTGATGACCTGGCGCGGGGTTCGGGACACACCTTATGACCGGTTTTGTCGGAATCGTTCCTCAAGTCGGACGGCAGGCGCTCCCACGATGCCTACAAGCAACAGCAAACCGTTATAGTGCGAGGTGTCGCCTGGTCTTTGCGCAAGGAATCCCGCGTGTTGGCAACCTCCCTGGTACTGGTCGCAGCCCTGCTCCACGCGACCTGGAACACCCTCATCAAGTTCAGCGGCGAACGCCTTCTGGTGATCGCCAGCATGGACCTGGTGGCACTGGTCTTCGCCGTTCTGGCGGTGGCGTTCGTCGAGTTTCCCCCGGCCGGCATCTGGCCCTGGCTGCTGGCATCGGCGCTGGCCGAGCAGCTCTACCGTTACCTGCTGATCAAAGCCTATCGTGTTGGCGATCTGGGGCTGGTCTATCCGTTGATGCGTGGTTTGTCGCCCTTGGTCGTGCTCGGACTGACCCTGGTTTTTGCCGGTGAGTCGCTCAGCCAGCAGCAGATCATCGGTATCCTGCTGATCCCCTGCGGCATGGCCTGCCTGTTGTGGCAGGGCGGTGGCGGTGATCGCCTGCCCTGGTCGATGCTGCCGGTGGTGGCGCTGATCGGCCTGTGCATCGGCTGCTACACCTGGTTCGACGGCCAGGCCGTGCGCCTTTGGGGCAAGCCCATGGACTACCTGGTATGGCTGACCCTGCTCAGTGCCTGGCCATTCCCGCTGCTGGCCGGCGTTGCCCGCAGCCCGCAGTTCGCGCTGTTCTGGCGCACCCAGTGGCGGCTGGGGCTGGCGGTGGGGGTGTGCGTGCTGCTGAGCTACGCTCTGGTGCTGTGGGCCATGCACCTGGGCTCGGTGGCGGAGGCCGCGGCGCTGCGCGAACTGAGCGTGATCCTGGTGGTGTTGCTGGGCATGCGCTACCTCAAAGAACCTTTTGGCGGACCGAGACTCCTAGCTTGCGGGCTGGTCCTGGCCGGCATGCTGGTGATGAAACTGTGAACCGATCCTCTGTGAACAAGGAGTCCTGTAGATGACCGTTGCCCTGTGGTGCATTCTCGTTGCGCTGGTCCTGCCGCCGTTGTGCGCATTGATCGCCAAGCTCAGCAGCGGGTATTTCGGCCTGCGCGCCAATCACGACCCGCGTGCGTTTCTGGACAAGCTCGAAGGGCTGCCACGGCGTGCCCATGCTGCCCAATTGAATGGCTACGAGGCGTTCCCTGCGTTTGCCGCGGCGGTTCTGGTGGCCGACATCGTCGGCAATGCCGAACAAGTGACCCAGGATGTGTTGGGGGTGGTGTACATCACCAGCCGGCTGCTCTACATCATCTGCTACCTGGCGGACTGGGCGGTGCTACGGTCGCTGGTGTGGTTCGTCGGGATGGCGCTGATCGTGTCGTTCTTCGTCGTATCGATTTGAATGCATCGCGGGGCAAGCCCGCTCCCACGCAATCATCGTGGGAGCGGGCTTGCCCCGCGATAGCGCCTGTCAGGGTACTTTCGGCACTTCGGGCAAAGGCTGCCCCTTGGGCCACAGCATCCAGATCTGCCCCTGCTGCTTCATGTTCCCCGCCAGCTCGCCGGCCTCGGGGCCGGTGCCCCAGAACAGGTCCGCGCGCACTTCGCCGGTGATGGCGCCACCGGTGTCCTGGGCGCCGACCGGGCGCACCACCGGGCTGCCGTCCGGGCGGGTGGTGGCCAGCCAGAGCAGGCTGCCCAGGGGGATCACCTTGCGGTCGATCGCCACGCTGTAGCCCGCGGTCAGCGGCACGTTGAGCGAGCCGCGCGGCCCCTCGTTGCTGTCCGGGCGGGTACTGAAGAACACGTAGCTCGGATTGCTCGCCAGCAGCTCGGGCACACGTTGCGGGTTGGCCTGAGCCCAGGCGTGGATGCTGCCCATGGTCACCTCTTCCTTCGGCAGCTGCCCCTGCTCCACCAGCCAGCGGCCGATCGGGCGGTACGGGTGGCCGTTCTGGTCGGCGTAGCCCAGGCGCAGCTGGCGGCCGTTCTCCAGCTGGATACGGCCCGAGCCCTGTATCTGCAGGAACTGCAGGTCCATCGGGTCGGTCAGCCAGGCCAGCACCGGCGCCTTGGCGCCGTCGCGGTTGATCACCTCGGCGGTGTCGTAGGGCTTGAGCACCCGCCCGTCGAGGCGCCCGCGCAGGCGCTTGCCCTTGAGCTCGGGGTACACGCTGGCCAGGTCGACCACGATCATGTCCTCGGGCACGCCATACACCGGGACGTGAGCGCTGTCGGTGCGAGCCAGGCTGCCGGGGTAGACCGGCTCGTAGTAGCCGGTGATCAGGCCGTTGGCGCTGTTCTGCGCCGAGCGCAGGCCATAGACCTGGAGGTTCTGTTCGAGGAAGGTGCGTACTTGTCCGGCGCTGGCCGTGGCCGAACCCGCCGCCTCGCAGGTGGCGGCCCACACCGGGTCGCGCTTGAGCTTCTCGCAACCGCTGCGCCAGGCGTAGAAGCCCGCCAGCAGGTCGTCGTCGCTGACCTGGGGCAGGTCCTTGAAGGTGGCTGGCACGTAGGTGGCAATGGCGTGGGGTTCGGGCTTGGCGCTATCGCCGCCGTTGCAGCCGGCCAGGAGCGCCAGGGCGGGCAGTGCCCAGGCGAGATGGCGCAATGCAGATTTCATGTCATCGATCCTGTAGGGGGCGAAGCATGAAGATTCACCCCTGTTTTCTGTGTGGCTATTGGTCTTTGCCCGCGAGGCGGCGATACTGGCCGCCCGTTTTCCTGGCCGAAGAGACCGTGATGTTCAAGCGATTGACCGTAGTACTGCTCGCCGCCCTTGCCCTGAGTGCCTGTGACGGCGTTGATCCCAACTCGCCGCTGGGCCAGCGCAAGGCGATCTTCAAGCAGATGCTCAAGACCAGCGAAGACATGGGCGGCATGCTGCGCGGGCGCTTGCCCTTCGACGGCGTGAAGTTCGCCGATGGCGCGGCGAAGCTGGACAGCCTGGCCCACGCACCGTGGCAGCACTTCCCGCAGGTGCGCGACGAGGGTGATAGCAGCGCGCGGGCCGAGGTCTGGGAGCGCCAGGCGCGGTTCCAGGACCTGGCCCGGCAACTGGAGGGCGTCACCGGCGAGTTGGTCGCGGTGACCCGTGCCCAGCCGCTGGATGCGGCGCAGGTGAAGGCGCCGATGGACAAGGTCGAGGCGGCGTGCAAGGCCTGTCATAGCGAGTTTCGCAATCACTGAGCGAGTGGGCCGTTGTGGGTGCGGGCGCGTGGGAGCGGGCTTGCCCCGCGATGGCGTCGGATCGGCCAGTGACGTTGCCTGGGCTGACGTCATCGCGGGGCAGGCCCGCTCCCACGGTTCGTACACATAAGACCGGTCGGCTAGCGTTCGAGCTCGTCCACGGCCTCCTGCAGCTCCTTCTTCGCCTCGGCCAGCTTGTCCTTGCGCTTGTTGATCTTTTCCGCGTCGCCCTTCTTCATGGCCTTGTCCAGATCCTTGGTGCGCTGGTTCACCTCATGGCGAGCGTCGAGCACCTTCTGCTCGCGCTCCTTGCGCAGGCCAGCATCGGTGCAGTGTTCGGTGACTTCGCTCAAGGCCTTTTCCAGCCCCGCCTGCTGGTCGCTGTTGCCATGGGCGCGGGCTTGTTCGATCTGTTCGCTGATGGCCTGACGCTTGGCCGCGCAACCGGTCAGGCCCGGCTGCTCTTCGGCGGCCAGCAGCGGGCTGGCGACGAAGCCGAGCAGGGTAGACAGGGCGAGGGACGAAAGCAGTTTCATCGGGGGCTCCATTCGAGGCTGGGCAGCAGAAAGCGAAATGCTGCCCTGATCCGCGCAAATTAGAAACCCTCGATTGCATGGGCGCGCAGGTTTCGGGCCAGCTCCTGGACCCGCTCGTGGGCGAAAAAAGCCTGCAATTGCTCTGCTCGACCAGGCCCGACGCCAGGTTCGGCAAGCCATTGCTCGATGTTTCTGGATGCCAGTGTGTGCCAGTCGGGGCCCATTTGCAGGCTGGACGGTGCGGGTACGCCGAGGCCTCGTAGCCAACGCTGGAAAGGCTGGCGGCGGGCCTGGGCGAAAGCAGTCTGCAATTGCCTGGCTCGAGCCTGGGCGATCCCAGGTACCTTGAGCAATTGGTCCTGTTCGAGGATCAGCCAATCAGTCAGTTGCACGATATGGCCACTCTCGACGAGGTGCTTCCAGGTTTCGGCTCCCAGGCCTGGCAGGTCGAGGCCCTGCTTGCCGCCCAGCCAGGCCAGGCGGGCAAGGAACTGCTGCTGGCAGTCCTTGTCGGCCTGCCAGCAACTGAGAGCGTGATAGGTCGCCGGATCCGGAGCCTGCACGATGGGGCGTCGCGCGGCACGATGCACCACGCTTTCCAGACGTGGAATGGTCAGGCCGGCCAGGCTGACCGCTATCTGGTCACCAGGGCGAATGTCCAGCTGTTTCCAGCGCGCCAGCGAGCCGAGACTGAGCTGGCTGATCCGGCGGTTGTCCAGGGTCACCGGTTGTAACAGCAGCAAGGGCGTGATGCGCCCGGTACGGCCGATTCGGAACTGCACATCCCTGACCTGCGCCAGCGCCTGGGCGAACGGATACTTCCAGGCAGCGATCCAGTAGGGTGCCTGGGCGCGCCAGCGCTGTGCCGGGGGGCGACTGTCCTGGCGCAGGATCACGCCGTCGCTGGCGAAGGGCAGGGGCGAGCGGTACCAGTGCTGACGCCAGCGCGTCGCCTCGGCAACGCCCTCGATGGTCACGCTCAAACGCTGGCTGTCGGGGAAGCCAAGCACTGCCAGGCGTGCCAGGCGCTCGGCCTGGTTATCCGGGCCGTGCGGCCAGTCCCAGACGAAGAGTCCGATGCCCTCGCCTTGTTCCTCGGTCATCCGTTTGCGTGCCAGCAGCCCGGCGACGGTGCCGCGTGCATTGGCACTGCCTGCCTCGGCCTGCACATGGTCGTCCAGGCGCCAGTACAGTTCGCCCTGGAACACCGCGTCCAGCGGTTGGGAAAGTTGCCGCGCGATGCCGCTCAGCATGGGGATGTGCCGGCTCCAGTCGTGCCCCTGCGTGCCATCGCCACGGCTGAGCAGACCCGTCAGTTGTCCCTGGCGATAGATCAGCGACACTGCGACGCCGTCGACCTTCGGCTGCATCCAGACGTCGCGTTTGCCCTGCAGCCATCGGGCTACGGCCTGCTCGTCGGCAAGCTTGTCGACACCGGTGTGGGGGATGGGGTGAGGGATAGTGCCGCGGGCGCTCGCCAGCGGCGCTTCGTCGTGGGAAAGGCCAAAGCAGGCTTGAAGTTCCAGCAGGTGCTGGCGGCTTTGATCGTAGAGTTCGTCGGCCACCAGGGCGATACCCAGGCGATGGTACTGGTCGTCCCAGTGGGCGAGGGTGGCGCGCAGCCGTGCGACCTCGGCTTCAGCCTGCGCGGTGTCCCAGGCTGGGCACGCACTTGCCTGGGCGACGCAGTGGTGCAACAGCAGCGCTATGAATATCAGCAGCAATGGCATGGCCGGCCTCCTTGCAAGGTGGGAAGGAGTTCTCAGGCTAGGCGGGCGGCGGCGTTGGCAGCGGCGGTGATTTGTCAGCCGATATGTCACGAAAAAGCCCCTGCCGATTGCTCGGCAGGGGCTTTCCGTTACTGCTGTAGGAGGCTTACAGGCCAGCGGCGTCGCGCAGGGCGGCGGCGCGGTCGGTGCGCTCCCAGGTGAAGGTGGTGAAGGTGTCGTCACCGACGGTCTTCTGCTGCGGCGTACGGCCGAAGTGACCGTAGGCGGCGGTTTCCTGGTACATCGGATGCAGCAGGTCGAGCATGGTGGTGATGGCGTACGGACGCAGGTCGAAGCACTCGCGCACCAGCTGCACGATCTTGTCGTCGGAGACCTTGCCGGTACCGAAGGTGTTGATCGAGATGGAGGTCGGCTGGGCTACGCCGATGGCATAGGACACCTGGATCTCGCAGCGTTCGGCGAGGCCCGCGGCAACGATGTTCTTGGCCACGTAGCGGCCGGCGTAGGCGGCCGAACGGTCGACCTTGGACGGGTCCTTGCCGGAGAACGCGCCACCGCCGTGGCGGGCCATGCCGCCGTAGCTGTCGACGATGATCTTGCGGCCGGTCAGGCCGCAGTCGCCCACCGGGCCACCGATGATGAAGTTGCCGGTCGGGTTGATGTGGTACTGGGTGTCCTTGTGCAGCAGCTCGGCCGGCAGGGTGTGCTTGACGATCAGCTCCATCACCGCTTCCTGCAGGTCTTTCTGCGACACTTCAGGATTGTGCTGGGTCGACAGGACGACGGCGTCGATGCCTACGACCTTGCCGTTTTCATAGCGGCAGGTGACCTGGGACTTGGCGTCCGGGCGCAGCCATGGCAGCAGCTTGGACTTGCGCGCTTCGGCCTGGCGCTCGACCAGGCGGTGCGAGAAGCAGATCGGCGCCGGCATCAGCACGTCGGTTTCGTTGCTGGCGTAGCCGAACATCAGGCCCTGGTCGCCGGCACCCTGGTCTTCCGGGCGCGAGCGATCGACGCCCTGGGCGATATCCACCGACTGCTTGCCGATGATGTTCATCACGGCGCAGGTGGCGCCGTCGAAGCCGACATCGGAGCTGTTGTAGCCGATGTCGATGATCACTTTACGCACCAGCTCTTCCAGGTCGACCCAGGCCGAGGTGGTGACTTCACCGGCGATGATGGCGACACCGGTCTTGACCAGGGTCTCGCAGGCCACGCGGGCGTACTTGTCCTGGGCGATGATGGCGTCCAGCACCGCGTCGGAGATCTGGTCGGCGATCTTGTCCGGATGCCCTTCGGACACGGACTCGGAAGTGAAAAGGGAGTATTCGCTCATCTCGATGGGTTCCTGAAATTTACCGATGTTGTATGTCGCCAGTGGTCCGCTGGAAGTGCCGGACCTGGATCTGGAAACCGTTACGCAAGCCCACGTAGAGGCTGTCCCCGGGGGCCAGCCCTGCCGCGTTGGCCCAACGGGCCAGGTCGTCCTGCTCGAAGCCAAGCCACAGGTCGCCGCAGGCTTCGCGCGCCCACCCCTGGTCATGGCTGCACAGTTCGGTGACCAGCAGGCTGCCGCCCGCCTTCACCCGTCTGGCCAGCAGGCGCAGGGCCTGGGCCGGATCGCTGAAATGGTGCAGGACCATGTTCAGCACAACGCAGTCGGCTTCCACATCCGTTGCACCCAGTGCATCGGCCAACTGCAGGTTTACGTTACTCAATTCGTTGCGCTCGCAGACCTGGCGGGCCAGCTCGAGCATGGTCGGGCTGTTGTCCATGGCCGTGACCTGCTCGAAGCGCCTGGCCAGGTCGGGCAGGAAACCGCCGTCGCCGGGGCCGACCTCCAGGGCGCTGGCACCGGCCTCGAAGCTCAGCTTGTCGAGCAGCGCCAGCAGGCTTTCGCGGTACTGTGGCAGGCCGGCGATTAGGTCCTGCTGGGCACGGAACTTCTCTTCCACGCGCAGGAAGAAATCCTGGCTGGTGGCTGCGCGGCGCTGCTGGACCTGGGCGATTCGGGCCTGCACTTCTTGAGGCAGGGCGAGGTCGTCGACCTCGTCGAGCAATGCCGAATGCAGGCGACCGCCCAGGCGCTGGCTGTCGGGTAGGGCGCGACGGTAGAAGATCGCATTGCCTTCGCGGCGGGTCGCCACCAGCTCGGCCTGGGCCAGCACCTTCAGGTGATGGCTCATGCCCGACTGGCCGATGTCGAAGATCTGCGCCAGTTCCAGCACGCCGAACGAATCGTTGGCCAATGCGCGCAGCACGTTCAGGCGCAGGGGGTCGCCGCCGGCCTTGCACAGGGCGGCCAGCTCGTCGCTGCGTTGTGGGGTGATGGGCGCATTGAGGTTCATGGGGCGGGAGTCTAGACAGGGGATGCTGTCGTCGCAATAGCAATATCAAAAAGTTTTGATATTGCCTGACCGATGGCCTCGTGGGGCTGATCGTGGGAGCGGGCTTGCCCCGCGATAGCGCTCGCCCTGGTACTTCCTTCGTCCAATCTGACGCAATCGCGGGGCAAGCCCGCTCCCACGACCCCGCTTTTTTACTCTTTTCCCCGCCAATCACAGGAAAAAAGCCCGACTGCGACCATACGTCATTGCCCCCGGCCCCCCCTGTGGGCGAAAATGGCCGCCTTTTTTCGCTTCACCACCTATTTCAAGCCCCAGGAGACTCAGCGATGCCCAGCCGTCGTGAACGTGCCAACGCCATTCGTGCCCTCAGCATGGATGCCGTGCAAAAGGCCAACAGCGGCCACCCAGGTGCCCCCATGGGTATGGCGGATATCGCCGAAGTGCTTTGGCGCGACTACCTGAAGCACAACCCGAGCAACCCAAGCTTTGCCGACCGCGACCGCTTCGTGCTGTCCAACGGCCACGGCTCGATGCTGATCTACTCGCTGCTGCACCTGACCGGCTACGACGTCACCATCGATGACCTCAAGGCCTTCCGCCAGCTGCACAGCCGCACCCCGGGCCACCCGGAGTTCGGTTACACCCCGGGCGTCGAGACCACCACCGGCCCGCTGGGCCAAGGCCTGGCCAACGCCGTGGGCTTCGCCCTGGCGGAAAAAGTGCTGGGTGCCCAGTTCAACCGTGAAGGCCACGACATCGTCGACCACAACACCTACGTGTTCCTCGGCGACGGCTGCATGATGGAAGGCATCTCCCATGAAGTCGCCTCGCTGGCCGGCACCCTGGGCCTGAACAAGCTGGTTGCCTTCTACGACGACAACGGCATCTCCATCGACGGCGAAGTCCACGGCTGGTTCACCGACAACACCCCGGCGCGCTTCGAGGCCTACAACTGGCTGGTGATCCGCAACGTCAACGGCCACGACGCCGACGAGATCAAGACCGCCATCGAGACCGCGCGCAAGAGCGACCGTCCGACCCTGATCTGCTGCAAGACCATCATCGGCTTCGGCTCGCCGAACAAGCAGGGCAAGGAAGACTGCCACGGCGCACCGCTGGGCAACGACGAAATCGCCCTGGCCCGCAAGGAACTGAACTGGAACCACGGCCCGTTCGAAATCCCGGCCGACATCAAGGCCGAGTGGGATGCCAAGGAAGCTGGCGCCAAGGTCGAAGCCGAGTGGAACCAGCGCTTCGACGCCTACGCCAAGGCCTATCCTGAGCTGGCTGCCGAGTTCAAGCGCCGCGCCGCCGGCGACCTGCCGGCCGACTTCTCCGAGAAGGCCCAGGCCTACATCAACGAAGTTGCTGCAAAGGGCGAGACCATCGCCAGCCGCAAGGCCAGCCAGAACACCCTGAACGCCTTCGGCCCGCTGCTGCCCGAGTTCCTTGGCGGTTCCGCCGACCTCGCCGGCTCCAACCTGACCCTGTGGAAAGGCTGCAAGGGCGTCGAAGCCAACGATGCCAGCGGCAACTACGTGTTCTACGGCGTGCGCGAGTTCGGCATGACCGCCATCATGAACGGCGTCGCTCTGCACGGCGGCCTGGTGCCTTACGGCGCCACCTTCCTGATGTTCATGGAATACGCCCGCAACGCCGTGCGCATGTCCGCGCTGATGAAGCAGCGCGTGATCCACGTCTACACCCACGACTCCATCGGCCTGGGCGAAGACGGTCCGACCCACCAGCCGATCGAGCAGCTGACCAGCCTGCGCAGCACGCCGAACCTGGACACCTGGCGTCCGGCCGACGCGGTGGAATCCGCCGTGTCCTGGAAAGCCGCCCTGGAGCGCAAGGACGGCCCGTCGGCGCTGATCTTCTCGCGCCAGAACCTGCAGCACCAGACCCGCGACGCCCAGCAGATCGCCGATATCGCCCGTGGCGGTTACGTGCTCAAGGACTGCGCCGGCGAGCCTGAGCTGATCCTGATCGCCACCGGTTCCGAAGTGGGCCTGGCCGTTCAAGCCTTCGACAAGCTGACCGCCGAAGGCCGCAAGGTCCGCGTCGTTTCGATGCCTAGCACCAGCGTGTTCGACGCCCAGGACGCAGCCTACAAGCAGTCGGTACTGCCGCTGGAAGTTGGCGCGCGTATCGCCATCGAAGCCGCTCACGCCGACTTCTGGTACAAGTACGTCGGCCTCGAAGGCCGCGTGATCGGCATGACCACCTACGGCGAGTCGGCCCCGGCCAGCGCGCTGTTCGAGGAGTTCGGCTTCACCCTGGACAACATCCTGGGCACCGCCGAAGAGCTGCTGGAAGACTGATGCACCTGGGAGGCCCTGTGCCTCCCGTCTGATCGCGGGGCAAGCCCGCTCCCACAGGGTCTTTGCAGTCCCCTGTGGGAGCGGGCTTGCCCCGCGATGGTCGTTCAACGCACTTGTCCCGTGAGTATCGAATGCCCCACCCGCGTCCCTACAAAGTTGCACTCAACGGTTACGGCCGCATCGGCCGCTGTGTCCTGCGCGCACTGTTCGAGCGGGGGGCGAAGGCCGGTTTCGAGATCGTCGCGCTGAACGACCTGGCCGACCAGGCTAGTCTGGAATACCTGACACGCTTCGACTCCACCCACGGGCGTTTCCCCGGCGAGGTGAAGGTCGACGGCGACTGTCTGCATATCAATGGCGACTGCGTGAAGGTGCTGCGCAGCGCCACCCCGGAAGGCATCGACTGGGCCGCCCTGGACATCGACCTGGTGCTGGAATGCTCCGGTGCCTACCACACCCGTGCCGACGGCCAGCGCTTCCTCGATGCCGGCGCGCCGCGGGTACTGTTTTCCCAGCCCATGGCCAGCGAGGCGGACATCGACGCCACGGTGGTCTACGGCGTCAACCAGGATTGCCTGACCGGCAGCGAACTGCTGGTGTCCAACGCCTCCTGCACCACCAACTGCGGCGTGCCGCTGCTGCGGGTGCTGGACCAGGCCTTCGGCATCGAATACGTGCAGATCACCACCATCCACTCGGCGATGAACGACCAGCCGGTGATCGACGCCTACCATCACGAAGACCTGCGCCGCACCCGTTCGGCGTTCCAGTCGGTGATTCCGGTGTCCACGGGCCTGGCCCGGGGTATCGAACGCCTGCTGCCGGAACTTGCCGGGCGAATCCAGGCCAAAGCGGTACGCGTGCCGACCGTCAACGTCTCGTGCCTGGACATCACCCTGCAGACTTCCCGCGATACCAGCACCGAGGAAGTCAACCGGGTGCTGCGCGAGGCCGCCCTGGACGGCCCGCTGAAAGGCTTGCTGGCCTACACCGAGCTGCCCCACGCCAGCTGTGATTTCAACCATGACCCGCATTCGGCCATCGTCGATGCCAGCCAGACCCGCGTCTCAGGCCCCCGCCTGGTGAACCTGCTGGCCTGGTTCGACAACGAATGGGGGTTTGCCAACCGTATGCTCGACGTTGCCGAACACTATCTGCACGTCGTTCACCCAACCCGCAGCAAACAGCCCTGAAGGACTGCATTCATGACCGTGTTGAAGATGACCGACCTCGACCTGCAAGGTAAGCGCGTACTGATCCGCGAAGACCTCAACGTCCCTGTGAAGGACGGTGTGGTGGCCAGCGACGCGCGTATCCTGGCAGCGCTGCCGACCATCAAGCTGGCCCTGGAGAAGGGCGCGGCGGTGATGGTCTGCTCGCACCTGGGCCGCCCGACCGAAGGCGAGTTCTCTGCCGAGAACAGCCTCAAGCCGGTTGCCGACTACCTGAGCAAGGCCCTGGGCCGCGACGTGCCGCTGGTCGCCGATTACCTCGACGGCGTTCAGGTTCAGGCCGGTGACCTGGTGCTGTTCGAAAACGTGCGCTTCAACAAGGGCGAGAAGAAGAACGCCGACGAGTTGGCGCAGAAGTACGCCGCCCTGTGCGACGTGTTCGTCATGGACGCCTTCGGTACCGCCCACCGCGCCGAGGGCTCCACCCACGGTGTTGCCAAGTTCGCCAAGGTCGCCGCCGCAGGCCCGCTGCTGGCTGCCGAGCTGGACGCCCTGGGCAAGGCCCTGAAGGCCCCGGCCAAACCGATGGCCGCCATCGTCGCCGGTTCCAAGGTGTCGACCAAGCTGGACGTGCTGAACAGCCTGAGCACCGTGTGCGACCAGCTGATCGTCGGTGGCGGCATCGCCAACACCTTCCTGGCCGCCGCCGGTCACCCGGTCGGCAAGTCGCTGTACGAGCCTGACCTGGTCGAGACCGCCAAGGCCATCGCCGCCAAGGTCAGCGTACCGCTGCCGGTGGACGTGGTGGTCGCCAAGGAATTCGCCGAGAGCGCCGAAGCCACCGTCAAGGCGATCGCCGACGTGGCCGCCGACGACATGATCCTGGACATCGGCCCGAAGACCGCCGAGCGGTTCGCCGAGTTGCTGAAGACCTCGAAGACTATCCTGTGGAACGGTCCGGTCGGTGTGTTCGAGTTCGACCAGTTCGGCAACGGCACCAAGGTCCTGGCCAAGGCCATCGCCGACAGCGCCGCGTTCTCCATTGCCGGTGGCGGCGACACCCTGGCGGCCATCGACAAGTATGGCGTGGGGGCCGATATCTCCTACATTTCTACCGGTGGCGGCGCGTTCCTCGAGTTCGTCGAGGGCAAGGTCCTGCCTGCCGTGGCAATCCTGGAAGAGCGGGCCAAGGCCTGAGCGTGAAGGCGCCTGGCAAAGGGAGCGACCTGATGGTCAAGCAATTGCCTGTGATGATCGTGGCCTTGTTGCTGGGCGCCTGCTCCAGCAACAAGGGCAGCGAGGCCGATCCGGCGCAGCCGCCCAAGGGCGGTTGCTACCAGTCCCAGTGGCAGGCGGAGACGGCACCGGTGATCAATAAGCGCCTGGGCCCGGACGGCCTGGAAAAGTACGACGACGAACACCAGCGCAAGGCCCCGGGTTGCCCTTGATCGGGTGGCTGGCAACCTGAGCCGGATTTCGTGGTCTTGGACATTGGGGCTGTCGTTGCGGCCTCATCGCGGGGCAAGCCCGCTCCCACGCACTCATCGTGGGAGCGGGCTTGCCCCGCGATGAGGCCGGTACAGCGTTCCCGTAACGAGGATGTTTGATGAAAGCGCTTCTGGCCGCATTGGCC
Source organism: Pseudomonas sp. BW16M2 (assembly GCF_014268865.1). Taxonomy (NCBI): domain Bacteria; kingdom Pseudomonadati; phylum Pseudomonadota; class Gammaproteobacteria; order Pseudomonadales; family Pseudomonadaceae; genus Pseudomonas; species Pseudomonas sp. BW16M2. Next base: position 43,110 of record NZ_JABWRI010000037.1, on the reverse strand, counting down.
CTGGCGACCCTGGCAGGCTGCTCGCTGTTGCAGCCGGCCCAACCCGCCCCGGCGGACAACTGGACCCGCTGGGTCTGCGACAGCCAGGCCGAAGTGCTGTGGCGTTTCGCCGACGCGAAGCAGGACGCGGTCGATGTCCGCCTTGGCGGCGGCGACCAGGTCCATCGGCTCAAGGCCGAGCCGGGTGCCTCCGGCGCGCTGTACAGCGATGGCATGCTGGCCTTCCACACCAAAGGTGAAGAAGGCCTGGTGTACTGGGTGGCGACCAACGATCTGATTGGGCGGGGCTGCAAGGCACCGTGACTGGCCGGGCCACGTAGATGGCCCACACTACTTGAACAGCAACCGCCCCTGCGGCAGGCTTGCATGAAACAAACGACGCTTGTCGGGAGAGAGATACACAATGGCACTCATTAGCATGCGCCAGATGCTGGACCACGCCGCCGAGTTCGGCTACGGCGTTCCGGCTTTCAACGTCAACAACCTCGAGCAGATGCGCGCGATCATGGAAGCCGCCGACGCCACCGACTCTCCGGTCATCGTCCAGGCCTCGGCCGGCGCCCGCAAGTACGCGGGTGCCCCGTTCCTGCGCCACCTGATCCTGGCCGCCATCGAAGAGTTCCCGCACATCCCGGTGTGCATGCACCAGGACCACGGCACCAGCCCTGACGTGTGCCAGCGCTCGATCCAGCTGGGCTTCAGCTCGGTGATGATGGACGGCTCGCTGAAGGAAGACGGCAAGACCCCGTCCGACTACGACTACAACGTCCGCGTCACCCAGCAGACCGTGGCGTTCGCCCACGCCTGCGGCGTGTCGGTGGAAGGTGAGCTGGGCTGCCTGGGCAGCCTGGAAACCGGCCAGGCCGGCGAGGAAGACGGCGTCGGCGCCGAAGGCATCCTGGACCACAGCCAGATGCTGACCGACCCGGAAGAGGCCGCCGACTTCGTCAAGAAGACCCAGGTCGATGCCCTGGCCATCGCCATCGGCACCAGCCACGGCGCCTACAAGTTCACCAAGCCGCCAACCGGTGACATCCTGGCGATCGACCGCATCAAGGAAATCCACAAGCGCATCCCCAACACCCACCTGGTGATGCACGGTTCCTCCTCGGTGCCGCAGGACTGGCTGGCGATCATCAACGAGTACGGCGGCCAGATCAAAGAGACCTACGGCGTGCCGGTCGAAGAGATCGTCGAAGGCATCAAGTACGGCGTGCGCAAGGTCAACATCGACACCGACCTGCGCCTGGCCTCCACCGGTGCCATCCGCCGCTACATGGCCCAGCACCCGAGCGAGTTCGACCCACGCAAGTTCTTCGCCGAGACCGTGAAGGCCATGCGCGACGTGTGCATCGCTCGCTACGAAGCCTTCGGCACCGCCGGCAACGCCTCGAAGATCAAGCCGATCTCCCTGGAAGGCATGTTCCAGCGTTACGCCAAGGGTGAGCTGGCCGCCAAGATCAACTGATCCGGCGCCGTTCAACGAAAGAGCCCGCAGTGATGCGGGCTTTTTTGTGCCCGCTGGTTTGCGCGCCCCGTACGTCGCCTCTCCACCGCTTATACCGTTAGTCGGCTAACATCAAATCCGATGGCGTATAGCCATCTGCCTGCATTGCGTCTTCGGGTGCCGAGTCTAGAGTAACAATCGGATCCAATCACAAGTCGAAGTTGGACTTACCAAGAGAAGCAGCATGGATGGCGCTTATTCACAATCACCGGAAAGCAGCTCGGTGCTGCTGGTCGTAGACGACTATCCGGAAAACCTCATCAGCATGCGGGCCCTGTTGTCCCGCCAGGATTGGCAGGTATTGACTGCCAGTTCAGGGATGGAAGCCCTGAGCACCCTGCTCGAACACGAAGTCGACCTGGTCCTGCTCGACGTGCAGATGCCTGAGATGGACGGCTTCGAAGTGGCCCGCCTGATGCGCGGCAGCCAACGCACGCGGCTGACCCCGATCATCTTCCTCACCGCCAACGAACAGTCCGATGCCGCAGTGCTTAAAGGCTATGCCAGCGGCGCGGTGGACTACCTGTTCAAACCCTTCGACCCGCAGATTCTCAAGCCCAAGGTCCAGGCCCTGCTGGAGCAGCAGCGCAACCGACGCATGCTGCAACGGTTGACCCGCGAGCTGGAATCGGCGCGGGCCTTCAATGCCTCGATCCTGGAGAACGCCGCCGAGGGCATCCTGGTGGTGGACGAGTCGGGCTGCATCGGTTTCGCCAACCCGGCGATCTCGCGCCTGCTCGATGCCCCGGTGGACAAGCTGCAGGGCGCGCACATGCTCGACCTGATCCAGCTGCCCTGCGCCAACCTGTGGCCCGAGTCGGATTTCTACCAGGCCTACCTGGGCCGGCAGATCTTCCGCGTGCACGATGCCCAGCTACGCACCCTCGGTGGCCAGCCGGTACCGGTGGCGCTGTCCTGCGCGCCGTTGCCCGCCGAGCAGAAGGCCATGGTGGTGACGGTGCTGGACATGTCGGTGGTGCGCAGCCTGCACCAGCAGCTCGAGTACCAGGCGGTGACCGACCCGCTGACCGGGCTGCTCAATCGCCGTGGTTTCTACCAGGCCGCCGAGAGCGCGCTGCTGCGCAACGAGCGCTCGGACAAGGCCAAGGCCTTGATGTACATGGACCTGGACGGCTTCAAGCGGATCAACGACCTGCTTGGCCACGAGGCCGGCGACAAGGTCCTGCGCTGGGTGGCCGACCAGCTCAAGGAGTGTCTGGGCAGCGAGGCGTTGCTGGCCAGGATGGGCGGCGACGAGTTCACCGCGCTGTTCGATGGCCTGCCGTACCCCGAGCAGGCCGGGCGCTATGCCGAGAAGCTGCTGGAGCGGATGTCGAGCTTCCAGCAGGTGGATGGCCTGGAGGTCAACCTGGGGGTCAGTATCGGCATCGCCACCTACCCCGACTGCGGCGCCAACGTGGAAGGCCTGCTGCGGGCGGCCGATGCCGCGATGTATGCGGCCAAGCAGGCCGGCCGCCAGCAGTACCGCTTCTACGACCAGGAGCTCAACGGCCGTGCCCGCTCGCGGTTGATGCTCGAGGACAGCGTGCGCACGGCCATTGAGCAGAACGATTTCAGCCTGGTCTATCAGCCCCAGGTGGCGTTCGCCGATGGCCGGTTGCGTGGCTTCGAGGCGCTGTTGCGCTGGAAGCATCCAAGCGTCGGCGATGTGCCGCCCGGGCTGTTCATTCCCTTGTTGGAAGAGGCGCGCCTGATCAACCGCCTGGCCAGCTGGATCTATCGCAAGGGTGCTGCCCAGCGCAATGCCTGGAGCGATCGCTTCGGTTCACAACTGGTGCTGGGCATCAGCCTGAGCCGCGCCCAGTTCACCATGCCAGGGTTGGTCGATGAGCTGGCCCAGGTAATCGACAAGCACCAGCTGCAGCCTGCCCAGCTGGAGGTGGAGGTGGCCGAGACGTCGCTGATGTACAACATCGACGCGGCGGTGAAGCAGGTGCATCGCCTGCGCGAGCTGGGTATTCGCGTGGCGCTGGACGACTTCGGTGCCGGCGACTGCTCGTTGCGCATGTTGCGCGACCTGCCTATCGACACCCTCAAGCTCGATCGCCATCTGGTTGCGCGACTGCCGGACTCGGCGGCGGATATCGCCCTGGTGCGCAGCGTCATTGGCCTGTGCGCGGCCTACGACATCACCGTGATTGCCGAGGGCGTGGAGACCCGGGCCCAGGCAGAATGGCTCAAGGACGCCGGCTGCGCCTACGTGCAGGGGTTCCTGGTCGCCCGTCCGCTGACAGCCAGCGATGCTGGCAACTTCCCGGTGGTTTTCCCATGGGCGTCGTGATTGGCTAAACTCGCGTCTTCCCGTTCCGAACGCCTGCCATGACCGCCTTACGCTACCTGCAAGCCTACCCGCCGCACCTGCAGGAACAGGTGCGCCAGATGATCGCCAGCGATCGCCTGGGCGACTACCTGCGCCAGCGCTACCCCGAGCGCCATGACGTGCAGAGTGACAAGGCGCTGTACGGCTATGCCCAGGAAATCAAGCAACAGTACCTGCGCAGCGCGCCGCCGCTGGACAAGGTGCTGTTCGACAACCGCCTGGACCTTACCCACCGGGCGCTGGGCCTGAACACGGCGGTTTCGCGGGTGCAGGGCGGCAAGCTCAAGGCGAAGAAGGAAATCCGCGTCGCCTCGCTGTTTCGCGAGGCGGCGCCGCAGTTCCTGCGCATGATCGTGGTGCATGAGCTGGCGCACCTGAGGGAGCGCGACCACAACAAGGCCTTCTACCAGCTCTGCCAGCACATGGAGCCGGACTACCATCAACTGGAATTCGACCTGCGCGTCTACCTGACCTATCGGGAGCTGCCGGGCAACACCTGAGGGACAAGCACCCCATGACCACGGAAGTGAGCAAGACCCGCAGCAGCTTCTATCGCCGCCTCTACGTGGCCTGGCTGATCGACAGCCAGACCGCCACCAGCGTGCCAGCGCTGATGGAGGCCACCGGCATGCCGCGACGCACTGCCCAGGACACCATCGCCGCCCTGGCCGACCTGGATATCGTCTGCGAGTTCGAGCAGCAGGCCGGCGCGCGCAACCATGCCGGGCACTACCGTATCCGCGACTGGGGGGCGATCGACAAGCAGTGGATCATCCAGCACCTGCGCCAGCTGCGTGAAGTGCTGGGCTATCCCTGAGGTGGGGTGGGATGGGGGCCGCCTGTCTGTGGGAGCGGGTTTACCCGCGAAGCAGACACCGCGGTGTATGGCACGGGCTACGCCCGTGTTCGCGGGCAAGCCCGCTCCCACAGGGACTGCGCCAGTTTTCAGGTTTTGAGCAATACACCCAATTTTCAGGATGTTCCGATGTCTGCCAAGGCCATCAACACACGCTTCAGCAACTACGCCGCCATGGCCGATGGTGTCGCGACCCTGTTGTTCCCCCATGCCGAAGTGGTGGTCCACGACCTGCGCAGCCAGACGGTCGTGCATATCGCCAACAATATTTCCAGGCGTCAGTTGGGCGACGACTCGGCGCTGGAGGATCTGCCGGGCGAACTGAGCGCCACGACGCCGTTGGGGCCCTACGAGAAACTCAACTGGAACGGTCAGAAAGTGCGCTCGATCAGCAGTGTCATGGTCGATGAGGCCGGTGCTCCCGAGGCGCTGCTGTGCATCAACTTCAATGTCTCGGTGCTGGAGCAGGCCAAGCAGGCACTGGACCTGTTCTTCCAGGCCAGCCGCTTGCTGCCCCAGCCAGACGTGCTGTTCCGTGATGACTGGCAGGAGCGCATCAACACCTTCCTGCATGCCTGGCTCAGGCAGCATGGCTTGAGCCTCGAGGGGCTCAGCCGGGAGCACAAGCGCGAGCTGGTCGAGGCCCTGCACGGAGAAGGTGCCTTCCGCGGCGGCGGTACATACGACTACGTGGCCAATATCCTCGGCATGGGCAGGGCGACGGTCTACAAGTATGTGAAGCTCGCTCGGGAGGCATAGCTTCCAGGCTTGTACTTGGTGGAAAAATATTCTACGGTGGATTTTTATTCCATTTGGCGTCGGCGCCTGCCTGTCGCTTTTCGAGGAGATTCCACCTCATGCCTATCGACGATCTGGCGCTTGAGCAGCTGTACCAGTCCATTCTCCAGGCCCATCAGGCCCTGCGCCCGCAGGTGCCGGTGACCCCGCTGGCACGCAGCCTGGCGCTCTCGGCCATGACCGGCTGCGACGTTCATCTCAAGTGCGAACACTTCCAGCTGACCGGTTCGTTCAAGTTTCGCGGTGCCAGCAACAAGCTGCGGCTGCTGGGTGAGGCGCAGCGCAGCAGGGGAGTTATCGCTGCTTCCTCGGGCAATCATGGGCAAGGGCTTGCCCTGGCCGGTCAACTGCTGGACGTGCCGGTGACGGTGTATGTCAGCGATGAAGCCTCGCCGGCCAAGATCGAGGCGATGCGTCTGCTGGGGGCGCAGGTGCAGGTCCTGAAGGTCGATTCGCTGGGGGCGGAGCAACTGGCTCGTGAAGAGGCTGGGCGTCAGAACAAGCCGTTCGTCTCACCTTACAACGATCTGGAGGTCATCGCCGGGCAGGGGACCATCGGCATGGAACTGTTCCAGCAGGCGCCGGACCTGGACGCGGTGTTCGTCGCGGTGGGCGGCGGCGGAATGGTCTCCGGCATCGCCACCGCACTGCACAAGCTGGCGCCGTCGGTGCAGATCATCGGCTGCTGGCCGGCCAACGCGCCGACCCTGCAACGCTCCATCGAACAAGGCCGGATCATCGAGATGGATGAACTGCCGACCCTTTCCGACGGCACCGCCGGGGGCGTGGAGACGGACGCGGTCACCTTGCCTATCTGCCAGCGCCTGCTGACGCGCACCGTGCTGGTCAGCGAGGACGAGATCAGGCAGGCCATGCGTGATGCCGCTGCGTGCGAGCGCTGGATCATCGAAGGCGCCGCCGCCGTCGCGCTGGCGGGCATGAAGCAGCTGGCCGGGCACTACCAGGGCAAGAAGGTGGCGGTGGTGTTGTGCGGACGCAATATCCAGCTGGAGAAATACCTGGAGGCCATCGCATGAAGATCCACGACCTGCAGGCGATCAAGGCCTGCCTCGACCTTGACGCGATCGAGCGGCGGCTGGTGGACGGTTTCAAGGCCTACAGTGTGGGCCAGGTGCAGGCCCCGCCGGTGCAGACTTTCCAGTTCCGCCAGGCCAATGGTGATTGCTGCATCAAATCGGCTTACCTCGAGGGCGGCGAAACCTTCGTGGTCAAGGTCTCAAGTGGTTTCTACGACAATCCGGGCAAGGGCCTACCCAGCAATGACGGCTTGATGCTGGTGCTGTCGGCCCGCACCGGTGAACCGCTTGCATGGCTGGCCGATCAGGGCTGGCTGACTGCCGTGCGCACAGCCTTGGCCGGGCGCATTGTTGCCCGCCTGCTGGCGCCTCGCGAGGTCGAGGCCATCGGCGTGCTTGGCACCGGCCTGCAGGCCCGCTTGCAACTGGAGTACCTGATGCCGCTGACGAGCTGCCGTCAGGTGGTGGTCTGGGGGCGCAGCGAGCAAGGCCTGTCGGATTACCGTGAGCATGCCCGGGCGCTGGGCTTCAGCGTGCAGACGGTCGGACAGCCGCAGGCTGTCGCGCAGGCGGCCAACTTGATCGTAACCACCACCCCGTCACGGGAGCCGTTGCTCAGGCGCGAGTGGATTCGTCCCGGCACCCATATCACGGCGGTCGGCGCGGACTGCGTCGGCAAGCAGGAGCTGGATGCGGCGCTGGTTGCCTCGATGTCGCGAATCATCGTCGACTCGCAGGCTCAGTGCGGTGCCTATGGCGAGGTTTCCCACGTGCTCAAGGCACAGGCGCTCGAACCTTCCCGCCTATTGGAGCTGGGCGCGGTGCTGGCTGGCCAGGGCACTGGGCGTCAGGATCAGCACGAGGTTACCCTGGCCGACCTGACTGGCGTCGCGGTGCAGGATGCGCAAATTGCCCAGTGGGTCTTCGAGCGCCTGCGCGGTTGAACGATTAAATTATCCACAGCCCGGCCAAAATAGAGGCAATTTGACAGTATTGTCGCGTGCCACAACGCTCAGCCTTGTGTAGGCTGCCAGAGCAGTAGTCGTTAAGATCGCCGTTACCGCGTGGGTTACCAATTGCGAAAGGACTTGAGCATGCGGCCACTGCTTTGCGTTCTTGGTTTACTCGGGGTGTTGTGCGCGGGGCCTGCCCTGGCCCATGGCAAGCTGCGGCTGGTGGCCGACAGCTGGCCGCCTTTTACCGACACCAGCATGCCCGGTGGCGGCCTGGCCACCAGCATCGTCACCACGGCGCTGACCCGTGCCGGCTACGCCACCGAATTCGAGGAGGTGCCCTGGGCCAGGGCGCTGATGGGCGTGGGCGAGGGGCGCTACGACGTGCTGATCAACGCCTGGTACAACGACGAGCGAACCCTGATCGGCCAGTTCTCCGATGCCTACCTGGTCAACCGCATCCGCCTGCTCAAGCGTGAGGGCGAGGCGTTCGCCTATGCGCGCCAGTCCGACCTCTATCCCTACACCATCGCCGTGGTGCGCGATTACGCCTATTCCCCTGAATTCGACAGCGACGAGCGCCTGAACAAGGTGCCGGTACGCAGCTTCTCGTCCGCGGTGCGCATGCTGGCGGCCGGCCGGGTCAACCTGGCGGTGGAGGATGAGTTCGTGGCGCGCTACAACCTGCAACGCGAGCCGCAGCCGGTGCGGGAGGGCGTGGCGTTCGTCGACCCGCCGCTGAGCGAGAACAGCCTGCACATCCTGGTCAGCCTCAAGCACCCGGAGCACCAGAAGATCGTCGCCCGCTTCGAGAAGGCCATCGCCACGATGAAGGCCGACGGCAGTTACGACCGGTTGCTGCGCCAGCATGGGTTCTGATCGCGGGGCGATCAGGCGGGTTCGCCTTCCTTGATCAGATGCCCTGCCAGGGTGCGCAACGGCCCGAGCTGCCGGCAGATCAGCGCCAGCTGCGTCTGCACCAGCCGCTGATGCTCGTCCAGCTCCTCCGGCATCTGCTCCAGCGCATTGGCCAGGGCTTCTTCGGCATCGCTGTGGATCGCCACCGGCAAGCGCGCCGCCAGGCCATTGGCAATTTCGTCGAGGCTGCTGGCCAGGCTCCGCCCGGCGCCATCGATCAGCTGCTCGTGGACCTCGGTCGGCAGCGCCGTGTCGCGGTGCGCCCCGAGCCCCGATAGGTAGCTGAGCAAGGTGTGTGACAGCACCAGGAAGCGGAAGCCGACATCGGCTTCCTTACGGAAGTGCCCCGGCTCCATCAGCATGTTGGCCAAGGTGGTGGACAATGCCGCGTCGGCATTGTGCGCGTTGCGCCGGGCCAGGCGATAGGCCAGGTCGTCGCGCTTGCCGTGGGCGTACTGCTGCATGATCTGGCGCAGGTACTCGCTGGCGCAGGCCAGGGTGTTGGCCAGCACCTTGTTCAGTCGCCGGCCCTGCCAGTCGGGCAGGAACAGGAACACCGCGAGAATGGCGATCAGGCTGCCCACCAGGGTATCGAACAGGCGCGGCAGGAACAGGCCGTAGCCATCGCCGATCTGGTTGAAGCAGAACAGCACCATCAGGGTGATCGCCGCCGTGGCCAGGGTGTAGCGGGTGGTGCGGTTGACGAAGAACACCACCCCGGCGACCACCGCGAACAGCGACTGGATGATCGGGTTGGGGAACAGGTCGAACAGCGCCCAGCCCACGGTCAGGCCGATGGCGGTGCCGAAGATCCGCTGCACCAGCTTGCGCCGGGTCGCGCCATAGTTGGGCTGGCAGACGAACAGTGTGGTGAGGATGATCCAGTAGCCCTGGGTCGGGTGGATCAGGTGCACCATGCCATAGCCCACCGACAGCGCCAGCGACAGGCGCAGGGCGTGGCGAAACAGCAGCGAGGTCGGCGTCAGTTGGGTGCGCAGGCGTTTCCACACGTCCTTGAGGTTGCGTGGCGAGCGGTCGAGCAGGCTGCTGTCACTGGCATCGGCCAGGCTGTCGGGGTTGCTTGCGGCGCTGAGCAGCCGGTCGAGGGTGGCCAGGTTGGCGGCCAGCGCGCGCAGCGAGCGCAGCAGGCCGCGCCAGGCCGGGTTGCTCTGGATGCGCAGGTGCTCGAGCGAAGCATTGAGGTCTTCCAGGGCCTCGGGGTAGCCGCTGGCGAGCACGAAGGGCTGGCGCAGGCGAATCGAGCGGGCCAGCTCCTGGCAGGATGAGCCCTGTTTGCGCAGCAGGCGCTGGCAGCGGAACATCACATCGCTGTGGAAGAAGGCGTCGGTCAACGCGTTGTAAGGGTAGTGCGAGGCACTGACCCGCTCATGGATGTCCTGGGCCAGGAAGTACAGCTTGAGGTAGCGGCTGACCTTGGAGTTGGGCTGGCTGTTGCCGACCCGGTGCAGGATGATTTCCTTGGCCGCGTTGAGCGCCGCCACCACCCTGCCGTTCTGCTTGGCCAGTTCCAGGCGCGTGGCCTCGACGTCGAGGGTGCGCACCGGCTCGAACAGGCTGGCCTTGAGCTTGAGGTAGCTGCCCAGCTCATAGAACAGCCTGGCCAGGCTCTGCTGCACCGGCTGGTTGGAGAACAGCGCCTGCCACAGCACCGACAGCAGCCCGTACCAGGCCGCCCCCGCCACCAGCAGCAGCGGCTCGTGCCAGAAATCGCTGACTTCACCGCCGCGCTGGTCGACGCCGATCATGGTGTAGACCGACAGGATCAGCGTGGCCGAGGCGATCGCCCCGTAGCGTTCGCCCAGGGCCCCGAGCATGGTCAGGGAAAACGCCGCCAGGGCCAGGGCGACGGCGAAGATCCAGGGGTAGGGGAACAGCAGCTCGACCGAGAGCGCGGCGATGGCGAAGCAGCCCAGGGTCACCAGCAGGGCGCTGAGCCGGCCCTGCCAGCCATCGTCGGTTTCGGCCAGGGCACTGGCGATGATGCCGAGGAACAGCGGAATCAGCAGGCTCATCTCGTTCTGGTACCAGCACCAGGCCATGCTGCCGGTGAGGGCGATGGTCACACGGATGGCGTAGCTGAACTTGTCTTGGCCCCACAGGCGACGCAATGAATGGCGGAACGAGCTCGATGACATGATGGCCTGCTGGGCAGTATTCGAAAAAGAATCTCTGGGGCCTCATCGCGGGGCAAGCCCGCTCCCACGCGCCGAATTGGCCTTGGTGGGAGCGGGCTTGCCCCGCGATGGTTTTTCACCCTTCGCAGCGTTGGACCAGCAAGAAGCGTTCCGTGCTGCTGAATGGATTCTACTCTACACGAACTGCGCCGCCGCGTTGGCCGAAGCCCAGGCCCACTGGAAGTTGAAACCGCCCAGGTACCCGCTCACATCCAGCACCTCGCCGATGAAGTACAGCCCAGGGCTCTTCAGCGACTCCATGGTCTTGGACGATACCTCGCGGGTATCGACGCCGCCCAGGGTCACTTCGGCGGTGCGATAGCCCTCGGTACCGGCCGGGATGACCTGCCAGGCCGCCAGTTTTTCGGCGATCTGGGTCAATTCCGCCGGGGTGTACTGCTTCAGCGGTTTCGAAACGAACCACTGCTCGGCCAGCAGGTTGGCCAGCTTGCGGGTGAACACCTCGCCCAGAACCGTCTTCAGTTCGCTGTTGGGGCGCTCGACTTGCTGGCCCTGCAGCCACTCCAGCGCGTCGCGATCGGGTAGCAGGTTGATCTCCACCGTGTCGCCGGCTTCCCAGAACGACGAGATCTGCAGGATCGCCGGGCCGCTCAGGCCGCGGTGGGTGAACAGCAGGTTCTCGCGGAAACTGGTGCCATTGCAGCTGGCGATGCAGTCCAGCGAGGTGCCCGACAACTCGGTGCACAGTGCCTTGAGCTGGGGCTCGGTGATGGTGAACGGCACCAGGCCGGCGCGGGTCGGCAGCAGCTCATGGCCGAACTGGCGGGCGACCTGGTAGCCGAAGCCGGTGGCGCCCAGGGTCGGGATCGACAGGCCGCCGGTGGCGATCACCAGCGACTGGCAGGCGAACGGGCCGGCGCTGGTCTGCAGGGTGTAGCCGGCCTCGGTCTTGTCGATGCGCTCGATGCTGGTGTTCATGCGCAGCTCGGCGCCGGCCTGGTCGCACTCGGCCAGCAGCATGTCGAGGATGTCGCTGGACTTGTTGTCGCAGAACAGCTGGCCGAGCTTCTTCTCGTGGTACGGCACGCCGTGCTTGCACACCAGCTCGATGAAGTCCCACTGGGTGTAGCGGGCCAGCGCCGACTTGCAGAAGTGCGGGTTGTGCGAGAGGAAATTGGCCGGCTCGGTGTACATGTTGGTGAAGTTGCAGCGCCCGCCGCCGGACATGAGGATCTTCTTGCCCGGCTTGTTGGCGTGGTCGAGCAGCAGCACCCGGCGCCCGCGGCGGGCGCTGAGCTGGGCGCACATCAGGCCGGCGGCGCCGGCGCCGAGGATGATCACGTCGGTGGAGTGCACGTGGGTGAACCTTTGCAGTTGGAGTTGAGTGTCAGGGCAGCGTGGGAGCGGGCTTGCCCCGCGATGGCGCCAGCAGGGGCAACATCATTGCCTGGCTTGACGCTATCGCGGGGCAAGCCCGCTCCCACGGGATCTGTGCAGGGCCTAGATAATACGGACTTTCAGGGCACGACCCTTGATCTTGCCGCTGTTCAGGCGCTGCATGGCCTGCTTGGCCACCGCCCGCTCCACAGCCACGAACGCTACGAAGTCAAAGATGGCGATCTTGCCCACCTGCTTGCCCGGCAACCCGGCGTCGCCGGTCAGCGCGCCGAGGATGTCGCCCGGACGCAGCTTGTCCTTGCGTCCGGCACCGATGCACAGGGTAGTCATCGCCGGCAGCAGCGGCTCGCCGCCCTTGCTCTTGAGGTTGTCCAGCTGTTCCCAGCGCAGCGGCTTGTTTTGCAGGTCCTCGATGGCCTGGGCGCGGTGGCCTTCGGCCGGGGCCACCAGGCTGATCGCCACGCCTTTCTCGCCGGCGCGGCCGGTACGGCCGACGCGGTGCACGTGGATCTCGGCGTCACGGGCCAGCTCGACGTTGATCACCAGGTCCAGGCCGTCGATGTCCAGGCCACGGGCGGCCACGTCGGTGGCCACCAGCACCGAGCTGCTGCGGTTGGCGAACATGGTCAGCACCTGGTCGCGATCGCGCTGCTCCAGGTCGCCGTGCAGGGCCTGGGCGACGATGCCCTTGGCGGTCAGGTGGGTGACCAGGTCCTCGCATTGCTGCTTGGTGAAGCAGAACGCCACGCAGGACTGCGGGCGGTAATGGCCGAGCACGCGGGTCACCGCTTCCAGGCGCTGCTGCGGGTCGATCTCGATGAAGCGCTGTTCGATCTGGCTGTCGCTGTGCAGCGCCTCGACCTTGACCTGCTGCGGCTGGCGCATGAAGTCCTTGGCCAGTTGCTCGATGCCGGCCGGGTAGGTGGCGGAGAACAGCAGGGTCTGGCGGCGCGACGGGGTCTTGCCGATGATGCTGGCGATGGCGTCGAAGAAACCCATGTCGAGCATACGGTCGGCTTCGTCCAGGACCAGGGTGTTGAGACCGTCGAGCACCAGGGTGCCTTTGTCCAGGTGTTGCTGGATGCGCCCCGGGGTGCCGACGATGATGTGCGCGCCGTGTTCCAGCGAGGCGATCTGCGGACCCAGCGAGACGCCGCCGCACAGGGTGAGGATCTTGATGTTGTCCTCGGCGCGGGCCAGGCGGCGCAGCTCCTTGGCCACCTGGTCGGCCAGCTCCCGGGTCGGGCACAGCACCAGGGCCTGGCAGCCGAAGTAGCGCGGGTTGATCGGGTTGAGCAGGCCGATGCCGAAGGCGGCGGTCTTGCCGCTACCGGTCTTGGCCTGGGCGATCAGGTCCTGGCCCTTGAGGATGACCGGCAGGCTCTGGGCCTGGATCGGCGTCATCGAGGCGTAGCCCAGGGCGTCCAGGTTGGCCAGCATGGCGGCGGACAGCGGGAGGGTGGCAAAGGCGGTGGTTTCAACGGTCACGAGGCGGGCCTGCGGTGCGAAGCGAAAAATGCCGCATAGTCTACCAGCCTCGAAGCCATTCACCCTACGACTCGACGTGATGTTCCGGACGACGGGCGCGCCTTCCGTCCGTCGGCGCCAACTGCAGGAAGATCGCTGCCGCCAGCATGGCCATCACGCCGATGGTGACGAAGGTCAGCTGGAACGCGCCCAGGGTGCTCTGCACGCCATCGCCGCTGCCGGCCGCGGTGAAGCCGCCGAGCAAGGCACCGGCGCAGGCCACGCCCAGGCTCAGCGACAGTTGCGCGACCACCGACAGCAGGCTGTTGCCGCTGCTGGCGCTGGCGTCGTCGAGGTCGATCAGGGTCACCGTGTTCATCGCCGTGAACTGCATCGAGTTGACCGCCCCCAGCAGCGCCAGTTGCACCAGCAGCACGGCATAGGGCGTCTGCTCGTCGACCAGCCCCAGGCTGGCCAGCAGCAGGCCCAGCAGCAGGGTATTGCCGGTCAGCACGATGCGGTAGCCCAGGCGCTCGATCAGCGGCCGGGCGATGGACTTGGCAAGCATCGCCGCCGCCGCCAGCGGGATCATGCTCATGCCGGCCTGGGCCGGCGAATAGCCCAGCGCCACCTGCAGCAGCAACGGCACCAGGAAGGGCAGCGCGCCGCTGCCCAGGCGGGCGAACAGGTTGCCGAGAATGCCGATGGCGAAGGTCCGTACGCGGAACAGCGAGGGTGAGAACAGCGGCTCAGGGTCACGCCCGGCGCGCAGCCAGTAGGCGGCCAGGCAGGCCATGCCGGCGAACAGCAACAGCATCACCCGCAGGTGCGGCAGGTGCAGTTCGCCCAGGCCCTCCATGGCGATGGTGATCAGCACCATCGCCGCGCCGAACAGCAGGAAGCCCGGGCCATCGAAGCTGGTGCGTTCGGCGCCGCGCAGGTCGGGGATGAACTTCCACACCGCGTAGCAGCCCAGTGCCCCCACCGGCAGGTTGATCAGGAAGATCCAGTGCCAGCTGAGGATCTCCACCAGCCAGCCACCCAGGGTCGGGCCCAGCAGCGGGCCGAGCAGGCCGGGGATGGTGATGAAGCTCATGATCCGCACCAGCTCCGAGCGCGGGTAGGCGCGCAGCACCACCAGGCGCCCGACCGGTAGCATCAGCGCGCCGCCCAGGCCCTGGATCACCCGGGCCAGGATCAGGAAACCGAGGCTGTTGGCCATGGCGCACAACAGCGAACCGAAGCTGAACAGCATGATGGCGCTGAAGAAGATGCGCTTGGTGCCGAAACGGTCGGCGATCCAGCCCGAGGCCGGGATCAGCAGGGCCACGGTGAGCATGTAGGCGATGATCACCCCCTGCATGCGCAGCGGGTCCTCGGCCAGGGAGCGGGCCATGGCCGGCAGTGCGGTGTTGAGGATGGTGCCGTCGAGCGACTGCATGAAGAAGGCGATGGCCACCACCCAGGGGATCCAGCGGGCGGTGACGGGGTCCAGCGGGGCGCGGTCGGGCATGGGTTACCTCAATGTCCTGTGTTGCCTGGGCCGGCCTCATCGCCGGCAAGCCGGCTCCCACAGGGGCAGCGCATGCCGGTCATTGTGGGAGCTGGCTTGCCAGCGATGAGGCCAGTCCTGCCGATCACAATGTCAGGGTCAGCCCTTTGACCAACGCCCCCGGCAAATGACTCGACCCGGTGCTGCGCTGCCCGTAGGTGCTGGTCGAGAGGATCATCTCGCGCTCCTGGGTCAGGTCTTCGAGCTGGCTGCCCAGCAGGTTG
Organism: Pseudomonas sp. BW16M2; assembly: GCF_014268865.1. NCBI lineage: Bacteria > Pseudomonadati > Pseudomonadota > Gammaproteobacteria > Pseudomonadales > Pseudomonadaceae > Pseudomonas > Pseudomonas sp. BW16M2. The sequence continues at coordinate 27,903 of NZ_JABWRI010000037.1, read as the reverse complement.
TACAGGCTGTCGTCGAAGCGCATGGTGCTTACCGGCCCCTGGATCTGCCCGTTCTCCACCCAGAACGTGGCGAAGCGGGTCAGCCCGGTCATGCGCGCCGCGGGCAGGTCCGAATAGTTCAGGTACCACAGGTTGCTGATGTACAGCCCGGTGCCCAGACGCTCCAGCACCTCCTCGCCGGGCAGGTTGCCCGGCGCCAGGCTCAGCGCGCACGGCGACTCATGGCTGTCGGCGCCATTGGCCTGCTGGGCGAACTCGGCGGCGCTGCGGGCGCTTACCAGCCGCTCCAGCGCACGGCCTTCGCCGATCAGCAGCAGGTCGCGACGGGGCGAGCCCTCGTCGGAGAACGCCGGGCTCAGCGAGCCGCTGACCTGCTCGCTGAAGCTCACCCGCGGGCTCAGTTGCGCGTCGCCGTTGTACAGGCGCTGCAGCGGGCTGTTGCCCGTGGCCAGGGCCTGGGCGGAGAAGCCGCCCCAGCACAGCATCCCGGCGATCTCGTCCATCGCCGCCGGCGCCAGGTAGGCGCGGTAGCTGCCAGGCTTGAGGGTGATGGCCGGGCGTCCCAGGTGCGCCAGCTGTTCGCGGGCTTGGCGCAGACGCGCGGCGAAGGTCTCGCCGCTCCAGGCCTGCCCGGCATAGTTGGCCTTGACCGCCTGGCCGTTGGCGTGGAACAGGCTCCAGTCGAAGTTGAAACTGTTGGCCTGGTGCCAGCCGAAGGCCCCGAAGGAACTGGCGAAGCCCCGGCAGATGGGGCCGGCGGCATAGATGCCGACCAGGTCCAGGTCACCGGCTTCGCGCTCGATGAGGGCCAGCACTTCGTCCAGCTCGGGCAATGGCTGCTCCAGCAGGCTATGGCTGTGCCAGGCGCTGTCGTCAAGGTTCAGGTAGGGATCCACCGCCAGCAATGGCAAGGTCTGGCGCAACTGCGCCAGGGCGTCGTGCAGACGCCTCTGGTCGAGCTCGGGATCGTCGCCCAGGGTGATCTGCTGCTCGGCCTGGCGCCCTTCGCGCACCAGTCGCAGGTGCACGCTGGCTTGGCTGACCAGCCCGGCCTGGCGCACCTTGGCATGGTTGAAGCGCACGAACTGCGAATGTTCGGCGCTGTAGCCGAGGGTGAACTGCTCGCCCGGTTGCACGGCGGCGTTCAGGCTGTCGAGCAGGTTTTCGAAACGTTGCTGGTACAGGGTGCTCATCAGGCGTCTCCCCCGAATACGTCGATCTGGCGGAACACGCAGGCCGGCGAGGCATGGCCGACACGCACCACCTGGTTGGGCTCGCCCTTGCCGCAGTTGGGCGTGCCGAGCACCTGGAAGGTGCTGCTGTCGCCCACGGCCGAGAGGTTGCGCCAGAAGTCGGCGGAGATGCCCCGGTAGTTCGGGTTCTTCACCACGCCCTTGAGTTCGCCGTTTTCGATCAACTGCCCCCACTCGCAACCGAACTGGAACTTGTTGCGCGCATCGTCGATGGACCAGGAGCGGTTGGTGCGCATCAGGATGCCGTGCTCGATGCCGCTGACCAGTTTTTCGAACGATTGGTCGCCCGGCTCGATGTTGAGGTTGGCCATGCGGTCGATCGGCGCCCGATTCCAGCCGCAGGCACGGCTGTTGGCGACGCCGTCCAGGCCCGAGCGCAGCTGCGACAGGGCGCCGCCCAGGGGGCGCACCAGCAGGCCGTCGCGGATCAGGAACTGCTTGCTGGCCGGGGTGCCGTCGTCATCGAAGCTGTAGCTGGCCAGCTCCTCGCGAAGGGTCGGGTCGAAGGTCACGTTGAGCAGCTTCGAGCCGTACTGCAGATGGCCGAAGTCGCTGGCTTTGACGAAGCTGGTGCCGGCGTAGTTGCGCTCATCGCCGAGGATGCGGTCCAGCTCCAGCGGGTGGCCGATGGACTCGTGGATCTGCAGCATCATCTGGTCGGGCATCAGCAGCAGGTCGCGCCGGCCGCTTGGGGTATTCGGCGCCAGCAGCAGTCGCAGCGCCTCGTCGGCCACCCGGCGGGCCGCGCCGACCAGGCCACAGCGCTCGATCACCTCGAAGCCGCCCTGCTGGCCGAAGTTTTCCCGGCCCAGGCTACGGCTCTGGCTGTCCTGACCGTCGCTGGCGGTGACGCCCAGGCCCGGGTAGACGAAGCGTTGGGCATGGCGCAGCTCGGCGCCAGCGGAGTTCAGGTAGGTCTGCTCGACCACGCTGATGCCCAGGCTGGCCTGCCAGTCCACCAGGCGTTCGTCCTTGGGCACGCTGGCCGATTCGGCGGCCAGCAGGTCCAGGCAGTCGGCGAGGTTGGGCAGGGGCTGTTCGAAGTTGGGCGAGACATGGTCGTGGCGCCCGTCCGGGGCCGGCTGGTTGCTCAGGTCGAGCAGGCTGCTGGCCTTGATCCGCCGGGCCAGCGCCTCGGCCTGCTCAAGGGCGCGTTGCAGCCCGGCCTGGGACAGGTCGGCGGTGGCCGCGTAGGCCTCGACGCCATCCACCCGCACGGTGAGCATGGCGCCTTCGTCCTGGCTGAAGAAGGGCGGCTCGGCGACGTTGCGCCGAACCGACAGTGACTGGTGCGATTGCTTCACATGGCGAAGCGAGAACAGTTCGGCCGTGCTGCGCAGCGCGGCAAAGCGCTGGCGCAGCAGGGTGCTGGAGTCGAACATGGAAAACCTCCGTGTGCGCGGCGGCTCCCCCTAGAACCACCCCTCTTGCATGCCCAGGCACGTGTCGTCGCGGGCCTCGAGCAAAGCGAGGTCATTATGGCAGCCCGGCACTTCCCAGGTGAGGAAATAACGCGCGGCCTGGAGTTTGCCCAGGTAGAAGTCGCGGTCGCTGCCCTTGAGCAGGCCGACTTCGGCATGAATGGCCTGCTCCAGCCAGCGCCAGCCGATCACGCAGTGGCCGAACACCTTGAGGTACAGCGCCGAGTTGGCCAGCGCGCCGACGACCTTGCCGGCGGCCAGGTCGCCGAGCAGGGCGAGGGTCACGCTCTGCAGGCGGTTGACCAGGTACTCCAGCGGCTGGCGCAATGGATCGAGGTTCGGGTGATGGCTGGCGCGCTCGCAGGTGTTGGCGATCAAGCGGATCAGTTGCTTGAGCCCGGCGCCGTTGTTCTGCGTCAGCTTGCGCCCGAGCAGGTCGAGGGACTGGATGCCCTCCGTGCCTTCGTGGATCGGGTTGAGGCGGTTGTCGCGGTAGTACTGCTCGACCGGGTATTCGCGGGTGTAGCCGTGGCCGCCAAGGACCTGGATCGCCAGCTCGTTGGCCTTCAGGCAGAACGCCGAGGGCCAGGACTTGACGATGGGCGTGAGCAGGTCGAGCAGTTCCAGGGCTTGCCGGCGTGCGTCTGCATCCGCTGCGGTGTGGGTGTCATCGAACAGCCGGGCCGCGTACAGGCCCAGGTCGAAAGCACCCTCCACGTAGGCCTTCTGTGCCAGCAGCATGCGCTTCACATCGCTGTGCTCGATGATCGGCACGGCGGGGCTGTGCGGGTCCTTGTTGTCCGGCAGGCGGCCCTGTGGACGTTGGCGGGCGTAGTCCAGGGAATACAGGTAGCCGGCGTAGCCCAGCATCACCGCGCCCATGCCGACGCCGATGCGCGCTTCGTTCATCATCTGGAACATGCAGGCCAGGCCCTGGTGCGGTTGGCCCACCAGGTAGCCGACGCATTGGCCGTTGTCACCGAAGTTCAGCGCCGTGGAGGTGGTGCCGCGCCAGCCCATCTTGTGGAACAGGCCGGCCAGCAGCACATCGTTGCGTGGCCCCAGGCTGCCGTCGGCGTTGACCAGGTACTTGGGCACGATGAACAGCGAGATGCCTTTCACCCCGGGCGGTGCGTCCGGCAGCTTGGCCAGGACCATGTGCACGATGTTTTCCGAAAGCTCGTGGTCGCCGCCGGAGATGAAGATCTTGTTGCCCTTGAGTCGGTAGGTGCCGTCGCCTGCGGGTTCGGCGCGGGTGCGGATATCGGCCAGGGACGAGCCGGCATGGGGTTCGGTCAGGGCCATGGTGCCGAAGTAGCGGCCTTCGATCATTGGTTGCAGGAACAGGCGTTGCTGTTCGTCGCTGCCGAAGCTCTCGATCAGGTTGGCTGCGCCCATGGTCAGGAACGGGTAGGCCGTGGTGCCGGCGTTGGCGGCCTGGAAGTGGGCGAAGCAGGCTTGCGACACCAGGCTGGGCAGTTGCATGCCGCCGACGTCGAAGTCGCGGTTGGCGTTGAGGAAGCCCGCTTCGAGGAAGGCGTCGACCGCAGGCTTCACCTCTGGGATCAGCTCGGCGCAGCCGTCCACGTAGCGCGGCTCGTGTTCGTCGCCCTTGCGGTTGTGCGGGGCGAAGTACTTCTCGGCAAGGGTGCGGGCGGTGGTCAGCGCCGCGTCGAAGGTTTCGCGGCTGTGCTCGGCGAAGCGCGGGCGCTGGGTCAGGGCCTCGGCGTCGAGGACTTCGTAGAGTTCGAAGGCGAGGTTGCGGCTGCTGAGGAGTTGCTCGGACATGGCGGCATTCCTGGTTCGGGATGCAGCGAGTCTAGGCAAGGTGATGGGGCAGGGGACAGGTTAATTGGTTTGGGTGATATCGGGGCAGAAGTTGCCATCGCCCAGGCCTCCTTGGGCTGCGCCGGGCGCTGTGGACGTGGGTGTTACCCGTCGCAAAGCCTTGTCACGCAATTGCGCTTATATCGATATCGATATGGGGCTATTTTTGCCGCTCACGGTGGATAGAGGGCTTTGCGATGACAAACGAACGCACCACTTCGGTATGGGATGCGCTGTTCGACTCACCGGAAGAGGCCGAGAACCTGCGGCTTCGGGCGAAGCTGATGAGGGTGTTGGCCAGGATTGTCCGGTCCTGGGATCTGCCGCAGAAAGACGCAGCACGGCGACTGCATCTGACTCAGCCACGCTTGAGTGACTTGCTCAATGGCAAGATAGACAAGTTCTCGCTGGATGCACTGGTGAATATTCTGGCGAACGCCGACCTGGAAGTTGACTTCACGGTGAAAAAGAAATCTGCGTGATGGTTGCTTCGCTTTAGTTGCGCGGGCTTTTCCTGATTAGGTGAGGGCTGCCAGGTGTTCGCCGAAAGTTCTTCAGCGCCTATGAGATCGAGCGCCGCCCGCGCGGCGCATCGCGGCACAAGGCCGCTCCTACATCTGTTTCGGGCCAATGAGTCCTGTGAGAGTACCGCTGCCCGCCTTGGCGCATGCCTTGAGTCATGTGGGGCGGCAGTAACGCCCATGCTGAAATTGTGTCGAGCCAACAAGGCGGACCAGGTATTGGCACAGGAGATACTGGCCCGAAACAGATGTAGGAGCGGCCTTGCGTCGCGAAAGGGCTGCGCAGCAGCCCCGGGATTTCAGCGTTGTTGCAAAGATCGCTGGGGCCGCTTTGCGGCCCTTTCCGACCGGTCCGACGCCTCGGCAAGGCCGCTCCTACAGGGGCCGTGCCAGGTTGAGAAATCTCGGCAAGACAGTTGCTCCCACAAAAAAGGAGAGCCTGAGCTCTCCTTTTCCGTTCAACGACTGTCAGCGTCAGCCGATGGTCATCAGGCTGGCGTTACCACCTGCCGCCGCGGTGTTAACACTCACCGCCCGCTCGATCACCAGGCGTTCCAGGGCGATCTGGTGATCGCCGCTCGACAGCCCGTGCACGCCGACGATCGCGCCGGCACGCTTGGCCACCTGCTCGCAGACACCGCGCAGCTGGTCGGAGTGACCGTGGTGGATGACTGCGTCGAACGCCACCTCGTCCTTGCTCCAGTCGGCCACCAGCTTGATCTTCGCTTGCAGCTCCTTCGGCAGACGGCCGCGCACGGTCTTGGCCGGCTCGCCGTCCTGGAACACCGCCGAGCTACCCACGGCCAGTACCGCCGCCAGCTGGGCCAGCAGGTCGGCCTCGTTGTCGGCCAGGCACAGCACGTGTTCGCGTGGCAGCACGCTGTAGGTGTTGCGCTCGCCGGTCGGGCCTGGCAGCACGCGGGTGATGCCGCTCTGCGACTGCTCGACGAATTGCTCGCACAGCGCGGCCAGGTCGCTCATCTGGCTGCTGGCCGCCCAGGTCTTGAGGGTGGTCAGCGGCTTGAGCTGCTGGTCGCGCAGGGTGGTATCGGCCTGGCTGCGTGCATCGTCGGCCTGGAAGTGGCGGGCGATGGCGTCGGCCGGGCGGGTCGACAGCAGGCGGTACAGGTACAGCGGGCCGCCTGCTTTCGGGCCGGTGCCCGACAGGCCTTCACCGCCGAACGGCTGCACGCCGACCACGGCACCGACGATGTTGCGATTGACGTACATGTTGCCGGCGTTGACGTTGTCCACCACCTTGGCGATGGTCTCGTCGATGCGGGTGTGCACGCCCAGGGTCAGGCCGTAGCCGGAAGCGTTGATCTGCTCGATCAACTGGTCCAGGTCCTTGCGGTTGTAGCGCACCACGTGCAGCACCGGGCCGAAGATCTCGCGCTTGAGCTCGTCGAAGCTTTCCAGCTCGATCAGGGTCGGCATCACGAAGGTGCCGCGCTTGATCTCCTCGCCTTCGGCGATGGCCACCTGATAGACGGTGCGGCCTTTGTCGCGCATGCCCTGGATGTGCTTCTCGATGCCGGCCTTGGCTTCGGCGTCGATCACCGGGCCGATGTCCACGGACAGGCGCTCCGGGTTGCCCAGGCGGCTTTCGGCCATGGCGCCCTTGAGCATTTCGATCACGCGGTCGGCGGAGTCTTCCTGCAGGCACAGCACGCGCAGGGCCGAGCAACGCTGGCCGGCGCTGTCGAAGGCCGAGGAAACCACATCGATCACCACCTGCTCGGTCAGTGCCGAGGAGTCGACGATCATGGCGTTCTGGCCGCCGGTTTCGGCGATCAGCGGGATCGGACGGCCCTGGTTGTCCAGGCGCCCGGCGATGTTGCGCTGCAGCAGGCGGGCGACTTCGGTGGAACCGGTGAACATCACGCCCTTGACGCGCTCGTCACCGACCAGACCGGCACCGACGGTTTCGCCCTGGCCCGGCAGCAGTTGCAGCACGCCTTCGGGGATGCCGGCTTCCAGCAGCAGGCGCACGGCCTGGGCGGCGACCAGCGGGGTCTGCTCGGCCGGCTTGGCCAGTACCGGGTTGCCGGCGGCCAGCGCCGCGGCCACCTGGCCGGAGAAGATCGCCAGCGGGAAGTTCCACGGGCTGATGCACACAACAGGGCCCAGTGGGCGGCAGCTGTCGTTGCGCAGGTCGTTGCGTGCCTGCACCGCGTAGTAACGCAGGAAGTCCACGGCCTCGCGCACTTCGGCGATGGCGTTGGCGAAGGTCTTGCCGGCTTCGCGCACCAGCAGGCCCATCAGCGGCTGGATGTCGGCTTCCATCAGGTCGGCGGCGCGTTCGAGGATCGCGGCGCGCTCGGCCGGTGGGGTGGCCTGCCAGATCGGCGCGGCGTTCAGCGCGCACTGGATGGCGTTGTCGACGTCGGCGACGGTGGCTTCCTGCACATGGCCCACGACATCGCGGTGGTCGGCCGGGTTGAGCACTGGCGCGGCCGGCTGCTCGCTGGCGGCGCAGGCCAGCAGTGGGGTGGCTTTCCAGTCATTGTGGGCGGTGGCCAGCAGGGCGCAGGACAGCGACGCCAGGCGGTGTTCGTTGGCCATGTCGATGCCGGCCGAGTTGGCCCGCTCGCTGCCGTACAGCTCACGCGGCATCGGGATGCGCGGGTGCGGCAGGCCGATGCTGCCTTCCTGGGTGCCCATGCGCTCGATGCTGGCAACCGGGTCGGCGACCAGCTCCTGGATGGAGATCGAGTGGTCGGCGATGCGGTTGACGAACGAGGTGTTGGCGCCGTTTTCAAGCAGGCGGCGGACCAGGTAGGCCAGCAGGGTTTCGTGGGTGCCGACCGGTGCGTACACGCGGCACGGACGGTTCAGCTTGCCCTCGGAGATCTTGCCCACGACTTGCTCGTACAGCGGTTCGCCCATGCCGTGCAGGCACTGGAACTCGTACTGGCCCGGGTAGTAGTTCTGCCCGGCGATGGTGTAGATGGCCGACAGGGTGTGGGCGTTGTGGGTGGCGAACTGCGGGTAGATGGCTTCTGGCACGGCCAGCAGCTTGCGGGCGCAGGCGACGTAGGACACGTCGGTGTACACCTTGCGGGTGTACACCGGATAACCTTCCAGGCCTTCGACCTGGGCGCGCTTGATCTCGCTGTCCCAGTAGGCGCCCTTCACCAGGCGGATCATCAGGCGGTGGCGGCTGCGCTTGGCCAGGTCGATGACGTAGTCGATCACGTACGGGCAGCGCTTCTGGTAGGCCTGGATGACGAAGCCGATGCCGTTCCAGCCGGCCAGCGACGGCTCGAAGCACAGGCGCTCGAGCAGGTCCAGCGACAGCTCCAGGCGGTCGGCTTCCTCGGCGTCGATGTTCAGGCCGATGTCGTACTGCTTGGCCAGCAGGGTCAGCGACAGCAGGCGCGGGTACAGCTCGCTCATCACGCGCTCGTACTGGGCGCGGCTGTAGCGCGGGTGCAGGGCCGAGAGCTTGATCGAGATGCCCGGGCCTTCATAGATGCCGCGGCCGTGCGAGGCCTTGCCGATCGAGTGGATCGCCTGCTCGTAGGAGGCCAGGTATTTCTGCGCGTCGTGCTCGGTCAGCGCGGCTTCGCCGAGCATGTCGTAGCTGTAGCGGAAGCCCTTGGCTTCGAACTTGCTGGCGTTGGCCAGGGCCTCGGCGATGGTCTCGCCGGTGACGAACTGCTCGCCCATCAGGCGCATGGCCATGTCGACGCCCTTGCGGATCATCGGCTCGCCGCTCTTGCCGATGATGCGGGTGAGCGAGGAGGTCAGGCCGGATTCGTTGTGGGTGCTGACCAGCTTGCCGGTCAGCAGCAGGCCCCAGGTGGCGGCGTTGACGAACAGCGACGGGCTGTTGCCCAGGTGCGGCTGCCAGTTGCCGGTGCTGATCTTGTCGCGGATCAGCGCGTCACGGGTACCTTTGTCGGGGATGCGCAGCAGGGCTTCGGCCAGGCACATCAGCGCCACGCCTTCCTGGGACGACAGCGAGAACTCCTGCAGCAGCCCCTGGACAATACCGGCGCGGCCGCCGGCGCTCTTCTGGTTGCGCAGCTTGTCGGCCAGGCTCGCGGCCAGCTTGTTGGTGGCTTCGGCCTGGGCGGCCGGCAGGCGAGCCTGCTCCAGCAGCATCGGCACCACTTCCTGCTCGGGGCGGCGGTAGGCGGCGGTGATCGCCGAGCGCAGTACCGACTGCGGCAGGATGCTTTCGGCGAACTCCAGGAAGCACTGGTGGGCATGGTCGGCGGCGACTTCGCCGGCATCGTCGCCAGCGGCGGCATGGCCGTTGAGGTCGTTCAGGGTGGCGCCACCCTCGAGCTTCTCGAGATAGTTGAAGATCGCTTGCTTGATCAACCAGTGCGGCGTGCGGTCGATGGACTGCGCAGCTGCTTTGAGTCGCTCACGGGTCGGGTCGTCGAGTTTGACCCCAAGGGTGGTCGTCGCCATTTCTTATCCTCGTTATTGGCCACGGATGTGGCCTAAGCTGAAGGCAAGATTAGCCTGTAGGACAATTCGGGTGCAACCGGGTGCAACCCGAAATCTTCTCGGTAAAGGTGCAACTCGTCTGAAGGCTGTTTCCTTACAGCCGAAACGGTCTTTTTTGCTGCTTTTGCTTATGTAAAACGCTGCGTTTGCTCCGAAAAGGAGCAAAAAAGGGGCTTTATCCGAAAAACCATGGCTGGGTGCAACTTGCAAATGAAAAATGGTTGCACCTCGTTCATGTTGTTGCATAGGATTCGCCGCCTGGGTGCAACCGTCGTGCGCGGCGGTCGCAAGAGATAAAAACAACGCCAGGGCACAACTCATGGGCAATCCACTAACGATCACCTTCGTGATCTACATTGCGGCAATGGTGCTGATCGGCTTCGCCGCCTATCGCTCCACCAAGAACCTTTCCGACTATATTCTCGGCGGCCGTAGTCTCGGCAGCGTGGTTACCGCGCTTTCCGCCGGCGCATCGGACATGAGCGGCTGGCTGTTGATGGGCCTGCCGGGCGCCATCTACTTCGCAGGCCTTTCCGAGGCCTGGATCGCCATCGGCCTGACCGTCGGCGCCTACCTGAACTGGCTGTTCGTCGCCGGCCGTCTGCGCGTGCAGACCGAGCACAACGGTGACGCCCTGACCCTGCCGGACTACTTCTCCAGCCGTTTCGAAGACCAGACCGGCCTGCTGCGGATCATCTCGGCGATCGTCATCCTGGTGTTCTTCACCATCTATTGCGCTTCCGGCATCGTCGCCGGTGCCCGCCTGTTCGAAAGCACCTTCGACATGCCGTACGAGACCGCCCTGTGGGCCGGTGCCGCGGCCACCATCGCCTACACCTTCGTCGGTGGTTTCCTGGCGGTGAGCTGGACCGACACCGTGCAGGCCTCGCTGATGATCTTCGCGCTGATCCTGACCCCGATCATCGTGCTGATCTCCACCGGTGGCTTCGACACCACCTTCCTGGCGATCGAGGCGGTGAACCCGGCGCACTTCGACATGTTCAAGGGCGCGACCTTCATCGGCATCATCTCGCTGATGGGCTGGGGCCTGGGCTACTTCGGCCAGCCGCACATCCTGGCGCGCTTCATGGCCGCCGACTCGGTCAAGTCGATCGCCAACGCCCGCCGCATCTCCATGACCTGGATGATCCTGTGCCTGGGCGGTACCTGCGCCGTCGGCTTCTTCGGCATCGCCTACTTCTCGGCGCATCCTGACCTGGCGGGTCCGGTCACCGAGAACCACGAGCGCGTGTTCATCGAGCTGGCCAAGATCCTGTTCAACCCGTGGATCGCCGGTATCCTGCTGTCGGCCATCCTGGCCGCGGTGATGAGCACCCTGAGCTGCCAGCTGCTGGTGTGCTCCAGCGCCCTGACCGAAGACTTCTACAAGTCGTTCCTGCGCAAGAACGCCTCGCAGACCGAGCTGGTCTGGGTCGGCCGCCTGATGGTCCTGGCCGTGGCCCTGATCGCCATCGCCATGGCCGCCAACCCCGAGAACCGCGTGCTGGGCCTGGTGGCCTACGCCTGGGCCGGCTTCGGTGCTGCCTTCGGTCCGGTGGTGCTGATCTCGGTGCTGTGGAAGGGCATGACCCGCAACGGCGCCCTGGCCGGTATCGTGGTCGGCGCGCTGACCGTGATCCTGTGGAAGAACTACGTGGGCCTGGGCCTGTACGAGATCATCCCGGGCTTCCTGTTCGCCAGCATCGCCATCTTCGTGGTGAGCAAGCTGGGCAGTCCGTCGAACAGCATGGTTTCGCGTTTTGAAACTGCTGATGCGGCGTACCACGCTGACAAGTAACGCCTGCTGAATCGGCGTCTGCTTCTTCGCGGGTAAACCCGCTCCCACAGGGATTTCACTGTCCTTGTGGGGGGCGGGTTTACCCGCGAATGCCTCAGCACCGACCGCCGCACCTGACGACTCCCTCGCGACAAGGTAAACTTGGCGCCCCCGCAGGAGTCCTCATGAACTATCGTCACGCCTTCCATGCCGGCAACCACGCCGACGTCCTCAAGCACATCGTGCTCACCCGCCTCATCGCCCTGATGTCGCGCAAGGAGCAGCCGTTCGCCTACATCGACACCCACGCCGGCCTGGGTCTCTACGACCTGCAGGGTGATCAGGCGAGCCGTACAGGTGAATACCTCGAGGGCGTGGCCCGCCTGTGGAACCGTGACGACCTGCCGGAGGCGACCGCCGACTACATGCGCATCATCAAGCGCCTGAACCAGGACGGCGAGCTGCGCTACTACCCGGGCTCGCCGGAGCTGGCGCGCCGCCTGATGCGCCAGCAGGACCGCGCCCTGCTCAACGAGAAGCACCCTGAAGATGGGGCGCTGCTCAAGGAGAACATGAAGAAGGATCCGCGGGTCACCGTTCACCTGGGTGAAGGCTGGCACATCCCGCGGGCGCTTCTGCCGGTCCAGGAAAAGCGCGCGATCATGCTGATCGACCCGCCATTCGAGCAGGCCGACGAGCTCAAGCGCTGCACCGTGGCCATGAAAGAGGCGATCGGTCGCATGCGCCAGACTGTCGCGGCGATCTGGTACCCGATCAAGGACCAGCGCTCGCTGACCCGCTTCTACCAGGACCTGACCAGCACCGGCGCGCCGAAGCTGCTGCGGGTCGAGCTGTACGTGCACCACCAGGACAGCCCGCAGGGCCTGAACGGTTCGGGCCTGGCCATCGCCAACCCGCCGTGGGGCCTGGAGGACGAGCTCAAGACGCTGCTGCCGTGGCTGGCCAAGGAGCTGGCGCAGACCGCCGGCAGCTTCCGCATGGACTGGCTGATCGCCGAGTAACCTGGCGGCACATTACCCTCGTGGGAGTGGGCTTGCCCCGCGATGGCGCCGGTGGATCCGCCGCTATCGCGGGGCAAGCCCGCTCCCACGCGATTGCATCGCGCCTGACCATCTTTGCGTTATAATCCCGCCCTTTAGCCGCCATCCGCCCGAATGGCCGTTGGCGCACTTCATACCGATTTGAGAGGCTAGACCCTTGGCACTGACGATTCTTGGCCTGTCCGGCGCCCTTAGCCATGACCCTTCCGCGGCCCTGTACATCGACGGCAAGCTGATTGCCGCCGCCGAAGAAGAGCGCTTCGTGCGTGACAAGCATGCGAAGAATCGCATGCCCTACGAGTCGGCGAAGTTCTGCCTGGAACAGGCCGGCATCAAGCCGTCGGACGTCGACGTGGTGGCCATTCCGTTCGCCCCGATCAGCCTGTTCGGCAAGGCCCGCTGGCATTACGCCAAGCGCTACTGGTACGCCCCGGACCGCGCCCTCGACGCGCTGCTGATGGGCAACCGCCGCTACAAGCGCTACCGCAAGAAGATCGTCTGGTGCCTGGAGCAACTGGGCTTCGATCCGAAGAAGATCAAGATCGAGCCGGTCGAGCACCACCTGGCTCACGCTTCCAGCGCCTACCACTGCTCGGGTTTCAAAGAGAAAACCGCGATCCTCGGTATCGACGGCAAGGGCGAGTACGCCACCACCTTCTTCGGCTACGGCGAAAACGGCAAGATCCACAAGATCAAGGAATTCTTCGATCCGGACTCGCTGGGTGGCCTGTATGGCGCGATCACCGAGTTCCTCGGCTTCGAGATGCTTGATGGCGAGTTCAAGGTCATGGGCATGGCGCCGTATGGCGACGCCAGCAAGTACGACTTCTCGCGCCTGGCCAGCTTCGAAAACGGCGAGCTGGTGATCAACACCGAATACGCCAACGTCATCGGCCTGCGCCGCTATAAAGAGAAGGGCAAGGGCTTCTACTTCTCGCCCAAGCTGATCGAGTGGCTGGGTCCGAAGCGCGAAGGCGACATTGCCGACGAGCCGTACATCCACTATGCCGCCAGCATGCAGGCGCTGTTCGAGAAGCTGGCCCTGCAGATGATCGACCACTACCTGGGCGACACGCTGAAAGAAACCGGCAAGCTGGCCTTCGCCGGCGGCTGCGCGCTGAACGTCAAGCTGAACCAGAAGATCATCGCCCGCGACGACGTGAAAGAGCTGTTCGTCCAGCCGGCCTCCGGCGACGCCGGTACCGCCGTTGGCGCGGCCGCCTACGTGTCCCACGCCCGTGGCGTGCCGGTCGAGAAGATGGAGCATGTCTACCTCGGCCCTGCGTACTCCAATGAAGACGTGATCGCCGCCTGTGCCCGTCACCCGAGCCAGCCGACATGGCGCAAGCTCGAGAACATGCCAGAGCAGATCGCCAAGATCATGGTCGATGGCAACCCGGTGGCCTGGTTCCAGGGCCGAATGGAGTTCGGTCCGCGTGCGCTGGGTGGTCGTTCGATCATCGGCTGCCCGAGCGTGGAAGGCGTGGCCGATCGCATCAACCACCAGATCAAGTTCCGCGAACGCTGGAGACCTTTCTGCCCGTCGATGCTCGATACCGTCGCGCCGCAGATGATCAAGATCGATCACCCCGCGCCGTTCATGACCTTCACCTTCGAAGTCGCTGAAGAGTGGAAGACCCGCGTGCCGGAAGTCGTCCATGAGGACGGCACTTCGCGCGCCCAGGTGCTCAAGCGCGAGTACAACCCGCGCTACTACGACATGATGAAGGCGCTGGAAGACCTGACCGGCAACGGCGTGTCGCTGAACACCTCGCTGAACCGCCGTGGCGAACCCATGATCTGCTCGCCGACCGACGCCCTGAACATGTTCTTCGGCTCGGACCTGCAGTACCTGATCATGGAAGACATCCTGGTGGTCAAGGAAGGCGCCGCGCCGTATGACCAGCCGCTCTGAACCGCGCATCCTGCAGTTCTGCCATGGCTATGACGGGCCGTTTCTCGATTGTGCCCGTCAATACGCCAGCCTGTTTCAGGGCAGCGGCTACAAGGTCACTACCGTGTTCCTCACCGGGGCAGCCGACGCGAAAGTAGCGGCCGGCTGTGCCTCGGACGAGGTGCTGTTTCTCGAGTTCAGCTCCAAGGCCGTGCGTGGCCTGAAGCTGGGCGCGATCCGCGCGCTGCGCAAGATCGCCGCGCAGCGCAATTTCAGCTTTTGCATCGCCCACCGCTTCAAGCCGATTTATGTCGCGCTGCTCGGGACCGGCCTGCCGGTGATTGGCGTGCACCATGCCTTCGGCGACTATGAGCGCAAAGGGCGGCGGCTGTTCGCCAACCTGTTCCGTAAGCGCCTGAGCCTGCTCGGTGTGTCGGACGCGGTGCGCGACGACATGCGTCGCTGCCTGGGTCTGTGGCCAGCCGAGCGTATCCAGACTTTGTACAACCGCATCGACGTCGAGGCACTGCAGGCCAGCCTGGTGCCGCGTGACGAGGCGCGCCGGGCCTTGGGCCTGGATGAACGTGCCTGGGTGGTCGGCAACGTCGGTCGCCTGCATCCGGACAAGGACCAGGCCACGCTGCTGCGTGGTTTCGCCGAAGCCTTGCCGGGGTTGCCGGCCGGTGCGCGTCTGGCGATCCTGGGCAAGGGCCGTCTCGAGGCGAAACTCAAGGCCCTGGCTGCCGAGTTGGGCATCGCCGGGCAGGTCGACTTCCTAGGCCAGGTCCCGGACGCTCGCCGCTATTTCCGCGCTTTCGACGTGTTCGCCCTGAGCTCCGACCATGAGCCGTTCGGCATGGTTCTGCTCGAAGCCATGGTCGCTGGCGTGCCGGTGCTGGCTACCGCCTGTGGCGGCGCCCGGGAGGTGGTCGAGGGCGTGGGTGTGCTGTTCCCGCTGGGCGATGCCGCGCAGCTGGCCCAGGGCCTGAAGCACATGGCCGGCCTGGACGCGCAGCAGCGCGAGGCATGCGCCGGGCATATGCTGCAGCGTCTGCAGCAGCGCTTTAGCGACCAGGCGGTGCGTGATGCCTTCTGGCAACTGCCGCAAGTCCGCGCGCTGATGGCGGAGGCTTGATGCTCAATCATCTCAAGGCCTGGCGCGAACGCGGCTGGCAAGTGATCGACGCGGCCGCGTACAGCGACGCCTGGCAGCGTCATGGCGGCAGTGTCGCCACGCACCCGTTGGTGATCGAGCAACTGGCGGACCTGGCCGGGATCCCGGTGCGTTACCTGGGCTGGTTTCAAGGCGCCGAGCTCAAGGCCGCGCTGCCGACCTGGGGGCGCCATCTGGCGCTGTCCAAGGATGTGCTCAAGCGCGAAGGCAAGAAAGGCCTGTTCGACCTGGGCAATGCCGAGATCATCCTGCCGGCCGCCGCCGATGCCGGGGCGCCGCTGCGCCACGCCGGTCGCTACCTTTCGGAGTTGAACCAGGGCCGTTTCGCCGGCCTGAAGGCGCAACCCGAGCAGTTGGCCATGGCACGTCCCCACGAGGACCTGTCGAAGAAGTTCCGCTACAACCAGCGTCGTGAGCTGCGCCTGCTGGAAGAGGCGGGTGGCCAGGTGCGGCCGATCGGCGATTTCACTGCAGCCGAGATCGCGGCGATGTACTGTGACTTGTTCCAGCGTCGCTGGGGCTTCCCGGCCACCGGCGCGGCCCGCATGGCCGAGGTGGTCGAGCGCCTGCGCGAGCTGCTGGTCGGTTCGGTGCTGTTCCTCGACGGGGCGCCCATCGCCATTCAGCTGGTGTATCGCGTCGAGGCGCCGCAATGGATCAGCGTCGAATATGTAAACGGCGGTGTCGACCCGCAGACCAAGGCATTCAGCCCTGGTAGCGTACTGAGCTTCCTCAATACCCAGGCTGCCTGGGAGGATGCCAATACCCGTGGCAAGATGCTGCGGTTCTCGTTCGGTCGGGCCGACCGGGAGTACAAGGACCGTTGGTGCAACCCCGTCAACGTCTTCCAGGTCTGAACATGAGCGCCAACAAACAGCAACTGCTCAAACGCCATCGCAAGCGCAAGCGGGTGATCCTGCTGCTGGCGCTGATCGTGCTGCTGTTCTCGGCGCTGTGGGCGCTATGGTTGCCGCCCGTGCTCGCGGTGCTGCTGTGGGTGGCCCATGAAGCCTGGTTTTCCGACCATCTGTTCTACGTGCCGGGCAGCGACTACCAGTACGACCTGCAAGCCACTGAGCGTCATGCGCTGCGCAGCCAGGAAGGGGTGCTGGCCTTGCCGGGCGATTGCACGCTGGACGGCAGCGAGACGCTGTTGTTGCGGGTGAGCCTGCGCGCAGGCTGGTTGGGTCGATTGTTCGATCCGGCGGTACGCATCGAAGGTGGTGCTGCCGATTGCCAGGCTTTCGAGCGGGGTGTGCGGGGCGTGCGCTACCTGAACCTGAGCGGGCAGGCCGAGGCGCTGAGCGCCGGGCAGCTGCGCCTGAGCGGTCGCCATTGTCGCGTCGCACCTGAAATGGAGTTGCTGGTGCTGCGTCACCCCGACTACCTGGCTGGCACCCTGATGGTTATCGCCCCTCATGCCGACGATGCCGAGCTGGCGGCGTTCGCTGCCTATTCCCAGGCGAAGAGCAGCTGGATCGTGACCCTCACCGCCGGCGAGATCGAGAACGAGTACTACCGCGACACCTTCGATCTCGACCTGGTCGAGGCGGCCCGGCTCAAGGGCGAATTGCGCAGCTGGGACAGCGTCGCCGTGCCGCGTTGGGCCGGCGTGCCTTCCAGCCAATGCGTGCAGTTGGGCTATTTCTGCATGCAGTTGCCGGCCATGCAGGCTGAGCCCGGGGCATCGATTCCGTCGCGCGAGGCAGACCTGGCCGACACCCGGCCATTCCGTCGATTCAATGAAGTCGCGTTGCAAAGCGACGCCGATGGCCGGCCGAGCTGGAACAACCTGGTCCAGGACCTGCGCGAGCTCATCGAGCGCGCGCGTCCGGCAACCATTGTGATGCCGCACCCGACCCTGGATCCGCACCCGGACCATGTGTGTGCCCATGACGCCCTGCAGCAGGCGTTGCAGAGCGCCGGCTGGCGGCCTGAAACCCTGCTGTTCTATGCCAACCACCTGCATGACAATGACCGTTGGCCGATGGGTGATGCCGGTACCGGCGTACCTCTGCCACCCTTCTTCGATGCCGGCATGCCCATGCGCCCGTGGGTGCTTGGGGTGGGGGCGCAAGAGCAGAGGCAAAAGGCCATCGCTTTGGGTATGATGCACGACCTGCAGCCCGCGGCCTCGCTCAAGCGCCGAATCCGTCGCTTCCTGCAGCGCTGCCTCGCCGCCCGGCGCTGGCCTGCATTCGGTGAAAATGAATTCTTCCGCAAGGCCGTACGGCGCCACGAACTGCTGTGGGTCGGCACAATGATCGACAAGAGAGAACCACGGTGAAAGTCCTGTTCCTGGTCCAGAAAGAGCAACGCGCCATCCTGGACCGTCTGTACGAAGGCATCGCGGCCGACTGCGAGTGCGATATCCGTTGGTTGACCGGTGACGAGCAGGCCGATCTGCGCAGCTATTTCCGCGAGCATGTGCAGGTCGAGCAGTACGACCGCATCCTGTTCTTCCTGCGTTTCAAGAAAGAGATCCGCCAGGCACGCTTCATTCGGACGATCCCGAACCTGGTGATCCTCGAGCACGACGCCTACCAGAACTACATCCCCTGCAAGTACACCGGCAAGTTCAGCGAGTATTACCGCCAGCTGCCATGGGCGCGGATCATCACCTCCGGCGCGGTGGTCACCCGACGCCTGCGCGATGAAGGCTTCGACGCGATCTTCGTGCCAAAGGGGTATGACCAGGCGCTGCTGCGCAATGAAAACCATGAGCGTGATATCGAGTTGGCGTTCGTCGGCAGCCTGCGCAGCGTGGCCTACTCCGGGCGCAAGCAGATGCTCGAGTCGATCGCGGCGGTGGAGAACCTGCTGATCACCCGCACCAAGTCCGGCGAGGAGTACAGCCGGACTCTCAGCCGCATCCGCTTTTTCGTCAGTGCCGACGTCGGCATGGGCGAGTACATGATCAAGAATTTCGAAGCCATGGCCTGTGGCTGCGTCCTGTTCGCCTATGACCAGGGCGAGGAAGAGAACCAGGCGCTGGGCTTCGTCGACATGCACAACATCGTGCTCTACCGCGACCTCGAGCAGTTGCGCGAGAAGCTCGCCCGGCTGCGTGGTGATCTCGCCCTGGCCGAGCGTATCTCGCGCAATGGCCAGCAGTTGGCCGAGCAGCGCTATACCTTCCACGCGCTAGGGCAGGCGATCACCGAGGCCATGCGCGCGCCGCTGCGCCCGGCCGCGAAGCCTGGCCTGCTGGACCGTGTGCTGCTGGCCATCGGCCTGTCGCGTTAGGCCCACATACATCGAGGAAGCCATGATCTTCAGTGAAAACAGCGAGATCACACTGGTGGTGACCAGTTGTGGTCGTTTCGAGTTGCTCAAGCGCACGCTCGAAAGTTTCGACCGCTACAACACGGCGCCCATCCGTGAAGTCTTCATCACCGAAGACTCCGGTGACGAGGCGGTGCGTGGCTGCATCCCGGAACACTGGCGCGAGCACACCACCTTCATCGTCAACAATCCCAAGCTTGGGCAGTTGCGCTCGGTGGACGCCGCCTATTCGCAGATCAAGACCTTCTGGGTGTTCCATTGCGAGGATGACTGGGCCTTCTATCGCCCGGGCTTCGTCGAGGAATCCCAGGCACTGCTGGAGGCCGACCCGCAGGCGCTGCAGGTCTGGCTGCGCAGTTTCAACCATGACCTGCAGGTGCACAGCCCCTATGTGTTCCTTGAAGCGCGTCAGGTGCTGCAGGGCATCGCTTTCCACAAGCTGGGCTCGCACAAGGCGGAATGGCAGGGGTTCTCGTTCAACCCAGGCCTGCGCAGGCTGGCCGACTACCAGGCACATGCACCTTACGCCTCGCATTCCGGTGAGAAGAGCTTGTCGCGGTTGTACGCCGAGCGCGACCGCTACGCGCTGATCCTGGAAAACGACGCCGTGCTGCATACCGGTTTCGGCGAGCATGTGGAAATGCCGGAAGAAAAAATCAAGAAGGCACGACGCAAGCGCATGGATCGCATTCGTCTGTTGGGCGTGCTGTTTATTGGACTATTGCTTGGATGGGTGTTGAAGGATGTTTGAAGGAATCACCAAGGACAATCGAGCGAGCCGGCGCTATTTCACTGCGGCGCTGATTGTTTTCCTCGCCAGCTTCGTGCTGATGAACTCTTCTAAATGGACGAATAACATCTTCTACGCGTTTATCGCGTTGCCGGGGTTGGTGTTCCTGATCAAGGAGCGCGGTGCGGGCGTGTTCCGCGACAAGCTGGGCCTGGCCTGGCTCGCGTTCCTGCTTTGGTTCCTGGTGCCGGCTGTCGTGGCGGGTGATGGGCAGTTCTACAAGCACATCGCCTACGTTACCTTGTTTGTCTTCATCGTGGCCGGGCTTGTCTGCCAGGATCTGTTCCGTTCCGACCGCTTTACCCGGGCACTGTTCTGGGTCATCTGCCTGTATGTCTTCGGTTATTCGGCCTATGGCTACCTGAGCGGTCTCTACGCCCTCGGTGATCGGGTTGGCCTGATGCCAGCGCGCATGCAGAACGTGATCTACACCAGTATCTGGATTTTCTGCGCCTTGGCGCTGGCCATGCCTGGCTGGTTGCGCAATCGCCGATGGGGCGAGGCATTTTGTGCTGTGGTGCTGTCGGTGGTGGCGGTGACGTTCGTCATGCAGACGCGCACCGCAATGGTCGGCGCGGCCTTCCTGTTTGCCCTCTGGGCATGCTGGGCTTTGTGGCGCTATCCGCGAGTGGCTGGACGCTGGCTGCTGCTGTTCGCGGTGTTGGGTGTCGTGGCGCTGTGGTTGATCAAGGATGCGGCATGGTTCCATTCGCTCTTTGAGCGTGGTGATGCTTATCGCAGTGAGCTGTTCCACGTGATGGTCGGCGAGTGGCGCAATTGTGGCTGGATGCTGGGTTGTGGTGTGGAATTCCATAGCGACAAGCTGCTGAGCGGTTGGATGCCTATCCAGCACCCGCACAATATCTATGTTGCCCTGGGGCTCTACACCGGTGCTGTCTCGTTGGTGCTGTTCCTGGTCGTCATGGCAATGACCCTCGTCCAGGCTGCGCGTATGCGCGATCCTTGGGGTATCTATCTGGCCTGTGCCTTGGTGATGCTCAACTTCGATGGCAGCAAGCTGATCGGCAATCCCGATGAGTTGTGGCCGTTGGTCCTGCTGCCGGCGGCGATGGTGCTTGGCCGTAGCCTGCAACAGCGGCGCTCGATGAGCTGACCGCAGCGGATGTGTGTCCGGGGGGCTGCTTTGCAGCCCCTTTTTGTTCAGGAAAGTGCGTTGGCCAGGTCCTGGCGGCGGCAGATCTGCTGGCTGGCGAGATAGGCTTCGATGAAGGCGTTGTCGCCGTCACCCAGCAACCACCCTCGATCTTCCTGGTAACGCAGCATATGACGGAAGTTGCGCTGGCGTTGAGAACGGCGAAGTGGCCTGCGGTACATGCGCAGGTCGG
Organism: Pseudomonas sp. BW16M2; assembly: GCF_014268865.1. NCBI lineage: Bacteria > Pseudomonadati > Pseudomonadota > Gammaproteobacteria > Pseudomonadales > Pseudomonadaceae > Pseudomonas > Pseudomonas sp. BW16M2. The sequence continues at coordinate 7,090 of NZ_JABWRI010000037.1, read as the reverse complement.
CGACGTCGATCAGCCCCAGTTTGCCTTCGGGCGTCAGCACCACATTGCCCAGGTGCGCGGAGCGGAAGTACACCCCCGCTTCGTGAAGCGTCGCGATGAAACGCCCGAGCTGGTCGCGCAAGCCCGGGTATTGGTCGGGTTGCTCCAGCAGTTGGCGCAGCGTATGGCCGGGTAGCGGGTCATAGTGCACGGCATCGCGGGCAATCTCGGCGATACGATAGACCGCCTTGACCTGCGGGCAGGGGATACCGCGTTCGGCCAGCGCCTGGCAATTGTCGGCGAAGCGCTGGGCGTAGGGATACCAGGCCGCCGAGCTGATCAGACGCTTGCGGCGGAACAGCTTGAGCATCGAACCATCCTTTAGGCGCAGGACCTTGTCGCCAGTGCCGTCGGCCTCGAGGACGTGGGCGCCCTCGCGCAGGGCAAGGTAACGGGCGTGGTCAAGTGCGTGCATCAAGCCTCCGGGGCCAGGGTTCGGGACAGCCGTCTATCTTAACCTGCGGCGGACGGTGCAAGACACCGTGTGTGGTATAATCCCGACTCTTTTTGACCCGACGGATTCTCATGACAGTTCCCGAATCGTCTTCCCCTGCAAGCCTGAAGATCTATCTGCGCCTGCTGGGCTACGTCAAACCCTATATCGGCATCTTCCTGCTGAGCATCGTCGGTTTCGTGATCTTCGCCTCGACCCAGCCGATGCTGGCCGGGATCCTCAAGTATTTCGTCGATGGGCTGAGCAATCCGCAGGCGGTGCTGTTCCCCGACGTGCCTTACCTGCGTGATCTGCAATTATTGCAGGCGGTGCCGCTGCTGATCATCCTGATCGCTGCCTGGCAGGGCCTGGGGTCGTTCCTCGGCAACTACTACCTGGCCAAGGTGTCGCTGTGCCTGGTGCACGACCTGCGGGTCGAGCTGTTCAACAAGCTGCTGGTCCTGCCCAACCACTACTTCGACAACCACAATTCCGGGCACCTGATCTCGCGCATCACCTTCAACGTGACCATGGTCACCGGCGCCGCCACCGACGCCATCAAGGTAGTCATCCGTGAAGGCTTGACGGTGGTGTTCCTGTTCGCCTACCTGCTGTGGATGAACTGGAAGCTGACCCTGGTGATGGTGGCAATCCTGCCGGTGATCGCGGTGATGGTGAGCACTGCCAGCAAGAAATTCCGCAAGCAGAGCAAGAAGATCCAGGTGGCCATGGGCGATGTCACCCACGTGGCCTCCGAGACCATCCAGGGCTACCGCGTGGTGCGCAGCTTCGGTGGCGAAAGCTACGAGGAGCGCCGCTTCGGTGCCGCCAGCCAAAGCAATACCGACAAGCAACTGCGCATGACCAAGACCGGTGCGCTGTACACGCCGTTGTTGCAATTGGTGATCTACAGCGCCATGGCCGCGCTGATGTTCCTGGTGCTGTTCCTGCGCGGTGAGGCATCGGCGGGTGACCTGGTGGCCTACATCACTGCCGCCGGCCTGCTGCCCAAGCCGATTCGTCAGTTGTCGGAAGTCAGCTCGACCATCCAGAAGGGCCTTGCCGGTGCCGAGAGCATTTTCGAGCAGTTGGACGAAAAACCCGAAATAGACAAGGGCAGTATCGAGAAGGAGCGGGTCGAGGGACGCCTGGAAGTGCGCAACCTCAGCTTCACCTACCCAGGCACCGAGCGCCAGGTGCTCAGCGACATCAACTTCACCGCCGAGCCTGGGCAAATGATCGCCCTGGTGGGGCGTTCCGGCAGTGGCAAGTCGACGCTGGCGGCGTTGATCCCGCGTTTCTATCACCACACGGAAGGGCAGATCCTGCTCGACGGCGTGGAGATCGAGGATTACCGCCTGCGCAACCTGCGCCGTCATGTTTCCCAGGTGACCCAGCATGTCACCTTGTTCAATGACACCGTGGCCAACAACATCGCCTACGGCGACCTGGCCGGCGCGCCACGCGCGGATATCGAGGCCGCCGCCGCCGATGCCTATGCCAAGGAGTTCGTCGACCAGTTGCCCAAGGGCTTCGATACCGAAGTCGGCGAGAACGGCGTGCTGCTTTCCGGCGGCCAGCGCCAGCGCCTGGCGATTGCCCGGGCTTTGCTCAAGAATGCGCCGCTGCTGATTCTCGACGAGGCCACCTCGGCCCTGGATACCGAGTCCGAACGGCATATCCAGGCGGCGCTGGACCATGTGATGGAAGGGCGCACCACCCTGGTGATCGCGCACCGGCTGTCGACCATCGAGAAGGCCGACCTGATCCTGGTCATGGACCAGGGCCGTCTGGTGGAGCGCGGCACCCACGCCGAACTGCTCCAGGCCAATGGTCATTACGCCCGTCTGCACGCCATGGGGCTGGACGAGGCCGAAAAGGCCAACATCACCTGAGCCTGCGTCACGGCGGGGCCTCGCAGGCCTCGCCGGTCAATCGATACAGCATCGCTGCGGTTGGCCGTAAAGCCCTGCGCATCCCTGTGCTAATATCCTGCCCCTGTTCACTTTTCCAAAAATGGGTTGCCCATGAAGTTGTCCATGCCGCGTTTCGATCAAGCCCCGGTACTGGTGGTCGGCGATGTCATGCTCGACCGCTACTGGCATGGCGGTACTTCGCGTATTTCGCCTGAAGCGCCGGTGCCGGTGGTCAAGGTCGATCAGATCGAGGATCGCCCCGGCGGCGCGGCCAACGTGGCCTTGAACATCGCCGCCCTCGGCGCGCCGGCCGCGCTGGTCGGGGTCACCGGCCAGGACGAGGCTGCCGACAGCCTCGCCAATAGCCTGCACGCCGCCGGTGTGCGCTCGATCTTCCAGCGCATTGCCCACCAGCCGACCATCGTCAAGCTGCGGGTGATGAGCCGTCACCAGCAACTGCTGCGCATCGACTTCGAGGAACCGTTCGCCACCGACCCGCTGTCGCTGGGCGCGGAGGTCGATACCCTGCTCGAGGGCGTCAAGGTGCTGGTGCTGTCCGACTACGGCAAGGGCGCACTGCAGAACCATCAGGCGCTGATCCAGGCCGCCCGCGGCAAGGGCATCCCGGTGCTGGCCGACCCCAAGGGCAAGGATTTCTCGATCTACCGCGGTGCCAGCCTGATCACCCCCAACCTCAGCGAGTTCGAGGCCATCGTCGGCCGTTGCGCCGATGAAACCGAGCTGGTCGCCAAGGGCCTGAAACTGCTCGAAGAACTGGACCTGGGCGCATTGCTGGTGACCCGAGGCGAGCATGGCATGACCCTGCTGCGCACTGGCCACCCGGCCCTGCACCTGCCGGCTCGCGCCCGCGAGGTGTTCGATGTCACCGGTGCCGGCGACACGGTGATTTCCACCCTTGCCGCTTCCATCGCCGCGGGCGAGGACCTGCCGCATGCCGTCGCCCTGGCCAACCTGGCCGCCGGCATCGTGGTCGGCAAGCTGGGTACAGCCGCCATCAGCGCGCCTGAGCTGCGTCGCGCCATCCAGCGTGAAGAGGGCTCGGAGCGCGGCGTGCTGGGCCTGGAGCAATTGCTGCTGGCCATCGACGATGCCCGTGCGCACAACGAGAAGATCGTCTTCACCAATGGCTGCTTCGATATCCTCCACGCGGGTCACGTGACCTACCTGGAACAGGCTCGCGCCCAGGGCGACCGGCTGATCGTCGCCATCAACGACGATGCCTCGGTCAGCCGCCTGAAGGGCCCGGGCCGGCCGATCAACAGCGTCGACCGACGCATGGCCGTGCTGGCCGGCCTCGGTGCGGTGGACTGGGTCATCAGCTTCCCCGAGGACACGCCGGAGAACCTGCTGCGCCAGGTCAAGCCGGATGTGCTGGTCAAGGGCGGTGACTACGGTATCGACCAGGTGGTCGGCGCCGATATCGTCAAGGCCTATGGTGGCACGGTGAAGGTACTGGGTCTGGTGGAGAACAGCTCGACCACGGCGATCGTCGAGAAGATCCGCAAGCACTGATACGTTGCAGATCGCGGGGCAAGCCCGCTCCCACGAAGCATCGGGAGCAGGCTTGCCCCGTGTTCATTTATGCAGCGAGGTCCGCGCACGGGCCAGCAGTTCCCGTGCCTTGTCTCCGAACCGCTCCAGATGTGACGCCGGCGCGGCCTTGCTTTCGACCAGCCCCTGCTGCTTCAGCCAGTCCTTCCAGCGCACCCGCTCATCCCGCACCACCCAGCCATCCTGGCGGGCGAAGCTCTCGGCCAGCCACAGTCCGCGCGTACCCGCAGGTGTCAGCTGGTCCTTCTTCAAGGTGTACAGCTCGGCCACGGGTTGACCGTCCTTGAGCGGCATCAGGTAAAGGTCCGGCCGCTTGCGATTGAGCCTGGCCACCAGTTGATCACCTTCCAGGCGCTCGTCGACGTGGAACAGGCTCAGCGACTTGGCCTCCCGTGGCACCTGCAGGCGCAGGTCGTAGATCAGTTGCAACGACGCCGTGGGCAGGTGCACATAGGCGCGTGGCCGCTCCAGCAGCATCAGGTTGGCGCAATGCACCGGCCGGGCGGCGCCGGACTCGGGCGACAGCACGAACGGCAGGGCCTCGCGATAGTGCAGGGCAGCGGCATAGGGCGCCGGCAGCCAGGTGTCGTTGAAGCGTCCGCCCAGCCAGCCCTCGGGGGTTTCCAGCAGGCATTCCTCGGCCACTTCCTGGATCGCCGTGTGCAGCGGCAGGTTCAGCTCGTGGGCCGGGACATAGCCGGAAATCAGCTTGAGCACCACATCGCCACGGTCCTGGCGGCGCTGGCGGACCAGCACCCAGTAGTCGCGGCCCTGCCAGTGCAGGGTCAGGCGCACCGACACGCCAAGGTTGGCCAGTTCCGCCACGAAGTGCTCGGGGTCGGCGACCTGGATGGCCTTGCGCCGCTGCAGGGTCTGGGCGAAATTCAGCGGCATGCCGATGCTCTGGTAGGTCAGGCCTTCGGGCGTGGCCTCGACGTGCAGCGGCAGGGTCTTGAAGTTGCTCGGATTCTTGCGGATCAGCGTACGCGGCACGAGGCTCCTCCTTGCGTTGGGCCCCCGCCCGGGCGGCTCAGGGCCGGCCCAGGATGCGGGCGACGGTGGCCACGTTGTGGGCCAGATGCAGCGGGTTGATGGTGCCGACGATGGCACTGCTCACGCCTGGGTGGGCGAACAGCAACTCGAAACTGGCCTGCACTGGATCGACCCCGGGGGCCAGGCAGATATGCCCGCTGGCCAGGGCCTTCTTCACCAGAATGGCCTTGCCGTGTTCGGCAGCGTAGTCCAGCACGGGCCGCTCCGCCTGCTCGTTGAGGTTGTAGGTGACCATGGCGCAATCACCTTGCTCCAGCGCTTTCAGGCCGCCGGCGACGGTCTTGCCAGACAAACCATAGCCAAGGATCTTGCCTTCCTGCTTGAGCGCGGCAAGGGTTTCGTACACCCCCTCCTGCTCGAGGATCGCCAGGTCGTTGCCGTCGGAATGCACCAGCACCAGCTCGATGCGGTCGGTCTCCAGGCGCTTGAGGCTGCGCTCGACCGAGCGGCGGGTGTGGGCGGCGCTGAAATCGAAGTGCGACTGGCCGGCCTCGAACTCTTCGCCGACCTTGCTGACGATCACCCACTGGTCGCGCTGGCCGCGCAGCAATGGGCCGAGGCGCTCCTCGCTGCGGCCATAGGCCGGTGCGGTGTCGATCAGGTTGATGCCCAGTTCGCGGGCCTGGGTGAGCAGCAGGCGGGCGGTTTCGTCATCGGGGATGATGAAGCCGTTGGGGTACTTCACGCCCTGGTCGCGGCCAAGCTTGACCGTGCCCAGGCCCAGCGGCGACACCCGCAGGCCGGTGCTGCCCAGGGGGCGATGGTGATCGTGCAGGGTCGGCAGGCTCATGGCAGCAGTTGCTCCCAGGCAGGCAGTGCCAGCGGTGGGCGGGGCAGGTCGGCAAGGTCCGGCTGGCTCGCCGGGCGGATGCCGTCACGTTCGAAGCTGGCCAGTACGCGATCGGCGAAGTCCGGCGCCAGGGCCAGCTTGGTCGGCCAGCCGACCAGCAGGCGCTGCTGGTCGGCGAGGAAGGCGTTGTCCGGGCGCACCAGGCCCGATTGCGCCGGTTCGGCACGGTCGACGCGCAGGGTGGCCCAGCGCACCTGGGCCTGGTCGACCCACGGCAGCAGGCTGGCGACTTCCTTTTGCGCCGCGGCGATCTGCGCAGCGGGCTCGCGGGCCACGCCATCGGCCTCGGCAATGTCGCCACCCAGGTACCACACCCACTGGCCGTCGGCGGCCGGGTGAGTGGTCACGGTGATGCGCGGCTTGGGCCCGCCGCCCAGGCAGTGGGCGTACAGCGGCTTGAGGTTGGGGCCCTTGGCCAGGACCATGTGCAGTGGACGGCGCTGCATGGCCGGTTGGCTCAGCCCCAGGGCGTGCAGCAGCGCTTCGGTGCCGCCGCCGGCGCTGAGGACGATGCGTTGGGCGCGGATCTCGCGGCCATCGACCAGCAGCCCGGCCAGCTCGTCACCGTCGCGCAGCGGCTCGATACGCTCGCCGGCCAGCAGGCTGTCGCCCGCCAGTTGCGCCAGGTTGGCCAACAGGCTGGGCACGTCGATGACCAGTTCGGCCAGGCGGTAGACCTTGCCCTTGAACGCGCGGTCCTGCAGGGCCGGCGGCAGTTGCTCGCCCTTGACCTGGTCAACCCGGCCACGCACGGCCTTGCTGGCGAAGAAACTGGTGAGGTTGCCGGCCAGGGTGCCGGGGGACCACAGGTAGTGGGCGTCGGAGAGCAGGCGGGTGCCGGTCAGGTCCAGCTCGCCGTTGCCGGCCAGCGCTTCGCGCCAGCGCCGCGGCATGTCGGCGATGGCTTCGGAGGCGCCGCTGAGGGCGCCGTGCAGGGCGTACTTGGTGCCACCGTGGATAATGCCTTGCGACTTGATGGTCTGCTCGCCGCCCAGGCTGGCGCGCTCCACCAGCACCGTCGAATAGCCCAGGCGACGCAGCCGGGCATTGAGCCAGAGGCCTGCGACCCCGGCGCCGACGATCAGCACGTCAGTGGTAATGGCGGATGGCATGCGGGCACCTCGAAAACTGGGACAGGTGCGCAGTATACAGGCTGTAACCGGGGGAGAGGACCGTGGGAGCGGGCTTGCCCCGCGATACCCATGCGGCCCTATCGCGGGGCAAGCC
>NZ_JABWRI010000036.1:0-61059 GCF_014268865.1 Pseudomonas sp. BW16M2 | reverse complement strand
TCCAGTTCCTGTTGCCACAGCCGTTGGCTCGCGCCGAGCGCGGCGCCGTCCTGCGGTTGGGTTTCGCTGGGGCCGCCATACAGGCAGGTGCCCAGCATGCGCACGAAGTACTCCGCCGAGCGCCAGTCGATGGCGCTGTAGTCGTTGTAGGCGATGCGTTGAAACGCCGGGGCGGCGTAGAGCTCGGCGTACAAGGTGGCCAGCTGGTCGATCAGCTGTTGGAGGTTGTGCAGTTCGGTCTCGTAGGCGCTGGCGAAGGCGCTGCGTTCGCCCTCGTCGTAGCGTTCCTCGAAGCGTTCCCGTGCCTCCTGCTGCTTGCGTTCGATCCTGCGCGGCAACTGGGCCTCGACATCCACGGCGGGGAGGGGAGCCTTGGCGGCGAGCAGGGGGCTGCTGTTCCAGCGCTCCACCTCCCGTGCTTCTCGCTCGACTTCGGCGGCGGCCTCGCTGGCGGCCAGCGTGGCGTTCAGCTCGCGAATGCCGAGCAGGGCCAGGGAGGTGAAATGCTCGAAGTGCCGTTGCGGCTCGGCGCGCCAGGCCTGCAGGGCCTGGACCCAGGCGAGGCGTTGCGCGTTGCACTCCTGGACCATGCCGACGGGGTCGGGCACCGTCAGCGCGAGCACGCCGTCGGCGAGTTCTTCGCGTTGTATCAGGGCACCGATGTACGTACGCGTGGCCGCCAGGCGCTCGAGGCGTGGGTAGAAGCCATGGACGCTGGTGAAGGGGCCGGTGCTTGGCACGGCGTATTCCAGGACCTCGTCGAGTTGCAAGCGGTCTGCGTGCATGGCCCGTCCCACGCTGCCGGGCGCTTCGCGGGCCGCTTTAAGGTCGAGTGTCAGAAAGCGGCTGGTGAGCTCGGGGTCGTTGTTCGCGATGGCGTGCTTGTACTGGTCCAGCACGGGCTTGGGCCAGGGATCGTTGGCGAAGGCGATCCAGGCGGTCGAGTACAGCAGGGTGTTGATGTTGATGAACGACGCGATGACATCGTGATGTTCTTGCCGGCAGGCCGTGGACAAGGGTTTGCCGGCTTGCGGGGGTGGCTGGAAGGCCGGGAACTGGCGCAGTGCCCCTTCGGGGGTGACCTGGTAGGCGTGCCAGACCCGTTGGTCGAGCAGCACGTAGACATAGCCCTGGCGCAGGATGCGCAACTGTTCGTTGTGCATGGGGATGCCGGCGACACCGTTGTAGTTGGGCAGGTTGCGCGTGCTCAGGGTCTTGGGGCTGGGGGCGTAGGCGGTCCGCAGCAGGAGGATGGGCAGGCCGATACGCTGGCAGGCGGAACAGCGGGGCTTGGGGACGGGGATGGCTTGGCGTTGTGCGTCCAGGATGGACTGACTGAGGCTGAGGGTCATGGATAGCTCCGTGCCAGCGGCTCGAAGCGGCAATTCAGATCGGATTGAGTAGGCATGGAAAGTCCCTGTCCAGTTTTGCCGTGCTCTCCGGAGAAGGAGAAGCCGTTACAGGACAGTGACCTTAGGAGCGATACAGGAGGAAGTCTCGATCATGACTTCCTAAATGGTCGTGGGAAAATTCTCTGTTTTTAGCTTTATGGATTCGAGGGTCATGAGTTAGCCCGCGACGGGCCTTTCAGACCAGCACGATCCGCTGCCCGCCCACATCCCGCGCATAGCGCTCCAGCACCTGCCGGCACACGCCCACCACCTCGTCCACCAGCGCCACGCCGGTCTGCCAGGCCACCACCAGCTCCAGGCTCGGCGGTGGCTGCAAGCCTTCCAGCAACACCAGCTCGCCGCGGCTCAGTTCGCCATCCACCAGCGCCGGCGGCAGTGCGCCGATGCCGAATCCGTCGCGCAGCAGGCGAGTGATGGCCGCCACCGAGTTCACGCAGTTCAGGCGCGGCGCCTCGGCCCCGGCGGCCTGCAGCAGGCCGAGCACCTCCTGGTGCGGCCGCGAGTTCTTCGAAAAGGTGACGATGCGCTCGCGGGCCAGTTCCGCCAGCGAGGCGTAGGTGCGGTGGTGCGGGGAACCGGCGGCGACGATCCAGCCCATCGGGTAGCGCGCCAGGTCGTGGCTGCGGACCGACTGCTCGCGCAGCAGGTCGGTCTGCAGGATCACGTCGAGAAATCCCTTCTGCAACTGCTCGCGCAGGTTCAGCGCGGTATCGGCCACCAGCTCGATCTCCACCTGCGGGTAGCGCTCGCCCAGTTCCGCCACCAGGGCGCTCATCCAGGTGTGGATGACCGTGTCCATCACCCCCAGGCGGATGCGCCCGGTCTTGGCCCGGTCGCTGTCCAGCGACTGCTTCATGGCCTTGGCGGTGTCGAGCATGCGCTCGGCGTACTCCAGCACCTTGGCGCCTTCCGGCGTCAGGCTGACCCCGCGGGAGTCGCGCAGCAGCAGTTTCACGCCCAGGTCGGCTTCCAGCGCGGCGATGCGGCTGGACACCGAGGCCTGGGTGGTGAACAGCTTCTCGGCGGTGAGGCGGAAGCTCCTGAGCCGGGCGACCCAGACGAAGGTTTCGAGGAAACGAAGGTTCATGATCAGTTTTTCTTGTTCCAGACCGGCGGTTTTTCTCGTTGGACGCAGGCGGCGCGGCCTCTGAACATGAAGCCCAGGCCGCGACGCCCGACGTCGCCCATAGAACAATACCAACAAGCCGAGGCAACCATGAACCCGACCGGCGTGCAGCAGCAGGCCCCCGCCCGAACCTCGAGCGGCCCCTTCGCCTGGTACCGCGACATCGACTCCCAGCAACGACGCACCTTCTGGAGCTGCAAGATCGGCTACGGCCTGGACGGCATGGACACCCAGATGCTGAGTTTCGTCATCCCCACCCTGATCATGGTGTGGGGCATCAGCACCGCCGAGGCCGGGTTGATCCACACCAGCACCTTGATCGCCTCGGCCCTGGGCGGCTGGATCGCCGGCATTCTGTCCGACCGCATCGGGCGGGTGCGCACCCTGCAGCTGACGGTGCTGTGGTTCGCCTTTTTCACCTTCCTCTGCGGCTTCGCCCAGAGCTACGAGCAACTGCTGATCGCCCGCACCCTGATGGGCTTCGGCTTCGGCGGCGAATGGACCGCCGGCGCGGTGCTGATCGGCGAGGTGATCCGTGCCCAGGACCGTGGCAAGGCGGTGGGCATGGTGCAGTCGGGCTGGGCCATCGGCTGGGGCCTGACGGCGATCCTCTATGCCCTGCTGTTCTCCTGGCTGCCGGCCGAGCAGGCCTGGCGCGCGCTGTTCCTGCTGGGCCTGCTGCCAGCGATCTTCGTGATCTTCGTCCGGCGCCTGGTCAAGGACCCGGAGATCTACCGTCAGGCCAAGGCCGTCGAGCATGCCGAGGCGCCTGCGCAGTTCTACGAGATCTTCGCCCCCGGCATGCTCTGGACCACGATCCGCGCCTCGCTGCTGACCACCGGCGCCCTGGGCGGCTACTACGCCATCACCTCGTGGCTGCCGACCTTCCTCAAGAACGAGCGCGGCCTGAGCGTGCTGGGCACCGGCGGCTACCTGGCGATGGTCATTGTCGGCTCCTACATCGGCTACGTGGTCAGCGCCTACCTGTGCGACCTGCTGGGGCGCAGGAAGAACTTCATCCTGTTCGCCGTGGGCTCGTTCGTCATCGTCCTGCTCTACACGCAGATGCCGGTCAGCGACGGGGTGATGCTGTGGCTGGGCTTCCCCCTGGGCTTCTTTGCTTCGGGCATCTTCAGCGGCATGGGCTCGTTCCTCACCGAACTGTTCCCGACCCGGATCCGCGGATCGGGGCAGGGCTTCTGCTACAACATCGGCAAGGTGGTCGCGGCCATGTTCCCGTTGCTGATCGGCCTGCTCGGCGAGAAAGTGCCGTTGGGCCTGGGGATTGGCGCCTTCGCCGCGGTGTCCTACGGTGTGGTGATCCTGGCGGCCCTGAGCTTGCCGGAAACCCGCGGCAAAGCGCTCCAGGCGCGCTAAGGTAGGCATCATGAACATTGATACGGAGGTCCGCCAGGTGAAACGCCTGCTACTCAATTGCGACATGGGCGAGAGCTTCGGCAACTGGCGCATGGGCCAGGACGCCAAGGTCATGCCATTCATCGACTGCGCCAACATCGCCTGCGGCTACCACGCCGGCGACCCGGGCACCATGCGCCGCACCGTGGCCCTGGCCCTGGAGCACCGGGTGGCCATCGGCGCGCACCCGGCCTACCCGGACCTGATGGGCTTCGGCCGCCGTTCCATGGCCTGCAGCAGCGACGAGATCCGCGACCTGCTGCACTACCAGATCGGCGCCCTGGACGGCATCTGCCGGGTGCTCGGCGGCCGGGTGGCCTACGTCAAGCCCCACGGCGCGCTGTACAACGACATGATGGCCAACCCGGAGATCCTGCGCACCGTGCTCGAAGCGGTGGCGGCGTTCGACAGCGGCCTGCCGCTGATGCTCATGGCCACCGCCGACGACAGCGCCGCCCAGGCCCTGGGCGATGAAGTCGGCGTGCCGCTGTGGTTCGAGGCCTTCGCCGACCGTGGCTACACCGCCAGCGGGCACCTGATGTCGCGGCGCTTGCCGAACGCTGTGCACCACGATCCGGCGCTGGTGGTCGAGCAGGCCTTGCGCCTGGCCAAGGGCGAGGCCCTGGTGGCTGACGACGGCAGCGATGTGCGCTTGAACGCCAGCACCCTGTGCGTGCACGGCGACAACGACGGCTCGGTGGCCGCCGTGCGCCAGATCCGCCAGGCCCTGGATGCACTGGAGCAAGCATGACGCCACGTATCGAGGTGGTGGCCATCGACAGCCTGATGGTGCGGCTGTTCGATGCCATCGATGAAGGCAACATGCCTTGGATCCTCGCCGCCAGCCAGCGTTTGCGGGACGCTTTCGGCCAACAGCTGATCGACCTGGTGCCGTCCTACACCACGCTGATGGTGCAGTTCGACCTGGCGCCGGGCGAGGCGCGCCAGCGTATCCTGCAGGCGCTGGAGGGCCTGCGGCCGGATGCCGGCCAGGCCGGGCGCCGGCACGAGATCCCGGTGTGGTACCACGCCAGCGTCGGCCCCGAGCTGCCGGTGCTGGCCACGCGCGCAGGGATGAGCGAGGTCGAGGTAATCCGCCTGCATTGTGCTCGCGACTACCCGGTGTTCGCCCTGGGTTTCGCGCCGGGCTTCGGCTTCATGGGCCTGGTCGACGAACGCCTGGCCACGCCGCGCCTGAGCACCCCGCGCAAGCGCGTGGCGGCGGGCAGCGTCGGCATCGCCGAGCGCCAGACTGCCGCCTATCCGGCCGTGTCGCCGGGTGGCTGGAACCTGATCGGTCGCACGCCGGTGCGCCTGTTCGACCGCGAGCGCGAGGGCTACAGCCTGCTGCAGCCTGGCGATAGGGTGCGTTTCGTGGCCGTCGAACGGGCCGAATTCATCAACCTGGGCGGTGACGACAGCCCGCTGGAGGCCCAGGCATGAGCCAGTTGAGAGTCGAGGCCAGCACCGCGCTGTGCCTGTTGCAGGATGCCGGGCGTTTCGGTGTGCGGCACCTGGGCGTGACCCAGGGCGGCGCGCTGGACTGGGTGGCGATGCGCTGGGCCAACTGGCTGTTGGGCAATGCCCTGGACAGCGCCGTGGTGGAGATTGCGCTTGGCGGCTTCAGCGTGGTCGCCGAGCAGGACTGCGTGCTGGCGCTGGCCGGGGCAGACTTGGATGCGCAGGTCGACGGGCAGGCCGTGGCGCCCTGGACCAGTTTCAACCTGGGCAAGGGCCAGCGCCTGACGCTGCGTCAGCCTTGCCAGGGGGTACGTGCTTACCTGGCGGTGCCGGGCGGGTTCGTGGGCGAGTCGGTGCTGGGGAGTTGTTCCACCGTGGTACGGGAAGAACTAGGTGGAGTAGACGGCCAGGGCCGGGCATTGGTTAAAGGGGAGGTACTGCATGCTGCCGGGGCCATCGCGGGGCAAATCGGGGCGCCGAACCGCCGCTCCCACGTGCCCGAAGCGCTGCGGCCGGTGTATGCCGAGAAACCGGTATTGGACCTGGTGATGGGCGCGCAGATCGGTGACTTCGGCGGCACCAGCCTGTTCGAGGCGTTCAACCGTGACTGGACGCTGGACAGCCGGGCCGATCGCATGGGTATTCGCCTGCTCGGGCCGCAACTGGTCTACCAGGGCGCGCCGATGATCTCCGAGGGAATTCCGCTCGGCGCCGTGCAGGTTCCGCCGGATGGGCAGCCGATCGTGTTGCTCAATGACCGGCAGACCATCGGTGGGTATCCAAGGCTGGGGGCGTTGACGTCGTTGGCGCTGGCGCAGCTGGCGCAGTGCATGCCGGGGACTGCGGTGCGGTTTCGGGCCGTGGTGCAGGATCTGGCATGGACCGAGCTGAAAGCTTATAGCGAGCGCTGGCGGTAATCGCTGAGTTGACAGCGGCAAGGATTACTTGCAGGTAACTGGCAGTTTTGTCAGTTGTCGCTCCCCGGGCCTCTTGTCAGCATTTCCCAATACCACTCAGGTGTGATCGGAACGGGAGGCAGCCGATGGCTGCGCGATGCAAGATTGAGCTGTTAGCTGTCGACAGGTCCCGCTCGATAATGGCTGGCCAGCCAGCAGCTAGGCAGCCTGCATACAGTGCGTACGGCTACTGCGCAGATGCCGGGGAGGCAGCTTTTCTTGCGTTCAATGGAGAGCATTGGGACGCAGATGCCGAGGGTTACCTGCTGGGTAACGGGTACCGTTTGTACAGCCCTTCCTTGTTGCGTTTTTTATCTGCGGATGAGATGAGTCCATTCGGCAAGGGGGGGACCAATGCTTATGCCTATTGTGGTGGGGATCCGATAAATAACGTCGACCCCTCCGGCCGAGGGATTTTGCCAGTGGAGTGGGCTCATGCAATCAATTCAAAGGCGCAAAGAACCCTTTTCGATTCGGGGACATTAACTCCGTTCAGGAATCTGGGTATGGCTGAAACTGTCGATCCGTACCGACTGAAGGGGGACTTCAAGCGAGGTAATGTAGGGCCGGTAGTCAAGCAGGTGGGCATTGGGAATTTTGACTCTTTGATCGATGGCCATCCTGGTCAGGCGCGAAATGTTCTGATCGCCTTGGCCGAAAACGCACTTGCTTTGTTGAAGAATCCCAATATGGCTATCGTGTCGCAGCAAGAGGTTCGTGGTATTGCCGCTTTGGATGCAAAGGTCTTTGTTTGGCTAGCTTCTGGTCAAAACTATGACGCTGGCCAATATCCAACACTTCCACCATTGGCGGCAAATGCAGTTAACGCTCAGGGTTCCGTTGGAACAGTCAAGAGAATCTTAGAGCGAAGAGTGAAGTCTCTTAGGCAGGGTGAATCTATCGCCGCCGACGACTGGTATGCCAGTGATTTCACCTGGCGGCTAAGTTCAGCAAACTCTTGAACTTCATATGGGGGAAGGCTGCAGTCCCTTCCGCGAAAAGCGCAGCCCCCTCCTGAAGTTTACTTGGACAGGTAACGCATCCCGTCTTCCAACCCCTGCAAGGTCAGCGGAAACATCCTGTCCTCGATCAGGTCCCGCAGTAGATGGGTTGAAGCGGTGTACTCCCAGGCCTGCTTCGGATACGGGTTGATCCAGATGATCTTCCTGAATTTCTCCATGAAGCGCTGCATCCACACATACCCGGCCTCTTCGTTCCAGTGCTCGACGCTACCGCCCGGCTGGGTGATCTCGTAGGGCGCCATGGCCGCGTCGCCGACGAACACCACCTTGTAGTCGTCGCCGTACTTGTGCAGCAGGTCGAAGGTGGAGAAGCGCTCCGAGGTGCGGCGCAGGTTGTTCTTCCACACCGACTCGTAGATAAAGTTGTGGAAGTAGTAGTACTCCAGGTGCTTGAACTCGGTCTTGCAGGCCGAGAACAATTCCTCGCACACCTTCACGTGGGCGTCCATCGAACCGCCGATGTCGAACAGCAACAGCAGCTTGACCGTGTTGCGCCGCTCGGGGCGCATCTGGATGTTCAAGAGGCCTGCGTCACGGGCGGTGTGGTCGATGGTGCCGTCGATGTCCAGCTCTTCGGCGGCGCCTTCGCGGGCGAACTTGCGCAGGCGGCGCAGGGCCAGCTTGATGTTGCGCGTACCCAGCTCGACCTGATCGTCGAGGTTCTTGTACTCGCGCTGGTCCCACACCTTCACCGCCTTGCCCTGGCGTTTGCCGGCCTCGCCGACGCGGATGCCCTCGGGGTTGAAGCCGCCGGAGCCGAACGGGCTGGTGCCGCCGGTGCCGATCCACTTGTTGCCGCCGGCGTGGCGCTCCTTCTGCTCTTCGAGGCGTTTCTTGAACTCCTCGATCAGCTTGTCCAGGCCACCCAGGGACTGGATCTGCGCCCGTTCCTCGTCGGTCAGCGAACGCTCGAACTCCTTGCGCAGCCAGTCGTCGGGGATCAGGGCTTCGATATGCCGGTCGAGGTTCTCCAGCCCCTTGAAGTAGGCGGCGAATGCCCGGTCGAACTTGTCGAAATGGCGCTCGTCCTTCACCAGGATGGCCCGGGCCAGGTAGTAGAAGGCGTCCATGTCGGCGAACACCACGCCCTTCTGCAGGGCGTGATGCAGGTCGAGCAGCTCACGCACCGACACCGGTACCTTGGCCGCGCGCATTTCATTGAACAGGTTGAGCAGCATGGCCCGGCTCCTGTCAGCGGTTGCCGCGCCGGCTCATGAAGGCCAGGCGCTCGAGCAACTGCACGTCCTGCTCGTTCTTGACCAGGGCCCCGGCCAGCGGCGGGATGGCCTTGGTCGGGTCGCGTTCGCGCAGCACGGCCTCGCCGATGTTGTCGGCCATCAGCAGCTTGAGCCAGTCGACCAGTTCGGAGGTGGAGGGCTTTTTCTTCAGGCCCGGGACCTTGCGCACGTCGAAGAACACGTCCAACGCCTCGCTGACCAGCGACTGGCTGATGTTGGGATAGTGCACGTCGACGATCTGCTGCAGGGTGGAGCGGTCGGGGAAGGCGATGTAGTGGAAGAAGCAGCGGCGCAGGAAGGCGTCAGGCAGTTCCTTCTCGTTGTTGGAGGTGATGATAATGATCGGGCGCTGCTTGGCCTTGATGGTCTCGTCGATCTCGTAGACGTAGAACTCCATCTTGTCGAGTTCCTGCAACAGGTCATTGGGGAACTCGATGTCGGCCTTGTCGATCTCGTCGATCAGCAGGATCACCCGCTCGTCGGCCTCGAAGGCCTCCCACAGCTTGCCCTTCTTCAGGTAGTTGCGCACGTCGTGGACCTTGTCCACGCCCAACTGCGAGTCGCGCAGGCGGCTGACCGCGTCGTACTCGTACAGGCCCTGGTGGGCCTTGGTGGTGGACTTGATGTGCCAGGTGATCAGGCGGGCGCCGAAGGAGGCGGCGAGCTGCTCGGCAAGCATGGTCTTGCCGGTGCCCGGCTCGCCCTTGACCAGCAGCGGGCGCTCCAGGGTGATGGCCGCGTTGACCGCCAGCTTCAGGTCGTCTGTGGCGACGTAGTCGCGGGTGCCTTCGAACTTCATGAACCGATCCTCTGGGTGGCTGGGCTCGCCTCACTGCGGGGCAGCCAACGCATGTTTATTGATGTGTCAGCGACTATAACCCCGCACCCGCCGCCTGCAAACGCAGACCGGGTATTCAGTCCCTGAATGGTCCGTCACCCCCGGTAACAGAGCGGGCTTTACGCCCCACCCCGGCAGGCTTACCCTTTTAGGTCCACCTGCCAGCCCCTGCATTCAAGGACCCCTGCCATGAGCCGTATCTACGCCGACAACGCACATTCCATCGGCAACACGCCGCTGGTGCAGATCAACCGCATCGCCCCGCGCGGAGTGACCATCCTGGCCAAGATCGAGGGGCGCAACCCGGGTTATTCGGTGAAGTGCCGGATCGGCGCGAGCATGATCTGGGACGCCGAGAGCAGCGGCAAGCTGAAGCCGGGCATGACCATCGTCGAACCCACCTCGGGCAACACCGGCATCGGCCTGGCGTTCGTCGCCGCAGCCCGTGGCTACCGATTGGTGCTGACCATGCCGGACTCGATGAGCCTGGAGCGACGCAAGGTGTTGAAGGCACTGGGCGCCGAACTGGTGCTGACGGACAAGGCCAAGGGCATGAAGGGCGCCATCGAGAAGGCCAACGAGATCGTCGCCTCGGACCCTGCCCAGCACTTCCTGCCGGGTCAGTTCGACAACCCGGCCAACCCGGCCATCCACGAGAAGACCACCGGCCCGGAAATCTGGAACGACACCGACGGCGCGGTCGATGTGCTGGTGGCCGGTGTCGGCACCGGCGGTACCATCACCGGTGTGTCGCGTTATATCAAGCACACCCAGGGCAAATCGATCCTGTCGGTGGCGGTGGAACCGGTGAACTCGCCGCTGATCAGCCAGACCCTGGCCGGCGAGGAACTCAAGCCCACCCCGCACAAGATCCAGGGCATCGGTGCCGGTTTCGTGCCGAAGAACCTCGACCTGTCGATCGTCGACCAGGTCGAGACCGTTACCGAGGACGAGTCCAAGGCCATGGCCATCCGCCTGATGCAGGAGGAGGGCATCCTCTGCGGCATTTCCTGTGGCGCGGCGATGGCGGCGGCGGTGCGCCTGGCCGAGAAACCCGAGATGCAGGGCAAGACCATCGTGGTGATCCTGCCGGACTCGGGCGAGCGCTACCTGTCGAGCATGCTGTTCAGCGACATGTTTACTGAACAGGAAAACCAGCAGTAAGCCAGGGACTTCTGCGCAGCCCATCGCGGCACAAGGCCGCTCCTACAAGGAGGTCGCGATCGCCTGTAGGAGCGGCCTTGTGCCGCGAACGGGGCCCGGGATATCCGGGCCACCGCTGATCCGGCGCAATGTCGGCCTCTTTCGGTTATTGCACAATCCTTAACACTGCGATCCGGCACCGGTTGTTTTTACCCGGCCCGGATGGGTTTATGATGTCCGGCTATCTGGGGATGGCCAGATTTCCCCTCCAAGGAGTGTTGCATGACCTTTTCCTTCGTCGCCAAGGCAGGTGTCCTGCTGGTGTTCTTCGGCAGCGTGCTGTTCGTGCACCTGCGCGGCAAGGCGCGCCTGCCGGTGCTGCGCCAGTTCGTCAACCATTCGGCGCTGTTCGCCCCCTACAACAGCCTGATGTACCTGTTCTCCGGCGTGCCTTCCAAGCCCTACCTGGACCGCCAGCGCTTCCCCGAGCTGGATGTGCTCAAGGACAACTGGGAAGTGATCCGCGAAGAGGCCATGCGCCTGTTCGACGAGGGTTATATTCGCGCTGCCGAGAAAGACAACGACGCAGGCTTCGGGTCGTTCTTCAAGAAGGGCTGGAAGCGTTTCTACCTGAAGTGGTACGACAAGCCGCTGCCCTCGGCCGAGGCGCTGTGCCCGAAGACCGTCGAGCTGGTCAGCGGTATCCCCAACGTCAAGGGCGCGATGTTCGCCCTGTTGCCCGGTGGCAGCCACCTGAACCCGCACCGTGACCCGTTCGCCGGCTCCCTGCGCTACCACCTGGGCCTGTCCACGCCGAACTCGGACAACTGCCGCATCTACGTCGACGGCCAGCCCTACGCCTGGCGTGACGGTGAGGACGTGATGTTCGACGAGACCTTCGTGCACTGGGTCAAGAACGAGACCGATGTCACCCGCGTGATCCTGTTCTGCGACGTCGAGCGTCCGCTCAACAGCCCGCTGATGACCCGCATCAACCGCAAGGTCAGCGCCTTCCTCGGCCGTGCCACCGCGCCGCAGAACACCGATGACGAGCGCGTCGGCGGGATCAACCAGGCCTACGCCTGGAGCAAGCGCTTCAGCAATGTCATCAGCACCCGGGTCAAGCAGTTCAAGCGCGCCAACCCCAAGGCCTACCGCGTGCTGCGGCCGGTGCTGGCGGTTGTCGTCGCCTACGCGCTGTACCGCTGGCTGTTCTGATCCGGTTGTGCAAGCGCGTTCCCGCTCCTGGTGGGAGCGGGCTTGCCCCGCGATGATTCCCCCGCTATATTCCGAAACACTCTCTTCCCAGAAGACCTGCTCATGCCCGCCATCCCTTCCACCACCGCTTACGTTCTCGCGCCTGTCGCGGGCGTGGTCGTGCGTGGCAGCCAGCAGCCGGCCATGATCAGTCACTACCCACCACCTGTCAGTGGCGTCGTAGGCGGCGTAGCTCCGCCTCCTTGCGCAGTCGTGGTGCTGGGCTGATCGGCCGCTGGCCGCTCCCCACCGCACTCGCAACCTACTGAACACGGTCGGCTATCCCCGCAAGACGCGATAGGCCCTCCGTACGGCTCATTTGCCCGTATACAGGTGGCATACATGTCTGTTTTCAACAAAGCATCCGTGGCCTCGGCGGCCACTACCAGCCTGTTCGTCCTGCTGTGGAGCAGCGGGGCGATCGTTTCCAAGCTTGGCCTGGCCCAGGCCAGCCCTTTTGCCTTCCTGCTGCTGCGTTCGGCCCTGGCACTTGTCGGTCTGTTGCTGATCGGTCCGCTGCTCGGCTTGCGCTGGCCACGTACCCGGGGCGGCATTGTTCGCGCCCTGGGGACCGGCTGCGTGCTGCTGGGCGCCTACCAGATCTTCTACCTGCTGGCGCTCAATACCCATGTCACCCCCGGCGTCATGGCCACGGTCATGGGCGTGCAACCGATCCTTACCGTGGTGCTGATGGAACGCCAGCGCTCCTGGAGCCGGCTGTTCGGCCTAGGCCTGGGGCTTGGCGGCCTGGTGATGGTGGTCTATCAGGGCATCAACCTTGGCGGGGTATCCCTGGCGGGCATGCTGTTCGCCTTGCTGGCGCTGGCCAGCATGACCTGCGGCTCGATCCTGCAGAAGCGCATCACCGACAACCCGATGGGCACCTTGCCGCTGCAGTACCTGGCCGGATTTGCCCTGTGCGCGCTGTTCGCGCCGTTCCAGCCGTTGCATGTCGAGTGGAACGCCAGCTTCGTCGGCGCGCTGCTGTGGATGGGGCTGGTGGTTTCGCTGCTGGCCACGCTGCTGCTGTACCGGCTGATCGCCCGTGGCAACCTGGTCAATGTCACCAGCCTGTTCTATTTGGTGCCGGCGGTGACGGCGGTGATGGACTTCGCCATCTTCGGTAACCGCCTGGCGCCGCTCAGCCTGCTGGGAATGGGGTTGATCGTGGTCGGGTTGCTGTTCGTGTTCCGCAAGCCGGCGTTGCGCACGGCCGAGGCCTGAGTAAAGAAACGCTGGGAGCGGGGCAAGCCCGCTCCCACATCACGACCGTGCCGGGCGCAACACCAACCAGAGCGCCGCGGCGATCAGCAGGCCGCCATACAGGTGCGCCATCGACAGCGGCTCATCTAGCAGCCACGCGCCCCACAGCACGCCGAACACCGGGATCAGGAAGGTCACGGTACTGGCCTTGACCGGCCCGATCTCGTTCAGCAGGCGGAAGTACAGGATGTAGGCGAACGCGGTACACAGCAGCCCCAGGCCCAGCAGCGACAGCCACACCTGCCAGCCACCCCAGCTGGCCGGCGGCTGGGTCAATGCGCTCCAGGCGAACAGCGGGCTCAGCAGCAGGGTGGCGCCGAGCATGCTGCCCAGGGCCGACAGACGGCTGTCCAGCGTTCCCACCCAGCGCCGCGCCAGGAAACCCGCGAAGCCGTAGCAGGTGGTCGCCGCCAGGCACGCCAGGGCGCCTTGCACCAGGGCCATGTCCAGCGCCACCGGGCCGGCGCCGCTGAGGATGCCGACGCCGAACAGACCGAGGAAGATCCCGCAGAGCTTGGGCAGGGTCATCGCCTCGCGGAAGAACAAGGTGCCGATCAGCACCCCCATCAGCGGCGTGGTGGCGTTGAAGATGGCCGAGTAGCCCGCCGGCAGCACCTGCGCCGCCACGGAATAGAACGTGGCCGGAATGCCCGAGTTGATCATGCCCAGCACCAGGCAGGCGCCCAGCTTGCCCTCGAAATTCCAGCGCACGCGGGCGGCGGCGAGGATGGCGATCAGCCCCAGGCAGGCGATCGACACGCGGAAAAAGGCGGTCGGCACGGTACCGAGCTCGGGAGCGATGATGCGCATGAACAGGAAGCTGGCACCCCAGACGGCGGCAAGGGTCAACAGACGGGCAAGGGCGATGGGGCTCACGGGTGGTCTCCGGCGGTGGGGCAGGGGCGCGAGTGTACGTCAGTGGGCAAGCGGGATTCTTGTGCTTTCTTGCTGTGTAAGCCTTATCGCGGGGCAAGCCCGCTCCCACGTGTGGAACACTGGCGACGTGGGAGCGGGCTTGCCCCGCGATAAGGTCCACACAGCCTGCGAGCCGCTTACGGACGACTAAGCTGTCTAACTCTACCTGCCATGAGATCCTGCGCATGACCCAACCCTGGCCCGCCGCCGACATCGCCCGGATGATCCTCGATGGCTTCGACGACTACCGCGAGCATTTTCGCCGCATCACCCTCGGTGCCCGCGAGCGCTTCGAGCAGGCGCGCTGGCAGGACATCCAGCGCGCCGCGGCGGCGCGGATCAACCTCTACGAAGAGAAGGTCGCCGAGGTCAGCGGCTGGCTGCGCCAGGGCTTCGAGGCCTCCCAACTGTTGGACGTCGAGCAGTGGCCGCTGGTGAAGAACGCCTATATCCGCCTGATCGACCCGCGGCTGGACGATGAGCTGTCCGAGACCTGGTACAACTCGCTGTTCTGCAGCCTGTTCAGCCATGACCAGATCAGCGACGGCTGCATGTTCATCCACACCACCCGCCCGTCCATGCGCGGCCACGAGCGCGCGGCGCAGACGCGCACTTATGCGCTGGACGACGGACTGAAGGGATTGCTGCGGGCGATCTTCGCCGATTACCGCTTCGATGTGCCCTACGGGGACCTGGAAGGCGACCTGTCGCGGTTGCAGGACCAACTGCGTGAATGCCTGCCCGACTGGGTGTGCAAGGACCCGGCGCTGGCGGTGGAGCTGTTCACCCCGGTGCTCTACCGCAACAAGGGCGCCTACCTGGTCGGGCGCCTGTACACCCCGGATGAGCAGTGGCCGCTGGTGATCCCGCTGCTGCACCGCGAAGGCCATGGCATCGAGGCCGATACGCTGATCACCGACGAGGCGGAGGTGTCGATCATCTTCTCCTTCACCCGTTCGTACTTCATGGTTGATGTGCCGGTGCCGGCAGAGTTCGTCAACTTCCTCAAGCGCATCCTGCCGGGCAAGCACATCGCCGAGCTGTACACCTCGATCGGCTTCTACAAGCACGGCAAGTCGGAGTTCTACCGCGCGCTGATCAACCACCTGGCCAACAGCGATGATCGCTTCATCATGGCGCCGGGGGTGCGGGGGATGGTGATGAGCGTGTTCACCCTGCCGGGCTTCAACACCGTGTTCAAGATCATCAAGGACCGTTTCTCGCCGTCCAAGACCGTCGACCGCGCCACAGTGATCGAGAAGTACCGCCTGGTGAAGAGCGTGGACCGTGTCGGGCGCATGGCCGACACCCAGGAGTTCGCCGATTTTCGCTTCCCCCGCGCCAAGTTCGATCCCGACTGCCTCGCCGAGCTGCTGGAGGTGGCGCCCTCCACCGTGGCGCTGGAGGGGGACACGGTACTCATCCGTCACTGCTGGACCGAGCGGCGCATGACCCCGCTCAACCTTTACCTCGAACAGGCCAGCGAAGCCCAGGTGCTGGAGGCGCTGGAGGACTACGGGCTGGCGATCAAGCAGCTGGCGGCGGCCAACATCTTCCCCGGCGACATGCTGCTGAAGAACTTCGGCGTCACCCGCCATGGCCGGGTGGTGTTCTATGACTACGACGAGATCAGCTTCCTCACCGAGGTCAACTTCCGCCATATTCCGCCGCCGCGCTACCCGGAGGACGAGCTGTCGGGCGAGCCGTGGTACTCGATCGGGCCGCACGATGTGTTCCCCGAGGAGTTTCCGCCGTTCCTGTTCGCCGATATCGGCCAGCGCCGTTTGTTCAGCCGCCTGCATGGCGAGCTGTATGACGCCGATTACTGGAAAGGCCTGCAGGAAGCGATCCGGGCGGGGAAGGTGATCGATGTGTTTCCGTATCGGCGCAAGGGGCGCTGACTGGCGCCCCTACACGGGAAATGCGTATGGCTCGAGCAGTCCGGCCATCTTCAACCTTTCAGGCACTTGAGCTCACTGAAATCCGCCCTCACCTTGCTCAGGCGCTGCTGCAGGAACTGTTTCTGCGCAGGGCTGCTCTGCCTCATCAGATCGACCAGCAGGCTGCGCGCCTGCTGTTCGCTGTTCTCATAGGCCTGGCGGTACTCCGCCGTCCACAGGCTCTCCTTGCGTTGCAGCAGTTGCGCCAGGCGCGCTTCGAAGCCCGGTGTGGCGCGCTGGTCCATTGCCAGCACCAGTTGTTGCTGCCAGTGCGCGCGATTGGCGATCGACTGGCGGTTCTGGTCGCCCAGGGCCTGGGACCAGCTCATCACCCGCAAGCGTTGCTGCGCGCTGAGCTCACCCAGCCAGGGTTCCAGGCGCTTCTGCATGCGCGTGGCGCGCTGTTCGATCTGTTTGGGTAGCGGGGTTTCGTCATAGGTTTTGCGGCGCTTGTCGATGTCGGCGCGAAACGCCTGGCGCATCTCGGCGACCTGGTTGTCGCTCATCCCGCGCAGCAGTTCGGTGGCCGAGGGGGTGATCGCCGTGGCCACCCGGCCGATGGCCTGGCGGGCTTCGAGGGTGCGTTGCTCCAGGGCCTGGTCGGTGACCGCGTCGTCGGCCACCATCAGCCGCACCCGGTCGAGCCAGTCGAGGTAGCCGGGCAGTTGCGTTTTGCAGTGCCAAGCCAGTTGTTGCCTGAGCCGTTCGTCGAGCAGCTGTTTCTGCTCGCGGTTCATGTCCAGGTAATCGCCCAGCGACCAGGGCACCAGGCGGTCGAGGTTGCGGTAGGCCAGGTCGATGCGGCTGCAGGCCGCAAGCGCCAGGGCGAAGCCGATGACGAGCAGCAGGGCGTGGGGCAGGCGTTGGGGCATGAGCGAATCCTTGCACAGGCTGGCCAGGCGGTGGACGCAAGGTGGGCCCGAGGGTTCCGGCGCATGCGCGCTCGGGCGGACGGGCGGGTCAAGTGTTAGAATAGCCGCCTTGTCTTGAGGATCTTCGGAAATGGCTCTGCTTGGGCGTTACAACAGTTTGCAAATCGTGAAACACGTGGAATTCGGCCTGTACCTGGACGGCGGCGCCGACGGCGAGATCCTCCTGCCACGGCGCTACTTCCCCAAGGATGCCGAACTCGAGCTGGACGACTGGCTCAACGTGTTCATCTACCTCGACAGCGAGGACCAGCTGATCGCCACCACCGAAAAGCCGAAGATGCAGGTGGGCGAGTTCGCCAGCCTCAAGGTCAAGGACATCAACGGCGCGGGCATCTTCCTCGACTGGGGCCTGTCCAAGGACCTGCTGATGCCCTATTCGGAGGAGTCCCGGCCACTGAAGATCGGTGACTACTGCGTGGTCCACGCCTACCTGGACAAACGCACCCGGCGCATCACCGCCACCGCCAAGCTGGACCGCTACCTCGACCGCACCCCGGTGGACTACCAGGTCGGCCAGCCGGTCGAGCTGCTGGTGGCCGGCGAGACGCCGATGGGCTTCAAGGCGATCATCAACAACCGCCACTGGGGCCTGATCCACAAGAACGAAGTGTTCAAGTTCCTGCGTTCGGGCATGCACGAGAAGGGCTTCATCAAGGAAGTGCGCGCCGACGGCAAGATCGCCCTGAGCCTGCAGCCGGTGGGCCAGGCCCTGGCCGACGGCTTGCCCGAGCAGATCATGCAGCGCCTGGAGGCCAATGGCGGCGTGCTGGCGGTGTGCGACAAGAGCGATCCGGCGCTGATCAGCCAGATGTTCAATGTCAGCAAGGGCAACTTCAAGAAAGCCATCGGCGCACTGTTCAAGCAGGGCCGGATCGTCATCCATGACGATCGCATCGAGCGGGCCTGATCAGACCTGCACGAAGGTGCTGAAGTCCAGCTGCTCGCCACCCGGGCGGCTGTCGCGCAGCAGCGAGTCGCGGTCGGCGCTCAGGGCCAGGCTGATGGTCGAGCGGCGTTTGCCGGCGTTGCGCACTTCCATCTGCTCCTGGTGAGCGCGCAGGAAGTTGGTCGGCACCTTCAGGTGTTGCAGTTCATCGGTTTCCGGGGTGTGCAGCAGCAGGTTGACCCAGTCGGGCTGGCCTTTGCGCAGCAGCGCCACCGGCACCTCGAACCACCACAGGTTGCGCTTCTTGTCGAGGATGGCGAACAGGGTGTTGTCGCGGTTGAGCACCGGCCGGGTCAACGCTTCGTTACGGCGAGCGATGGCGGTGGGTTTGTCGAGTTTCATGCAGGTTCCTGCGGGTTGACGCTAGATTGGCCTGATATTGTGCGGGTGGGCTCATCGCGGGGCAAGTCGCATCGGCGCGCCGCCGTTCCCACGGGAAAACGCGAGGCCGTTGGGCTGGGACCAGGCAAACTAATTGAAACTCCTGCCGATGGCCGTGGGTCGATCAGGTGTCGACACGATTTCCCGTGTCTTTCCGGCAAGGAGACATCCCATGAGCGGCACCAAGGATAAAGCGAAAGGCCTGGCCAACGAGGCCGTGGGCAACATCAAGCAGGGCGTCGGCAAGGTGACCGGCAACGACAAGCTGCGCGCCGAGGGCAAGGCCCAGGAGTTGAAGGGCGAGGCGCAGCAGGCCGTGGGCAAGGTCAAGGATGCCGTGAAGAAACCTTGATCGCAGTGGCATTGTCGCGGGGCAGTGCGCTCCCACCCGGTGGGAGCGCACTGCCCCGCGATTGCGTTGTGCGTTCGGCAACGCGTCAGCGAACAGCACGCCCGCCGCCTGGTCTATTAGACTGGTTGCATTGCCACCCCGATCAAGCGGCGAAAGGAGACGCTATGATTTTCCCCGACCTGCGCGGCCTGCCCCTGCACCGCGTGCTGGTGCGCACCGTCAAGGAGTTCCTCGACGACGAGATGTCCACCTATGCCTCCGCGCTGGCCTACCAGATGCTGTTCTCGCTGTTCCCGTTCCTGTTGTTCCTGATCGCCCTGATCGGTTTCCTGCATTTGCCGGACTTTTTCTCGTGGCTGCGCCTGCAGTCCGAGCTGGTGCTGCCGCCCCAGGCCCTGGAGCAGGTCAACCCGGTGATCGACCAGTTGCAGCAGTCCAAGGGCGGATTGCTGTCGGTGGGTATCGTGATCGCGCTGTGGACCGCCTCGGCGGGTGTGCGCCTGATGATGAGCGCGATGAACGCCGCCTACGACGTGCCCGAAGGGCGGCCGGTGTGGAAGCGTATTCCGCTGTCGATCATCTACACCGTCGGCGTCGCCGGCATGCTCCTGGCGGCCGCCGCGCTGATGGTGCTGGGGCCGCAGGTCATGGGGTGGATCGCCTCCCAGGTGGGCCTGGAAGAGGCGGTGGTGGTCGTCTGGACCATCCTGCGCTGGCCGGCGATCATTATCCTGATGATGGTGGCGGTGGCGCTGATCTACTACGTGATGCCCGATGTGAAGCAGAAATTCCGTTTCATCACCCCAGGCTCGGTGCTGGCGGTGGTGGTGTGGATCATCGCGTCGCTGGGCTTTGCCTACTACGTGAAGACCTTTGCCGACTACAACGCCATGTATGGCAGTATCGGGGCGATCATCGTGCTGTTGCTGTACTTCTACATCTCCGCCGCCGTGCTGCTGCTGGGGGCCGAGATGAACGCGGTGATCGAGCATATGTCCGCCGAGGGCAAGAACCCCGGCGAGAAGGAATTCGCCCAGGACAATCCGCAACAGACCGTCACCGTGCTCGGCCATGAGCACCCGGTGACACCCGAACCCCAGACCCGCGAGCCGAATACCTGATGATCCGCGACATTCTCAAGATGGGCGACGAACGCCTGCTGCGCATCGCCCCGCCCGTGCCGGAGCACATGCTCGGCAGCCCCGAGCTCAAGCAACTGATCGACGACATGTTCGAGACCATGGCCCATGTCGGTGGCGTCGGCCTGGCCGCGCCGCAGATCGGCATCGACCTGCAACTGGTGATCTTCGGCTTCGATCGCAGCGAGCGCTACCCGGACGCCGAGCCGGTGCCGCGGACCATCCTGCTCAACCCAGTGATCACGCCGCTGGCCACGGAGGTCGAGGACGGCTGGGAAGGCTGCCTGTCGGTGCCGGGCCTGCGCGGCGTGGTGCCGCGCTACAAGCACATCAGCTATTCGGGCATCGACCCGCAGGGCAGCCCGATCAACCGCTTTGCCGATGGTTTTCATGCACGGGTGGTGCAGCATGAGTGCGACCACCTGATCGGCCGGTTGTACCCCTCGCGCATCCAGGACTTCAGCAAGTTCGGCTACACCGATGTGCTGTTCCCGGGGCTTGATGTGGCCGACGACTGATCCCGCACCAGCGCCATCAGGGGCTTGCTGCGCTGGTAACGGGCCAGGCGCGAGGCCAGTGACTCGGGGAGGGTATTGGCCGGGGTGAAGGCCAGGCGCTGGTAGAAGGGCGCCAGGTCCGGATGGCAGAACAGCCAGGTCGGGGTGGTGGCATCGCCCAACGCGGTTTCCAGCAACTGTGAAGCGATCTGCCGGCCACGCCATTGCGGGGCGACGAACAGGCCGGTCAGCCAGTAGCCGCCCTCGACTTGTGACAAGCTCATCCCTCCGACGATTTCACCGCTGCGCGCCACCCACTGTTCGCCATCACCGGCGGCGCGCATGCGCGAGCCATGCTGGCGATAGAACTGCTCCAGCAGGCGGCGCTGGATTGGGGGCAGGCGGGTGCAGGTCAGGGGCGGCATGTGTGGCTCACGCTGTGTGGCTCATTGCGGGGCAAGCCCGCTCCCACAAGGTCGCATGCAATCTGTAGGAGCGGGCTTGTCCCGCGACAGGGCCTGTGCAGGAAAAATGGCTGCGCTTTGTCGCAGATTGTTGCAAATCCGGCAAGGGTGAATAACCGACTTCGGGGTTCAACTATTCTGACTGGGGAGTAGACTTTCACTCATCCCCCCGGCAGTACGATAAAGCGGGATCGGTACTTCGTGTCATCTTCGCAGTCGATGACAACTTCTCCGCGCCATTGACGGCATCAGAAGTCACGCGATCAGCTTGATAGCCATCAAGGTCGTTATCCATGAAAGCCTTACTGATTCTTGCATTGGTCGGTATGTCCTCGCTCGCCTTCGCGGACCAGGTCAAGACCGCAGATACCCAACCCGTGGTCGAGCAGTACGACTATTCCACCAACCTCGACATCAAGCGCGTGATCAGCCTGTCGACGATCCCCAACGTCTGTGAAGTGGTGCCCGCCACCATGACCTACGAAGACCATCAGGGACAGGTGCACACCCTTCAATACCGTGCCCTGGGCGAGGGTTGCCGGCTGAACTGAGCCTGTTGGCCCAGTCAGGGCCAGTGGGAGCGGGCTTGCCCCGCGATGGCGATCAATTGCAATCGCGGGTCAATCCCGCCCCCACAAGCTCCAGCCCCTGCTTCAACTGCGCCCGGCTGTGCGCCGCCGACAGGCTGACCCGCACCGCCCGCACACGCTCCGTGCCCACCGCGAACACGCTGGCCGGCACGATCTCCACCCCTTGCGCCCGACACTGGGCAACCAGCGCCTCGGCCTCCCCGGGCGTGGCCAGCCAGGCATGGGGCGAAGGCACGCCGTCCACCGGCAGTGCATTGCCCAGCCACGCCCGCGCCAGGCGCCAACGCTCGGCCAGTTCCTCCCGCTGCCAGGCCAGTCGCCGTGCGGCGGTCCCGTCCGCAATCCATTGGCAAGCGATGTACAGGTTCAACGGCGACACCGACCAGTGGGTGGCCTGGGCATAAGGATCGATCTGCTCCAGCAACGCTGGCCGAGCCACGATCCAGCCCAGGCGCAGGCCGGCGGCCACGGTCTTGGACAAGCTGCTGATCAACACGCCGCGGCCTTCGAGCAAAGGGTACAGTGGCGGCCGGTCGGTCAAGGCGCCGTACACGTCATCCTCGATCACCAGCAAGTCGTGGCGTTTGGCGACTTCCGCCAGTGCCTGGCGCCGGGCCTCGCCCATGCAGGCCCCGGTCGGGTTGTGCAGGGTCGGGGTGGTCACCAGCACCCGCGCGCCACTGGCCCGCACGACGCGGTCCAGTTCGTCCGGGCGCAAACCCTGTTCATCCAGGGCCACCCCCTGCACCGGCAGGCGCAGTTGGCGACAGGCCGCCTTGATGCCCGGGGCGGTCAGCGCTTCGACCATCACCGGCTCGCCTGCCAGGCACAGCGACTGCAGTACCAGGACCAAGGCCTGTTGGGCGCCACCGCAGAGCAGCACCTCCTCGGGCCTCAGGGTCAGGCCACGATTGGCCAACCAGCGAGTGCCCTGGATCCGCCCCAGCAGCAGTTGCTCCGGCCCCAGGTAATGGTCGAGCAGGGCGGTTTCACCCTGTTCGAGTAACCGGCGCAGGCTGTGCTCGAGGTCAAGATTGTGCGGGTCGGCCACCGGCACGTTGGTCGACAGGTCGATCACCTGATGCTGACGGTCTGGCAACTTGAGGCGAAACAGCGTCGCCTCCTTGCTGCTGGCCAGCACATAGGTGCCACGCCCCACCTCCCCGGACACCAGGTGCCGCGCCGCAGCTTCGCGGTAGGCCTGTTGCGTGGTGCTCGGGTTCAGGCCCAGCGCCCAGGCCAGGCGACGCTGGGGCGGCAGGCGTTCACCGGCTTTCAGCTCACCCTGTTCGATGGCGCCGGCGATGGCCTCGACCAGCGCCAGGTAGCGCGGCTGGTCGTTGTCTGGCAGGGAGGGAATCCACACGAAATTGCTACCCATGCAATATATATTTGGACCCATACAATGGCCGGCGCTTAGGATCGGATCAAGCCCTACCGATGAAGGAAGATCGCCATGTTCGACTTGCCCGCCCTGCGTGAAGCCGCCGCCTTTGTTCACCAGCACGTTCCGCCGACCCCGCAGCATGCCTGGCCGCTGCTGGCCGAGCGGCTGGGTTGCCAGCTCTGGGTCAAGCACGAGAACCATGCCCCCACCGGTGCCTTCAAAGTACGTGGCGGGCTGGTCTACGTGCGTTCCCTGCTGGCCAGTGGCGACGTCCCCCACGGGCTGGTCACCGCAACCCGCGGCAATCATGGCCAGAGCATGGCCCTGGCAGCGCGCCAGGCGGGCTTGCCGCTGGTGATCGTGGTGCCTGAAGGCAACTCGCGAGAGAAGAACGCCGCCATGCGCGCCCTGGGCGCGGAACTGGTGGAGCACGGCGTGGACTTCGACGTTGCCCGTGAAGAGGCCGCGCGCCTGGCCGAGGAACGCGGCTACCAGATGGTCCCATCGTTCCACCCGGAACTGGTGCGTGGCGTGGCCACCTATGCGCTGGAGCTGTTCGAGGCGGTGGCCGACCTGGATTGCGTGTATGTGCCGATCGGCATGGGCTCGGGCATCTGCGGGCTGATCCAGGCGCGCAACCTGCTGGGGCTGGACACCGAGATCGTCGGCGTGGTCTCCAGTGCGGCGGACGCCTATGCCCAGAGCTTCGAGCGGGGGCGCATCGTCACCACCGCCAGCGCTGAGACCTTCGCCGACGGCATGGCTTGTCGCGTGCCGCACCCCGATGCCTTCGCGCTGGTGCGCGAGCATGCCGCACGCATCGTGCGAGTGAGCGACGACGAGATCGCCGAGGCCATGCGCCTCTATCACGAGACCACCCACAACACCGCCGAGGGTGCCGGTGCCGCCGCCCTGGCCGCGCTGATGCAGGAGCGTGGGCGCCAGGCCGGCAAGCGTGTGGCGGTGGTGCTCAGTGGCGCCAACGTGGATCGCGGGCGCTATGCGCAGGTGTTGGCGGGGTCTGTCTGAGCGAGTGAACTTTCTTTCTGTACGGCAAGCGCACCCTCGGGTTCAATGTGCACCCCTGAATACGCCCAGAGTGCGCCATGCCTTTCTCCAACGGTTTTCTGCTCAGTCTGTCCCTTTGCCTGGATATCGGGGTGGCCAATATCGCCATGATCACCCTGGCCATGCAGCGCGGATTCCTCCAGGGGTTCTGGTTGGGCCTGGGTACCTGCGTCGGCGACCTGGTCTATGCAATTGCTGCTCTGGCCGGAATGACCGTGCTGCTGCAGTTCGAAAGCGTGCGCTGGACCCTGTGGCTGGGCGGTTCGGCACTGCTGGTGTGGTTTGCCGTGAAGATGCTGCTGGCGGCTTGGCGTGGCGGACATCTGGAGTCGCGGGGGCAGGTGGTGGTGGAATCGGGCTGGCGCGAGTTCCTGCGCGGGATCTTCCTGGCCATGTCATCGCCCAGCGCGATTCTCTGGTTCGCGGCGGTGGGTGGGGTGCTGATCTCCAGGTCCGGTGGCGGCAGTCTGCTCGACGCAGGACTGTTCCTCGCGGGCTTCTTCGCCGCCGGGTTGGCTTGGTGCGTGTCGCTCTGCGGCATCGCCAGCCATGGTGGGCGCTTGCTTGGTGACCGGCTGCTGACGTGGTCCTACCTGCTGTCGGCGGCCATTTTCTGTTATTTCGCGGTGTATGTGATTCTCTCCGGTTATCGTGAGTTCATCTTGCCTGCACCCGTTTGACGCGCCCCTCGACTGATTTATTTCCAGGTGGCTGTCGATCT
This sequence comes from Pseudomonas sp. BW16M2, assembly GCF_014268865.1. Classification (NCBI taxonomy): domain Bacteria; kingdom Pseudomonadati; phylum Pseudomonadota; class Gammaproteobacteria; order Pseudomonadales; family Pseudomonadaceae; genus Pseudomonas; species Pseudomonas sp. BW16M2. Next base: position 36,595 of record NZ_JABWRI010000036.1, on the reverse strand, counting down.
GTCGTTTTCCCGTTCGACCAGTGTTGAAAGCGTCACCACCAACCCTGATGAATCTTCGGAGGAAACACCGATGAACACTGCAGCCGAGCATGAACTGAAGCAACTGATCGAGCAGTGGATGCAAGCCGTGCGCGAGCGTGACGTGGACCGTATCGTCGCCCCCTATGCCGACGACATTCTTGCCTTCGACGCCATCCAGGCCCTGCAATTCAAGGGCAAGGCCGCCTACCGCGCCCATTGGGAAATGTGCATGGGCATGTGCACCGGGCCGATGGTGTTCGAACTGGCGCAACTGACCGTGCATGCCGACGGCGACCTGGGCCTGGCCCACTGGCTCAACCGCTGTGGCCCGGGCGACGATGAGAGCCAGTGCGGTTTCATGCGCGCCACTGTCGGCTACCGGCGCAGTGGCGGCCAATGGCAGGTCATCCACGAACACTGGTCGGCGCCGTTCGACATGGAAACGCAAAAAGCGCTGTTCGATCTCAAACCCTGAACGCTCTCGACCGCCTATCGCCACCTTGCCCCGGAGACGATCATGAAATACCTGTGCCTGGTCTATTGTGATGAAGCGCTGTTGCACAGCCTGCCCGACAGCCCCGAGGACGCCGAATGCATGGCCTACGCCGAGTCCATCCAGGGCTCCGGGCGGATGATCGCCGCCGAGGCGCTCAAGCCCGTGCAGACGGCCACCACGGTGCGCGTGCGCGCCGGACGCATGAGCCTGACCGACGGCCCGTTCGCCGAGACCAAGGAGCAGTTGGCCGGTTTCTACCTGGTCGATGCACGCGACCTCAATGAAGCGTTGAACATCGCCAAGGGGATTCCGGCGGCGCGGGTCGGTAGCGTCGAGGTGCGCCCGGTGCGAGAGTTGCAACCCTGACGTGAATGGAGAGCCACGATGACCCAGGTATCGTCGGGCTGATGAACAGCGAAGCGCAAATCCGTGATGAAGTCGCGGCGGTCTACCGCCGCGACTCCCGGCGCATCCTGGCCACCCTGATCCGCCTGCTGGGAGACTTCGACCTGGCCGAGGAGGCCTTGCATGACGCCTTCTTCATTGCCGTCGAGCGCTGGCAGCGCGATGGCATTCCGGACAATCCGCGGGCCTGGCTGGTCTCCGCCGGCCGCTTCAAAGCCATCGACGCCTTGCGCAGGCGTGCCCGCTTCGACCGCTCGCAGGCGGACCTGATCATGCTGCTGGAGGGCGAGACCCAGGACCCGGGCGAGCAGGAGCTGCTGGTCGATGATCGGCTGCGTCTGATCTTCACCTGCTGCCACCCGGCCCTGGCCTTCGATGCCCAGGTGCCGCTGACGCTGCGCGAGGTCTGCGACCTGACCACCGAGCAGATCGCCCGCGCCTTCCTGCAGAGCCCGGCGACCATCGCCCAGCGCATCGTGCGGGCCAAGGCCAAGATTCGCGATGCGAAGATCCCCTACCAGGTACCGGAGCTGGGCGAGTTGCCGGAGCGGTTGGAGAGTGTGCTGCGGGTGATCTACCTGGTGTTCAACGAGGGCTATTCGACGTCTTCGGGCGAGGATGTCACCACGCGCGCGCTGACCGACGAAGCCATCCGCCTGGGCCGCTTGCTGGCGCAGTTGTTGCCGGATGCCGAAGTGCTGGGGCTGCTGGCGCTGATGCTGTTGCAGGCCTCGCGGCAGAACGCGCGCAGCGATGCCCAGGGCGAGCTGGTGTTGCTCGACGAACAGGACCGAGGCCTGTGGGACCGGGCACAGATAGAGGAGGGCAGCCAGTTGGTGCGCCAGGCACTGCGCAGCCGGGAGTTCGGCCCCTACAGCGTGCAGGCGGCAATTGCCGCGCTGCATGCCGAAGCGCCCAGCGCCGAGGCCACCGACTGGGACGAGATCGTCGGCCTGTACGATGTGCTGCAGCGCCACTGGCCGTCACCAGTGGTGGAGCTGAACCGGGCAGCAGCCCTGGCCCGGCGCGATGGCGCGCAGGTCGGGTTGCGGGCGGTCGAGGCGATTCTCGAGCGGGGCGAGCTGGGCGACTACCACCTGGCCCATGCCGCGCGGGCCGAACTGCATCGGCAACTGGGCAACACCGTGCAGGCCCGCGAGGCCTGGCAGCAGGCGCTGACGCTGACCCGGCAGGGGCCGGAGCGCCGGCATATCGAGCGGCGTTTGCGTGAGCTGGGCTAAGCGCCTCACTGTAGGAGCGGCCTCGTGCCGCGAAAGGGCTGCGTAGCAGCCCCGGCGATCTATACATGGACGCTGAAATCCAGGGACTGCTGCGCAGTCCTTTCGCGGCACGAGGCCGCTCCTACAGTGACTGTGAAAGTCGCTGTATCAGCCAGCAACGAACTCCGGCGGGCTCACCAGCTCGACGGTCTGCTGCTTGCGCGGCGCGAGGATCTCGGCTTCGCCGGCGACCACCAGTTCGTCGTTCTGGTTGTAGACGTTGGTGGCGATGCGCACCTTGAACTTGGGCAGCTTCTCGAGGATTTCCAGGCGCACGGTCAGCTCGTCGCCGATCTTCACCGGTTTCTGGAAGCTCATCTGCTGGCCCAGGTAGATGGTGCCCGGGCCGGGAAGGGTGCAGGCCACCGCGGCGCTGATCAGCGCGCCGCTGAACATGCCGTGGGCGATGCGTTCCTTGAACATGCTCTTGGCGGCGAACTCGGCATCCAGGTGCACCGGGTTGTGGTCACCGGACATGGCGGCGAACAGCTGGATGTCGCGTTCTGCCACGGACTTCTTGTATTCAGCTTTCTGGCCGACTTCGAGGGCTTCGTAAGGCGTGTTGGTGACCTGGGTCATCAGGGGCTTCCTTGTGGAGCAGACTAGGCTGCCGATCATTCACTGCGGGCAGGGCGGCCAAGGGCCAGCGCCTGTTCCAGCCAGCCGATGATCTCGGCGGTGACCTCGTCGCGATGGGTTTCGTTGAGCACTTCGTGGCGTGCGCCGGGGTAGATGCGCAACTGTACATGACGGTTGCCGGTCGCGCGCAGGGCGTCGGCCAGATGGGTGAGACGCTTGCCGGCACTCACCGGATCACATTCGCCGCCCAGCACGAAGATCGGCAGGTTCGGATCGATCTGCGCCAGGTTCTTTTTCTGACTGATCTGCGCCAGCCCTTGCAGCAGGTCGAGCCACAGCTGGTTGCTGCAGCGAAAGCCGCACAGCGGATCGGCGATGTACTTGTCCACCTCCGCGGCATCGCGGCTGAGCCAGTCGAAGGCGGTGCGGTTGGGCTTGAACGCCTTGTTGAACGAGCCGAACGACAGCCAGTCGATCAGCGCGCTCTTGCCCAGCGGGCCCTGGCGCCAGGCCTCGAGACGGGCGATCTGGCGCGCCGCGCGGTACAGCGCCACCGGCTGGAAGTTCGAGCCGCTGAGGATCGCGCCCTGCAGGCTGGCGCTGTGGTGCAGCAGGTAGGCCTGGGCGATGTAGCTGCCCATGCTGTGGCCGAACAGGAACAGCGGGGTCCCCGGAAACTGCTGGCCGATGTGCTGGGCCAGTAGGCCCAGGTCGTTGAGTACGGCATTCCAGCCATTTTGCCGGGCGAACAGGCCCAGGCTGCCCAGCTCGGCGGTGCGGCCGTGGCCGCGCAGGTCGGGGGCGAGCAGCCCGTAGCCGGCCGCGTTGAGCGCATGGCCCAGGCGCTGGTAGCGCCCGGCATGCTCGGCCATGCCATGGGCCAGCAGCACCACGGCCTTGACCGGTGTGGCCGGCAGCCATTGGTGGACATAAAGGCTGCAGTGCTCGCTGGCGGGGAGCCAGAAGGCGTCGTGGGGCATGGCGGGTCCTTGCGCGCGGAGGTTGCCCAACAGTGTATGCGCAAAGCCATCGATTGCAGGAAGGGCAGAAAAGAGATTCACAATGTTAATGGCGGCACTTGGCGTATTTGCCACCTTCGACAGAGCTGCTAACGTCGGCTGAACACCTTTTTGCCAGCCGGCGATCAGGTCAGGGATGTCCCGGCAGAGGAACAACAATAAATGCAAGCCGATTTCTGGAACGACAAGCGCCCGGCGGGCGTACCTTCCACCATTGACATGAATGCCTACACATCCGTCGTCGATGTCTTCGAGCGCTGCTGCAAGCGCTTCGCCGACCGCCCGGCGTACAGCAACCTCGGCGTCACCCTGAGCTATGCCGACCTCGAGCGCCATTCGGCGGCCTTCGCCGCCTGGCTGCAGCAGCACACCGAGCTGGTGCCGGGCGACCGCATCGCGGTGCAGATGCCCAATGTCCTGCAATATCCCATCGCGGTGTTCGGCGCCATGCGTGCCGGCCTGATCGTGGTCAACACCAACCCACTGTACACCGAGCGCGAGATGCGTCATCAGTTCAAGGACTCCGGCGCCCGTGCCCTGGTGTACCTGAACATGTTCGGCAAGCGCGTGCAGGAAGTGCTGCCCGACACCGGCATCGAGTACCTGATCGAGGCGAAGATGGGCGACCTGCTGCCGACGGCCAAGGGCTGGCTGGTCAATACCGTGGTCGACAAGCTGAAGAAGATGGTGCCGGCCTACCAGTTGCCCCAGGCCGTTTCGTTCAAGCAGGTGCTGCGCCAGGGGCGCGGGCTTACCCACAAACCGGTGGCGCAGACCCTGGAAAACATTGCGGTGCTGCAGTACACCGGTGGCACCACCGGGCTGGCCAAGGGCGCCATGCTCACCCACGGCAACCTGGTGGCCAACATGCTCCAGGTGCTGGCCTGCTTCGGCCAGCACGGCCCCGATGGCCAGCCACTGATCAAGGAAGGGCAGGAGGTGATGATCGCGCCGCTGCCGCTGTACCACATCTATGCTTTCACCGCGAACTGCATGTGCATGATGGTGACCGGCAACCACAACGTGCTGATCACCAATCCCCGCGATATCCCCGGCTTCATCAAGGAGCTGGGCAAGTGGCGGTTCTCGGCGCTGGTGGGCTTGAACACGCTGTTCGTCGCGCTGATGGACAACCCGGGCTTCAAATCGCTGGATTTCTCCGCGTTGAAGATCACCAATTCCGGCGGCACCGCGCTGGTCAAGGCCACCGCCGAACGCTGGGAGGCCCTCACCGGTTGCCGCATTGTCGAAGGCTACGGCCTGACCGAAACCTCGCCAGCGGCCAGCACCAACCCCTATGGCCAGCTGGCGCGCCTGGGGACCGTGGGGCTCCCGGTGCCCGGCACGGCGTTCAAGGTGATCGACGACGAAGGCCACGAGCAACCGCTGGGCGAGCGTGGCGAGCTGTGCATCAAGGGGCCGCAGGTGATGAAGGGCTACTGGCAGCAGGTAGAGGCCACCACTCAGGTCCTGGATGCCGAAGGCTGGCTGAAGACTGGCGACATCGCTGTCATCGATCCGGACGGTTTCACCCGCATCGTCGACCGCAAGAAGGACATGATCATCGTCTCGGGATTCAACGTGTATCCCAACGAGATCGAGGACGTGGTGATGGGCCATCCGCAGGTGGCCAGCTGCGCGGTGATCGGCGTGCCGGACGAGCGCACCGGCGAGGCGGTGAAGCTGTTCGTGGTGCCGCGCGCGGGTGGGGTGAGCGTCGATGAGCTCAAGGCGTTCTGCAAGACCAACTTCACCGGCTACAAGGTACCCAAGCACATCGTGTTGCGCGAATCGCTGCCGATGACTCCGGTGGGCAAGATCCTGCGTCGGGAGTTGCGCGACATTGCCTGACGGTGGCTAGTCCAATCCTGTGGGAGCGGCGCAACTCCGTTCCCACAGGCCCTCTCTAGGGCAGGGCTTTCAGCCGGATTCGCGGCATTTTGTATAAATACTCTAAAAATGACCTATATTGTTCATTGAGTCATTTTCGTGACCTGTCGGCCTTTTTCGGCCTCTAGGCGACCCCTTGCAAAGCTGTTACTCTCGGCGCGCTTTCAGAGGATCCGGTTTGCAATGAGCCGGCCTCTCATATCAATAATAAGCGCATCGACGCGTACCGAATTCGCTGTTGCTGAAGGAGCGGGCTTCCATGATCGAACATTTTTGGAAGGATAAGTACCCAGCCGGGGTCACGGCGGACATCAATCCTGACGAATTCCCCAATATCCAGGCGGTACTCAAGCAATCCTGCCAACGCTTTGCCGACAAACCTGCCTTTAGCAACCTGGGCAAGACCATCACCTACGGCGAGCTGTACACCCTGTCCGGCGCCTTCGCCGCCTGGCTGCAACAGCACACCGACCTGAAGCCGGGTGATCGCATCGCGGTCCAGCTGCCCAACGTCCTGCAGTACCCAGTCGCTGTGTTCGGTGCCATGCGCGCCGGCCTGATCGTGGTCAACACCAACCCGCTGTACACCGCGCGGGAGCTGGAGCACCAGTTCAACGACTCCGGGGCCAAGGCCCTGGTGTGCCTGGCCAACATGGCGCACCTGGCGGAAAAGGTGGTGCCCAAGACCCAGGTCAAACACGTCATTGTGACCGAAGTGGCCGACCTGTTGCCACCTCTCAAGCGCCTGTTGATCAACAGCGTCATCAAGTACGTGAAGAAAATGGTGCCGGCCTACCACCTGCCGGGCGCCGTGCGCTTCAACGACGCCCTGGCGCTGGGCAAGGGCGGCGCGGTGACCGAGGCCAACCCGCAGTCCGGCGATGTCGCCGTGCTGCAGTACACCGGCGGTACCACCGGCGTGGCCAAGGGCGCGATGCTTACCCACCGCAACCTGGTCGCCAACATGCTGCAGTGCCGCGCGCTGATGGGCTCTAACCTGCACGAAGGCTGCGAGATCCTCATCACCCCGCTGCCGCTGTACCACATCTACGCCTTTACCTTCCATTGCATGGCCATGATGCTCATCGGCAACCACAACGTGCTGATCAGCAACCCGCGCGACCTGCCGGCCATGGTCAAGGAACTGGGCAAGTGGAAGTTCAGCGGCTTCGTCGGCCTCAACACGCTGTTCGTTGCCCTGTGCAACAACGAGACGTTCCGCAACCTCGACTTCTCGGCGCTGAAGATCACCCTGTCCGGCGGCATGGCCTTGCAACAGAGCGTGGCCGAGCGCTGGAAGACTGTGACCGGCTGCGCCATCTGCGAAGGCTACGGCATGACCGAGACCAGCCCGGTGGCGGCGGTCAACCCGACTTCGGCCAACCAGCTGGGGACCATCGGCATCCCGGTGCCGTCCACCCTGTGCAAGATCATCGACGACAACGGCCAGGAGCTGCCCCTGGGCGAGGTGGGCGAGCTGTGCATCAAGGGGCCGCAGGTGATGAAGGGCTACTGGCAGCGTGAAGACGCCACCGCCGAAATCATTGACAGCAATGGCTGGCTGAAGACCGGCGACATCGCCCTGATCCAGCCGGACGGCTACATGCGCATCGTCGACCGCAAGAAGGACATGATCCTGGTGTCCGGCTTCAATGTGTACCCCAACGAGCTCGAAGACGTCCTCGCCGCGCTGCCGGGCGTGCTGCAGTGCGCGGCCATCGGCATCCCGGACGAGAAGTCCGGCGAGGTGATCAAGGTGTTCATCGTGGTCAAACCGGGCATGACCCTGACCAAGGAGCAGGTGATGGAGCACATGCGCGCCAACGTCACCGGCTACAAGGTGCCCAAGGCCATCGAGTTCCGCGACGCGCTGCCGACCACCAACGTTGGCAAGATCCTGCGCCGCGAGCTGCGCGACGAAGAGCTGAAGAAGCAGGGTCTGAAGAAGATCGCCTGATCCCCAGCGTGCTTTGGGATTGAAACGTGGGAGCGGGCTTGCCCCGCGATAGCGTCAGCTCAGGTAACGTTGTTGCCCGAGTCGACGCCATCGCGGGTCAAGCCCGCTCCCACGTTTGCGATACAGGAAACTCAGCGCAGCTTTTCCAGCATCTGGTAGTACCACATCCCCGCCGCCAGCAGCGGATTCCCTAGCAGGTCGCCCATCGGCACCTTGATATGCCGGCACCCGGCAAAGGTATCGAACTTCTCCAGCGTCCCGGTCAGCGCCTCGGCCATGATCTCGCCCATGATGTGGCTGGTGGCGATGCCGTGCCCGGAATACCCCTGGCAATACCAGACGTTGTCCGACAGCTTGCCCAGCTGCGGGATGCGGTTGACCACGATGCCCATGGCGCAGCTCCACTGGAACTCGATCGGCACGCCCTTGAGCGCCGGGAAGGTGCGCTCGATGCACGGGCGCAGCTCGCCTTCGATGTCCCGCGAGTCGCGCCCGGAGTAGTTGGCGCCGCCGCCGAACAGCAGGCGCTTGTCGGCGGTCAGGCGGTAGTAGTCGAGGACGAAACGGCAGTCGTACACCGCCAGGTCCTGCGGGTTGATCTGTTCGGCCAGCTCGCCCAGCGGCGCGGTGGTGACGATACCGCCCATGGCCGGGAAGATCTTGCCCTTGAGCTGGCGCTTTTCCAGCTTGTGATACACATCGCCCGCCAGCATCACCTGGCGTGCCTCGATCCGTCCCTGGGCGGTGACCACCGCCGGGCGCGGGCCGTGGACGATCTCCAGCACCTCGGAGTTTTCGAACACCAGCGCGCCCAGCCCGTGGGCGGCGCGGGCCTCGCCCAGGCACAGGTTGAGCGGGTGCAGGTGCAGGTTGCGACGGTTCTTCAGTGCGCCGAGGTACAACGGGCTCTGCAGGTGGCGTTGCATGGCGCTGCGGTCGAGCAGTTGCACCTGATCGCCCATGCCACGGCGCTGGGCCTCGGCCTCGAAGGCGCGCAGCTCGTTCATGTGCGACGGTTTCATCGCCGCGTGCAGGTGGCCGTGCTTGAGGTCGCACTGGATGCCGTAGCGCTCGACGCGCTGCTCGATGATCTGGTGGCCGCGCCAGCGCAGGTGCCAGATGAAATCGTCCACCTCGGCGCCCAGCCGGTCGCGCATCTGCGTGCGCATGGCCTCGTCGCCCGACAGGCTGCCGGTGACCTGGCCGCCGTTGCGGCCGCTGGCGCCCCAGCCGATGCGGTTGGTTTCGACGATGGCCACCTTCAGGCCACGCTCGGCCAGTTCCACCGCGGTGGCCACGCCGGTGAAGCCGCCGCCGATGATCGCCACGTCGACTTGCACCGTGCCCTTGAGCGTGGGGTATTCGGTCGTGTCGTTGAGGGTGGCGCTGTAATAGGACGGCGCGCGCTGGGCCGGGCCGTTGTTCACTGCTGCGTTCATGCTTGTTCCTTCTTGTAATCTCGTGGGCATCAGGCCTGGTGCAGGTACCAGCGCCAGTCCTGCTCGCCGACCTCGGCCATGAACTGGCGGTACTCGGCGCGCTTGACCTTGAGGTATACGCCGAGGAAGGCCTCGCCCAGCGCCTCCCGGGCCCAGCTCGAATTTTCCAAGGCCTCGAGGACGGTTAGCCAGTCGGTGGGCAGGTGTTCGCTGGCCTGGGCGTAGCCGTTGCCTTCGACTGGGGCGCCGGGATCGAGTTGTTCACGGATGCCCTGGTGGGTGGCGGAGAGGATCGCGGCGGCGGCCAGGTAGGGGTTGGCGTCGGCGCCACAGATGCGGTGCTCGATATGCCGGCTGGCTGCCGGGCCGCCGGGCACGCGCAGGCTGACGGTGCGGTTGTCCACGCCCCAGGTCGGCGCCAGCGGCGCATAGCTGTTGGCCTGGAAGCGGCGGAACGAGTTGGCGTTGGGGCAGAACAGCAGCAGCGATTCGCGCAGGTGACGCAGCATGCCGGCCACCGCATGATGCAGCAGCGGGGTACCGGCCTTGTCCTCGCTGGCGAACAGGTTGTTGCCGGCGGCGTCGGCCAGGCTCAGGTGCATGTGCATGCCGGTGCCGGCCAGCTGGGCGAACGGCTTGGCCATGAAGCAGGCCTGCATGCCGTGGGCGTTGGCGATGCCCTTGACCAGGCGCTTGTAGCGCACGGCCTGGTCCATCGCCTCGAGTGCGTCGCCGTGTTCCAGGGTGATCTCCACCTGGCCGGGCGCGTACTCGGAGATCGCCGTGCGGACCGGGATGCCCTGGGCCTTGCAGGCGGCATAGAGGTCGGCGAGGAAGGGTTCGATCTGCTCCAGCTCGCGCAGGCCATACACCTGGGTCCCGCGTGGACGCCAGCCGTCGCTGTCCAGCGCCGGCTGCGGCCGGCCCTGGGCGTCGCGCTGCTGGTCGAGCAGGTAGAACTCCAGCTCGCAGGCCATCACCGGGTGGAAACCATCGGCCTTGAGCGCGTCGATCACCCGCAGCAGCACATGGCGCGGATCGGCCACGCTGGCCGGCAGGCCTTCGCTGGGGTGCATGCTGACCTGCACGGCGGCGGTCGGCACCCGGCGCCAGGGCAGGCGCACCAGGCTGCCGTCCAGCGGGTAGGCACGGCAGTCGATGTCGCCTACGTCCCAGACCAGGCCGGAGTCTTCGACATCGTCGCCGTTGAGGGTCAGGCCGAGGATGGTGCTGGGCAGCGGGCGACCGCTTTCGAACACCGCCAGCAGCTCCTCGCGGTGCAGCAGCTTGCCGCGGGGGACGCCGTTGGCGTCGAGGATGAACAGCTCGATCAGGTCGATATCGGGGTTGTCGGCCAGGAAACGCCTGGCTTGCTCTGCGGGGGCAAAGTGCATGGTGGATTCGCTCTGGGGCACACGTGACCGCCGCGCAGGCGAGCGGTCAGGCTGAGTCAATCGGCCAGAAGGCGGCCGGGTCGGGTCAGGAGTGCGTGAGCGACGTGTCCGGTGGGCGCGCGTGGCGGCAGTGCCACAGCGCCCAGAACGCCAGGATGATATGGACCAGCGGATTTTCACCGGCACGGGCCCGGGCCTTCGGCAGCGAAGGGTAGGGCAGCGGGCGGGCGATCATCGGGTCGGGAAGCATCCCTGGATACTCACATGGCCTGTAAGGTTGATTAAAGCAGTGAATGGCGACGTTCATTCCGGTGGGAGCTAAACATTGGCAAGGTCTTTCCGCCGCGTCGCAGCAGCTTAGGAAGCTTCCCACAGTTTTATCGGACCTAGGCTAGTTGGCAGGGCCGGGGCCAGAGGTGAAAGTCCCTGTGTTCTGCAGGATAGATAGGCGACAGGGACAGCCATGCAAGCACAACGGACTTACCAGGTAGTTGCACATCACGCGATCGTCTTCGACGTCAGCGAATTCATCATCCAACCTCGAACGTGCTGTCAGTTGAGGCAGCTAGGCTTGCCGTTTGTGCATCGAGGGCACTATCAGGTAGTGGAGAAAGTGGTTGAACTTTACGAGCGGATGCAGGCGGGTGATCGGTCTTGTCAGATGCGGGTGGCCGTTTCTCGACCGCTGACGCGGGAGCAAGGGGACCATCTCAATCAGCAGAGACACATCATTTCCGGGCTTGTAGGGGGGGCAGTCGGCAAACCCTCGGGAGCTGCAGTAGGGTTTTTGGGCGGTAATCCAGCGGGTGTTATGGCTGGCTTCGCGGTCGCTGGGGCAGTGACATGGCTAGCACAGAAAAGCATCCCTACTTTCCATGCCGGGGATATGTTGGTGTCACTGTTTGCCAAGGTCGATGGCGGCATCGGCCCCCAATCCAGCAGCTTGATGTTGATTATCTAAACAAGGAATGGTCATGTCGTGGATTGTCCTCATGCTCATTGCCGTTGTTGTCGGGCTTTTCGTTGATTGGGCGTGTCGCTCAACACGGGTCAGGATTTTTCTGTATGTGATTTGCATGAGTGCTGGCATGACGAGTTGTACGCAGCTGGCCAATCGGCAGTTCTTGCTGCTCGATGGTATTGAGTGGATGATACTTTTTGTCTCTGTTGGTACGCCGCTACTCTATAAACGCTCATCTTATTTCGAGCGTGATAGAGATTGATGATGCGTGGACCTCTCGTGGGTCAAGCCCCCTGCCACAGGCTTTTCGATCTGGCCGTGGGAGCGAGCTGCTCCCGCGACAGGATTGAAGGGTAGCCATGACTGAGATCTTTCTGTTTACCCTTTATGGGCTGGTCGCCGGCCTATTGCTTGACTGGGCATGTCGCTCACCAACGCTCAGATGCTGCGTCTGCGTGGCGTTGATGGCAACTGGCATAACGGCGTGCACACAACTTGGCGAGCGTGAATTCTTGCGGCTGGATGGGATGTACTGGTGGATTCTTTGTGATGCAGTTGCAACGCTGCTGCTTTTCAAGCGCTCCCGCTATTTCGAGCGTGATCGCGACTGAACGGCGGGCACAGGCAGCATCGATTTCGCAAATCTGCGACAATCCCGCCTCTTACGCCTGCCGATCATGAAAAAGCAGCACTCGCCTGCATCATTAAAAAGCCCCATGACAGACCACGCCATCGACCAACTGCTGAAGAACCTTGACCACGCCATGATCGCCGACCGCCATCGGTTGCGCCGGCAATTGCACGAGCTGCGCAAGCGCCCCGACGAGGGCAAGCTCGCGCAGTGGGTGGAAAAGGTCCAGGCCTCCTGCGCCCAGGTCACCGCGCGCCAGCAGAGCGTGCCGAGCATTCGCTACGACGACAACCTGCCCATCGCCGCCAAGCGCGACGAGATCAAGAAGGCCCTGGCCGAGCACCAGGTGTTGGTGATCGCCGGCGAGACCGGTTCCGGCAAGACTACCCAGTTGCCGAAGATCTGCCTGGAGCTGGGCCGGGGCAGCCATGGCCTGATCGCCCACACCCAGCCCCGGCGGATCGCCGCGCGCAGCGTGGCGGCGCGGGTCGCCGAGGAACTGGGCACGCCGTTGGGGGCGCTGGTGGGCTACCAGGTGCGCTTCGAGGACCAGAGCGATTCGAACACCCTGGTCAAGCTGATGACCGACGGTATCCTGCTGGCCGAGACCCAGCACGACCGCTTCCTCGAACGCTACGATACGATCATCGTCGACGAGGCCCATGAGCGCAGCCTGAACATCGACTTCCTGCTCGGCTACCTCAAGACCCTGCTGCACCGCCGCCCGGACCTGAAGTTGATCATCACCTCGGCGACCATCGACCTGGAGCGCTTCTCCAAGCACTTCGACGGCGCGCCGATCATCGAGGTGTCCGGGCGCACCTACCCGGTGGAAACCTGGTACCGGCCGCTGACCAGCGAGCACGACGAGGAGGGCAACCAGGTCGAGGAGGACCTTTCCGTCGACCAGGCGATCCTCGCCAGCCTCGATGAGATCGCCCAGCACGAACGCAGCCAGGGCAAGGGCCCGGGCGATGTGCTGGTGTTCCTGCCCGGCGAGCGCGAGATTCGCGACGCCGCCGAGATCCTGCGCAAGGCGCAGCTGCGCCACACCGAGATCCTGCCGCTGTATGCGCGGCTGTCGCCGGCCGAGCAGCAGCGAATCTTCCAGTCCCATAGCGGCCGGCGCGTGGTGCTGGCGACCAACGTCGCCGAAACCTCGCTGACCGTGCCGGGCATTCGCTACGTGATCGACAGCGGCACCGCGCGCATCAGCCGCTACAGCTACCGCGCCAAGGTCCAGCGCCTGCCCATCGAGGCGGTGTCCCAGGCCAGTGCCAACCAGCGTAAAGGCCGCTGCGGCCGGGTCGAGCCGGGCATCTGCATCCGCCTGTACAGCGAGGACGATTTCAACGGCCGGCCGGCGTTCACCGACCCGGAGATCCTGCGTACCAACCTGGCCGCGGTGATCCTGCAGATGCTGCACCTGCGCCTGGGCGCCATCGACGCCTTCCCGTTCATCGAGCCGCCGGATGGCAAGGCCATCAGCGACGGCTTCAACCTGTTGCAGGAGCTGTCGGCGGTCAACCGCGAGAACCAGCTGACACCCCTGGGCCGCCAGCTGGCGCGTCTGCCGATCGATCCTCGTTTGGGCCGCATGCTGCTCGAAGGCGCCCGCCAGGGCAGCCTGCAGGAAGTGCTGATCGTCGCCAGCGCGCTGTCGGTGCAGGACCCGCGTGAGCGCCCGCCGGAGCGCCAGCAGGCCGCCGACCAGGCGCACGCGCAGTGGAAGGATGTCGATTCCGACTTCGCCGCGCTGGTCAACCTGTGGCGCGGTTTCGAGGAGCAGCGCCAGGCGCTGACCGCCAGCCCGCTGCGCAACTGGTGCCGCAAGAACTTCCTCAATTACCTGCGCCTGCGCGAGTGGCGCGACGCCCACCGCCAGCTGGCGCTGATCTGCCGCGACCTGCAATTGGCGGTGAACAAGGACGCCTGCGACTACCAGCCCCTGCACAAGGCGATTCTCAGCGGCCTGCTCAGCCAGATCGGCCAGAAGACCGAGGAGGGCGACTACCAGGGTGCGCGTCAGCGGCGTTTCTGGGTTCACCCGTCGTCGGGCATCGGCCGCAAGCGCCCGCAGTGGGTGATGGCCGCGGAGCTGGTGGAGACCACCAAGCTGTATGCGCGCATGGTGGCCAAGATCGAGCCGGACTGGATCGAGCCGCTGGCCACCCACCTGATCAAGAAGAACCACTTCGAACCGCACTGGGAGAAGAAGCGCGGCCAGGTGGTGGCCTACGAGCAGATCACCCTCTACGGGCTGATCCTGGTCGGTCGCAGGCCGGTGCATTTCGGCCCGATCGACCCGGGCACTTCCCGCGAGCTGTTTATCCGCGACGGCCTGGTCGGTGGCGAGATCCAGTCCCGGGCCAAGTGCCTGGCGGCCAACAAGCGCCTGCTCGAGCAGCTCGACGAGCTGGAGGCCAAGGCCCGCCGGCGCGATATTCTGGCCGACGAGGAGACGCTGTACGCCTTCTACGAGGCGCGCCTGCCCGAAGAGATTCACCAGACCGCGACCTTCGACAGCTGGTACCGGATGAACAGCCAGAAAGATCCGAACCTGCTGATCATGCGCGAAGAGGACGTGCTCGCCCGCGAGGCCAGCGAGGTCACCTCCGCGCAGTATCCGGACCACCTGCAGGTGGGCGAGCTGCGCCTGTCGCTGAGCTATCACTTCGAGCCGAACCATCCGCGTGACGGCGTGACCGTGCGGGTGCCGGCGCCGCTGTTGCCGAACCTGCCGGGCGAACGCCTGGAATGGTTGGTGCCCGGCCTGCTGGAGGCCAAGTGCATCGCCCTGGTGCGCAATCTGCCCAAGGCCCTGCGCAAGAACTTCGTGCCGGTGCCCGACTTCGTCAAGGCGGCCCTGTCGCGCCTGGCGTTCGGCCAGGGGGCATTGCCGCAAGCGCTGGGCCAGGAGTTGCTGCGCATGACCGGGGCGCGGGTGTCGGACGAGGCCTGGGCGGAGGCGGCCGGGCTGGTGGAAGGCCATCTGCGCATGAACATCGAAGTGGTCGACGCCCAGGGCAAGTTCCTCGGCGAAGGCCGCGACCTCGCCGAGCTGACCGCCCGCTTTGCCGCCGCCAGCCAGGCGGCGCTGGCCCTGCCGCGTAGCGAGAAGGCCGAGCAGCCGGTACAGGCCAAGGCCTTCGCGCAGGTGGCGCAGACCGCCCAGCAGAAGATCGCCGGGCTGTCGATGACGGTCTACCCGGCGCTGGTCGAGGACAATGGCACGGTGCGCGAGGGACGCTTCTCGACCCAGGCCGAAGCCGAGTTCCAGCACCGTCGCGCCTTGCAGCGCCTGTTGCTGCAACAACTGGCGGAACCGGCCAAGTTCCTGCGCGGCAAGCTGCCGGGGCTGACCGAGCTGGGGCTGCTGTACCGTGAACTGGGCCGGGTCGAGGCGCTGGTCGAGGATATCCTCCTGGCCAGCCTCGACAGCTGTGTGCTGGAAGGCGAAGACCCACTGCCGCGCGATGGCGCGGGCCTGGCCTCGCTGGCCGAACGCAAGCGCGGCAACTGGACCGAGCACGCCGAACGCCTGGCCCGCCTGACCCTGGAGGTGCTGAAGCTGTGGCATGGCCTGCAGAAGCGCTTCAAGGGCAAGATCGACCTGAGCCAGGCGGTGGCGCTCAACGACATCAAGCAGCAGCTGGCCAACCTGGTGTACCCGGGCTTCGTGCGGGAAACGCCGGGGGCCTGGTTCAAGGAGTTGCCGCGTTATCTCAAGGCGGTGGAGCTGCGCCTGGAGAAGCTGGGCTCGCAGGTGCAGAAGGACCGGGTGTGGAGCGCCGAGCTGGCCAATTGCTGGGCGCAGTACCAGGCCCGCGCCGACAAGCATGCCCAGGAAGGCAAGCGCGATGAGCAGTTGACCCTGTACCGCTGGCTGCTGGAGGAATACCGGGTGTCGTTGTTTGCCCAGCAACTGGGGACGAAGGTCCCGGTTTCCGACAAGCGACTGAGCAAACAGTGGAGTCAGGTGGAAGCCTAAGCTCCCCAAGTTGTGGCAAACTTGGTGGAATTTGCGGCCGCTGTGCGGCCGATTGCGGCACAAGGCCGCTCCTACAGGCGAACGCCGATGCTGTAGGAGCGGCCTTGTGCCGCGAACGAGGGCGCAGCCCTCGCCTCAAAATTGGTACCAAGGTGCCATTAAGTTGCCCTTATTCCGGCCAGCGCCTTGTGGCGATGGCCCCAGACCAGAGGAACGACCGTGCACAACGTCGTCATCAGCGGCACCGGCCTGTACACCCCGGCCCAAAGCATTTCCAACGAAGAACTGGTGGAGTCCTTCAACGCCTGGGCACAGCGTTTCAACCGTGACAACGCCGCCGCCATCGAGCGTGGCGAGGTCGAGGCGGCGCCGTTGTCCGACGCCGCCTTCATCGAGAAGGCCTCGGGCATCAAGAGCCGCTTCGTCATGGACAAGGCCGGTATTCTCGATCCGCAGCGCATGAAGCCGCGCCTGCCCGAGCGCGGCAACGACGAACAGTCGATCCTCTGCGAAATGGGCGTGGCCGCCGCCCGCCAAGCCCTGGAGCGTGCCGGGCGCACCGCCGCCGATGTCGACGGAGTGATCGTCGCCTGTTCCAACCTGCAGCGCCCATACCCGGCCATCGCCATCGAAGTGCAGCAGGCACTGGGCATCCAGGGCTTCGCCTTCGACATGAACGTGGCCTGCTCGTCGGCCACCTTCGGCATCCAGACCGCCGCCAACAGCGTGCAGCTGGGCCAGTCGCGCGCGGTGCTGGTGGTCAACCCGGAGATCTGCACCGGCCACCTGAACTTCCGTGACCGCGACAGCCACTTCATCTTCGGCGACGCCGCCACCGCCGTGCTGGTCGAGCGTGCCGACCTGGCCACCTCCGAACACCAGTTCGACATCGTCAGCACCAAGCTGCTGACGGCGTTCTCCAACAACATCCGCAACAACTTCGGCTTCCTCAACCGCGCTGCGGAAGAGGGCATCGGTGCCCGCGACAAGCTGTTCGTGCAGGAAGGCCGCAAGGTGTTCAAGGAAGTCTGCCCGATGGTCGCCGAGCTGATCGGCCAGCACCTGGCCGAGAACGATCTGCAGCCGTCGGACGTCAAGCGCTTCTGGTTGCATCAGGCCAACCTGAGCATGAACCACTTGATCGTCAAGAAGCTGCTGGGGCGTGAAGTGGCCGAGGAAGATGCGCCGGTGATCCTGGATCGCTATGCCAACACCAGTTCGGCGGGGTCGGTGATTGCTTTCCACCTGTATCAGGATGACCTGGCCAAGGGTTCGCTGGGGGTGCTGAGTTCGTTTGGTGCGGGGTATTCGATCGGGAGCGTGGTGCTGCGTAAGCGCTGATACCTACTTTTACTTCTCTATCGCTGGGGCCGCAAAGCAGCCCCCAGCTTTCTGGCAGGCAAAAAAAAAGCGGGAAATGCCGGATGGGGTCGGCATTTCCCGCTTCAGCGTGGAGCAAGGGCGCGTAGCGCTTAGAACTTGGCTTCCAGGTCGACCTGCAGGGTGTCGACGTCAGCATTGTTGTTCGGCAACTGCGACAGGTCGGTCTTGGCCATCAGGTAGGCTGCGCCCAGGGAGAAGTTCTTGTCGATCTCGTAGCCGACCTTGAACTTGTGGCCACGCGAACCTGTGAAGCCTGCACCGAAGTCGGAGTCGGTGAACAGGCTGACCACGGCGTTGCGCTGCACGTCGCGGTAGTTGTAGTCCAGGCTCCAGGCGCCCAGCTTGGTCTTGAGACCCGCCAACCAGGCTTTGTCCTCGCCGTCGGTGCTGTCGGTGTTCTTGACGAACTGACCATAGGCCGACAGCGGGATGGCGAAGCCGGTGAAGTCCACCTGGCCAAAGCCTTCGGCCAGGTTGAACTCGGTGGTGGTGTTGCCGAAGCTGCGCAGCACGGCCGACTTCTTGTCGTTGTCGAAGCCGTAGAGGCTGCCGCCGACGGTGACCTTGACGCTGTCAGCCAGGTTGAACTTGGTGCCCAACTGGCCGTGGTACAGCTGCGCGTCGTGCTTGAACTGCACGCCGTCGCCGTCGACGTTGTCCTTGAGGGTGTAGTGGCCGGCGCTGCCGAATACTTCGGCGCCGCCCAGGTTGGTCTTGTAGGTGACGGCCACGCCTTCCGGGTTGATGTCGCTGTCCCAGATAATGTCGCCCATGCTCACCCACGGCTGCAGCATCTTGCCACCGATCAGGTGCAGGTTCGGCACGGCGGTCGGGTGCCAGTCGAGGTAGGCGAGGTCCACCCACAGCGATTTCTTGTCGAAGTAGTTGTCCAGGCTCTGGTTGGTCGAGCGGGCGTCCGAGCTGCTACCGGTGGCCACGCGAATGCCGGCGTCGACCTGCGGGTTGATCTCGCTGTAGAAACCGACGCGGGCACGCACGCGCTCGCGGTCCTGGTTGCCGCTGCGGCTGTTGGGGTTGTCGACGTTGACGTCTTCATAGCGCAGGCGCACGTCACCCTTGATCTGGGTCTTGGCGGCCCATGCCACTTTCTGTTCGAAGGAGCTCAGGCGCTCGGACTGGGCTTTCTGGTCGGCCTTTTCCTTGGTTTCCTTTGCCAGGTCGCCCTGCAGTTCGGTGTACTGCGCCTGGTTGATCGAGCCGTTGGCGCGGAGTATTTCGAGCAGCTTGGCGTCGACAGCAGCACTGGCCGGAGTACTCAGAGCCAGCATCATGCCGGTGAGGCTCACTCCGGTAAGTGTAGAAACAAGACGCATAAGGTTCTCCCTGTTGGAAAAAGTGGGGAGGCTCAAGCGCCCGCCCCCAAGTTGGCATGTCTTCGGAAAGGGCCTGACTAGACAGGTTCTTGGGTTCCGAAAAACAGGCGCAAGTATTGCGAGGGGGAATGACAGAATAATGTCTAAACAGTGGCACTGTTGTTAAGTAAAGCGGCCGTCATTTGAGTGTCACGGTCGACTTGGCAATACTGGCACTCTCTTTTCAGCGAGTTGGAAACGTGATCAGCCTTCACAGCCTTGCCCATCTGCGCGACCTGCCGGCGACCACCTGGGACGCGCTGGTGCCTGACGCCCAGCCGTTCCTGCGCCATGCCTTCCTCACGGCCATGGAAGACAGTGGCAGTGTGGTGCCTGGCACTGGCTGGGCCGCCGAACACCTGGTGCTGGAACGCGACGGTGAGGTGCGGGCGCTGCTGCCTGCGTACCGCAAATGGCATTCGTTCGGCGAGTACGTGTTCGACCATGGCTGGGCCGATGCCTGTGAGCGCGCGGGCATCGCCTACTACCCCAAGCTGCTCGGCGCGGTGCCGTTCAGCCCGGTCGCCGGGCCGCGTCTGCTGGCCGCCGATCCAGCCGATGGCCTGCTGCTGTTGCAGGCGATTCCCGAGTACCTGGGCAAGGGTGGGCTGTCGGGGGCGCACATCAATTTCACCGACAGCGTGCTGGACGCGGCCATTGCCGGCCAGCCGGGCTGGTTGGAGCGCCTGGGTTGCCAGTTCCACTGGCGCAACCGGGGTTACCGGGACTTCCAGGACTTTCTCGACACCCTCAGTTCACGCAAACGCAAGCAGATGCGCAAGGAGCGCGAGCAGGTGGCGGGGCAGGGGATCGATTTCGCCTGGTACTGCGGCGAAGAACTGAGCGAGGCACAGTGGGACTTCGTCTACCGCTGCTATGCCAACACCTATGCCGTGCGGCGACGGGCACCGTACCTGACCCGCGAGTTCTTCAGCCTGGTGGCCGAGCGCATGCCCGAGGCGATTCGCGTGGTGATTGCCCGGCAGCAAGGGCGCGAGGTGGCCATGGCCTTCAGCCTGGTGGGGGGCGACAGCCTGTATGGCCGCTACTGGGGTTGCCTGGACGAATTCGACCGCCTGCATTTCGAGACCTGTTTCTACCAGGGCATGGACTTCGCGATCGGCGAAGGTCTGCAGCGCTTCGATGCCGGTGCCCAGGGCGAGCACAAGCTGATTCGCGGGTTTGAGCCGGTGATCACGCGGTCGTGGCATTACCTGCTGCACCCGGGGTTGCGCCGGGCGGTCGCGGACTTCCTGAGCCAGGAGCGCGAAGGGGTGATGGCCTACGCCGAGGAGGCGCGGGGGATGTTGCCGTATCGTCAGGTTTGAAGTGCCTGGCCACACGCTATCCCTGTAGGAGCGGCCTTGTGCCGCGAAAGGGCCGCAAAGCGGCCCCAGGATTTCAGCGTTGATGCAAAGATCGCCGGGGCCGCGTTGCGGCCCTTTCGCGGCACAAGGCCGCTCCTACAGGGGCCGCGCCTAACTCAGTCGACGCCGACGAACCCTCCGGTCTGGTGATGCCACAACCGCGCATACAACCCGCGCTGTGCCAGCAGTTCGGCATGGCTGCCGCTTTCGACGATATGCCCCTTGTCCAGCACGATCAGCCGGTCCATGCGGGCGATGGTTGACAGGCGGTGGGCGATGGCGATCACCGTCTTGCCCTGCATCAACGTCTCCAGGCTCTCCTGGATCGCCGCCTCGACCTCCGAATCCAGCGCCGAGGTCGCTTCGTCCATGATCAGGATCGGCGCGTTCTTCAGCAGCACCCGGGCGATGGCGATGCGCTGGCGCTGGCCGCCGGAGAGCTTGACGCCACGCTCGCCGACATGGGCGTCGAAGCCGGTGCGGCCCTGGGCATCGGACAGCTGCGGGATGAACTCGTCGGCCCGCGCCCGGCGCACTGCTTCCCAGACCTCCTCGTCGCTGGCCTGCGGCCGGCCGTACAGCAGGTTGTCGCGGATCGAGCGGTGCAGCAGCGAAGTGTCCTGGGTGATCATGCCGATCTGCGCGCGCAGGCTGGCCTGGTTGACCTCGGCGATGTCCTGGCCATCGATGAGGATGCGCCCGCTGTCGATGTCGTACAGGCGCAGCAGCAGGTTGACCAGGGTCGACTTGCCGGCGCCGGACGGGCCGATCAGGCCGATCTTCTCGCCGGGGCGGATGTCCAGGTTCAGCGCGTCGATCACCTTGCCGCCCTTGCCGTAGTGGAAGTCGACATGGTCGAAGCGCACCGCCCCGCGGCTGACCTTGAGTGCCGGGGCGTCGGGCCTGTCGCTGACGGTGACCGGCTGGGCGATGGTCTGCAGGCCGTCCTGGACCATGCCGATGTTCTCGAAGATGCCGTTGACCACCCACATGATCCAGCCGGACATGTTGACGATGCGGATCACCAGGCCCGTGGCCAGGGCGATAGCGCCGACGCTGATCAGCGACTGGCTCCACAGCCACAGGGCAAGGCCGGTGGTGGTGACCACCAGCAGGCCGTTCAGCGAGGTGATGACCACGTCCATGCTGGTGATTACCCGCGAGGCCAGCTGGGTCTTCTCGGTCTGCTCGCTGATCGCCTCGCGGGCGTACTGCTGCTCGTAGTCGGTGTGGGCGAACAGCTTGAGCGTGGCGATGTTGGTGTAGCCATCGACGATGCGCCCCATCAGCTTGGAGCGGGCGTCGGAGGAGATCACCGAGCGCTCTTTAACCCGTGGCACGAAGTAGTACAGCGCACCGATGTAGCAGGCGATCCACACCAGCAGCGGCAGCATCAGCCGCCAGTCGGCCTCGGCGAACAGCACCAGCGCACTGATGGCATAGATCAGCACGTGCCACAGCGCGTCCACCGCCTGCACCGCCGAATCGCGCAGGGAGTTACCCGTTTGCATGATGCGCTGGGCGATGCGCCCGGCGAAGTCGCTCTGGAAGAAGTTCAGGCTCTGCTTGAGCACGTAGGTGTGGTTCTGCCAGCGGATCAGGCTGGTCATGCCCGGGCTGATGGTCTGGTGCACCAGCAGGTCGTGCAGGCCGAAGAACACCGGCCGCAGCACCAGCACCACCACCAGCATCCAGATCAGCTCGCCGCTGTGCTCGCTGAAGAAGTTGGCGTTGGGCGTGCCCTGGGCCAGGTCGATGATCCGGCTCAGGTAGCTGAACAGCGCCACCTCGATCAGCGAGGCGACCAGGCCGACGATCAGCAGGGCGAGGAAACTCGGCCACACCTGGCGCAAGTAATAGAGATAGAAGGGCCAGACCTTGCCGGGAGGCGCCTCGCTGGGCGCCTCGCGGAAGATATCGATCAACTGCTCGAAACGACGGTACAGCATGGGTGACGACACTCCTGTTCGACCCGACTCACGTCCCTGTGTGGCGCGGGATCAATCGATGCGTTTAGCCGACTTGATGTAGACCGGATCCGCCGGCACATCGCGCATGCCTTTCTTGACGGTGGTCGGCGAGTTGACGATCTGGTCGACCACCTCCATGCCCTTGGTGACCTTGCCGAACACCGCGTAGCCACGGTCGCGGCCCGGATTGAGGAAATCGTTGTCGGCGACGTTGATGAAGAACTGGCTGGTGGCCGAGTTCGGGTCGGAGGTGCGGGCCATGGACAGGGTGCCGCGGGTGTTCTGCAGGCCGTTGCTCGCTTCGTTGCGGATCGGATCCTGGGTGCTCTTCTGCACCATCTGGTCGGTGAAGCCACCGCCCTGGACCATGAAGCCCGGGATCACGCGGTGGAAGATGGTGTTGTTGTAGAAGCCGCTGTCCACGTACTGGAGGAAGTTCTTGGTACTGATCGGCGCTTTTTCTGCGTTCAGCTCGATCTCGATCTTGCCGAAGCTGGTGACCAGCTCAACGTGCGGGGTCTTGTCGGAGGCCATGACGCTGGTGGCGAAGGCGACCGAGCAGGCGGTGAGCAGAAGTTTTTTCAGCATGGGCTCAAAGATCCTTGAGAGGTGGAAGCGGCTGCCAGGAACTGCAGCACGGTACGGTTGAAGACTTCAGGTTGATCCAGGGGCGTAGCGTGCCGCGAATCGTCGATGACCGCCAGCCTGGCGTTGGGCATCAGGGCAACGTAACGCTCCTTCAGTTGTATCGGTGTGTAATCGTGGTCGGCGGCGATCACCAGGGTGGGACAGCGAATCTGGCCGATGCGTTCCTGCACGCCCCAGTCGACGATGGCGTCGAAGCTTTTCAAATAGGCACGTTTGTCGTTGCGCGCCCAGCGCTCGGCCATCTTGCGCCGCAGTTCGGCCTGCTCCGGCTTGGGGAACAGCCGCGCGGCCAGGCCCTTGCCGACGGTCTCGACGCTGAGCAGGCGTGCCAGGCCCCAGCGCTTGAGCCACCAGATCCAGTCGCTGCGGGTGCGGCGCTTGACCTCGGGGGCGCTGTTGACGATGCACAGGCTGCGCAGCCAGTCGGGGTGGTCGACGGCAAACTGGAAACCGACCATACCGCCCATGGACAGGCCGACGAAGTGCACCGGGCCGGTGTCCAGATGGCGCAGCAGGGCCAATAGATCCTCGCTGAAGGTCTTTATCTGGTAGCCCTTGCGTGGCTTGGACGATTGCCCGTGGCCGCGGATGTCCATGAGGATCACCCGGTACTGGCGGCTGAGCTCGGGCACCTGCAGTTCCCAGTCCTGGCTGCTCGAGCCCAGCCCGTGCAGCAGCACCAGGGGCTCGCCCTGGCCGTGTTCCTGGTAATGCAGCAGGCATCCGTCGTGTTCGAAACAGGCCATGGGCGCGGTCCTCTCAGGCTTGCGGGGGGGCTGCGAAGGGCACGTCCAGCGGCGCGGTGTCGAAATTGCGCAGCAGTTCGATGAGGATCTGCGTGGCCGGGCCCAGGGTCTTTTCCTTGCTCGAGTAAAGGTAGAACAGCGGATGGCGGCTGCCACCCTGATCCAGCGGCAGGGGCTTGAGCACGCCTTCGCGCAGCTCGCGCTCGATCATGTGCCGGGGCAGCCAGGCGAAGCCCAGGCCGCTGCCGACGAAGGTCGCCGCGGTGCCCAGGCTGCCGACCGTCCAGCGCTGCTCGGCGCCGAGCCAGCCGACATCGCGCGGCTGGGCCCGGCCGGAGTCGCGGATCACTACCTGCAGCTGGCTTTCCAGGTCCTGGAAGGTGATCTCGCGGCCCATGCGGTGCAGGGCGTGCTCGGGGTGGGCGACGGCGATGAACTCTACCGGGCTCAGCTCGGTGCCCAGGTAGCCGCCGATGTTGAAGCTGCTGATGGCAAGGTCGGCGATGCCTTCGTGCAGCACTTCCTCGACCCCGGACAGCACTTCTTCGCGCAGGCGTACCCGGCAGCCGCGGCTCTGCGGCATGAAGGCGGCCAGGGCGCGCACCAGGCGGGCGCTGGGGTAGGCGGCGTCGACCACCAGGCGCACCTCGGCTTCCCAGCCTTGCTCCATGTGGTGAGCCAGGTCTTCCAGCTGGCTGGCCTGCTTGACCAGTTGCCGCGAACGACGCAGCAGCACGCTGCCGGCCTCGGTCAGCACCGCCTTGCGCCCATCGATGCGCAGCAGCGGCACGCCCAGTTGCTCCTGCATCCGCGCCACGGTGTAGCTCACCGACGACTGCGAACGGTGCAGGGCCTCGGCGGCCTGGGCGAACCCGCCGTGGTCGACCACCGCCTGCAGGGTCCGCCACTGATCCAGGGTAACGCGCGGTGCTTTCATCCAGGGCTCCTGTTGTCCTAAGCTGCGCTCTTCCCAAGGAGAGCGCCCGTATGAAGAAATGTTGTGCGGCTTTGCTGTTGTGCCTGCCCCTCGGGGCCATGGCATACCCGATCGACGTGGAAAAGGACCTGACCGGGGTCAAGGTCGACTACACCGCCTACGACACGGCCTACGACATCGGCTCGATCAGCCTCAACAACTATGGGCAGGTGCCGGCGGCGTGCAAGGTCACTTTCCGCAACGGCCCCGAGGCGCCACGGGTGCGCCGGGTCAACGTGCCCGCCGGCAGGAGCGTGGATGTCACCGCCAAGTTCAACCGGCAGATCATCAAGCTGCGCATCGTGCTCGACTGCAAAGCGGAATGAAACAGATAAATCGATAGATTGATCCCACTTTTTACGCTTTTTTATCGATAGGTCAACCACTAATCTCACCTCCATCGAATCGCCACCCTTTACCGCCGATGGAGGCACCCCATGTCCCGCGTACTGATCATCGAAAGCAGCGCCCGCCAGCAGGATTCCGTTTCCCGTCAACTGACCCTGGACTTCATCCAGCAATGGCAAGCGGCGCATCCGGCCGACGAGATCAAGGTGCGCGACCTGGCCGTGAACCCCGTGCCGCACCTGGACGCCAACCTGCTCGGTGGCTGGATGAAGCCCGAGGAGCAGCGCAGCGCCGCCGAGCGTGAGGCGCTGGAGCGTTCCAATGCGCTGACCGACGAACTGCTGGCCGCCGACGTGCTGGTGATGGCCGCGCCGATGTACAACTTCACCATCCCCAGCACTTTGAAATCCTGGCTGGACCACGTGCTGCGCGCCGGCATCACCTTCAAGTACACCCCGACCGGGCCGCAGGGCCTGCTCAACGGCAAGCGCGCCATTGTCCTGACCGCCCGCGGTGGCATCCATGCCGGCGCCAGCAGCGACCACCAGGAACCCTACCTGCGCCAGGTGATGGCCTTCATCGGCATCCACGATGTGGACTTCATCCACGCCGAAGGCCTGAACATGAGCGGCGAGTTCCACGAGAAGGGCCTGAACCAGGCCAAGGCCAGGCTGGCCGCGGTGGCCTGAACCGCCACGAATTCCCAACCCTGACACCTTGTTGCTCCTTTGGGTGTGCCTGCCCGGCCAGTTCATGGCCGGGCTTTTTTATGCACGTAAGAACGACGTGGGAGAACGGCGTGGGAGCGGGCTTGCCCCGCGATAGCGCCAGATCGGTCGATGATGTTTGCCGGGCCTGTGCCATCGCGGGGCAAGCCCGCTCCCACACCTATCCGCCAGGCGAGCGTGCAACCAAGGAGGGCGAAGACCCCAAGCACCCCCACAATCCCCATGGTTGAACTGCCCAGGCCCAACCCGCTAAGGTCCCCGCCTTGATCCACGAGGGCCAACCATGGGCTATCTGATAATCGTCGCGCTGATCCAGGCGTACTCCTTCAACCTGATCGGCGAATACCTGGCCGGCCACGTCGACAGCTACTTCGCCGTGCTGGTCCGGGTGCTGCTGGCCGGGCTGGTGTTCCTGCCGCTGACCCGCTGGCGTCAGGTCGAGCCGCGCTTCATGCGCTCGATGCTGCTGATCGGCGCGCTGCAATACGGCATCACCTATGTCTGCCTGTACCTCAGCTTCCGCGTGCTGACGGTGCCGGAGGTGCTGCTGTTCACCATCCTCACCCCGCTGCATGTCACCTTGATCGAGGATGCCCTGAACCGGCGCTTCAACCCCTGGGCGCTGCTCGCCGCCCTGGTGGCGGTGGCCGGCGCGGCGGTGATCCGCTTCGACACGGTCACTGGTGAGTTCTTCATTGGCTTCCTGCTGCTGCAACTGGCCAACTTCACCTACGCCGCCGGCCAGGTGCTGTACCGCCACCTGGTGGCCCGTCACCCCAGCGACCTGCCGCACTACCGCCGTTTCGGCTATTTCTACCTGGGCGCGTTGCTGGTGGTATTGCCGGCCTTCCTGCTGTTCGGCAATACCCAGCACCTGCCGAGTACCGACACCCAGTGGCTGGTGCTGTTGTTCCTGGGCCTGTGTCCGACGGCGCTGGGGCTGTACTGGTGGAACAAAGGCGCCTGCCTGGTCTCCGGCGGCACCCTGGCGGTGATGAACAACTTGCATGTGCCGGTGGGCTTGCTGCTCAACTTGCTGATCTGGAACCAGGACGAACCGCTCGGACGCCTGGCCATTGGCGGTACGGTGATCCTGGCGTCGGTGTGGTTGAGCCGCTTGGGCGGTCCGCGTGCAGGGATGCCGGGGACTGCCTCGTCGCGCTAGAGGTATCTGCGCAAGACGAAGGCGCCCGCATGGGCGCCTTCGTCATTCACGGGGGCAATACCAAGGCAGGCTTTGCCCGGCCGACGGTGGCAGGCAAGATGGACGCAGGCGGCTCAAGATCGCCCGTTCCGACAATGGATTTGCCTGACACTACAAGGAAGAGACCGTGAACCTTGACCTGACCGACCTGAAACTGTTCATCAAGATCGCCGAGTCCCCCAGCCTGACCCAGGGCGCCAAGCGTGCATGCCTCTCGCCTGGGGCCGCCAGCATGCGCATCAAGTCGATGGAAACCGAGCTTGGCGAGGGGCTTTTTCATCGGCAGCACAAAGGGCTGGTGCTGACCCTGGCAGGTCAGCGGTTGTTGATCCATGCCCGCAAGATCCTGCGCCAGCTGGAAGTGCTCAAGGCCGAATTCGACCACCGCGAAGAGCCTGACGGGGCAAGCATGCGCATGTATGTCGCAGGCTTCAGCGCATTCGAGTCGACCCAGCGCCGGCTGGTGCGCTATCTCGCCGATCACGCCAATGTCGCCATCGACCTGCAGCAACGCACGACCGGGGATATCGTTCGCGGCATTCGCGAGGGCGCCGTCGACATGGGCGTGGTGCTCGGCAGCGACCCTGTGGAGGGTTGCGCCTCGATCGCCCTGCCGGTGCTCAACTATGTGGCGGTGCTGCCCAGGCATCACGCATTGGCCGCCAGCGCCTCATTGCGCCTGGGCGATGTGCTGCGCCACCCGCAGGTCGGGTTGGCGACCGACAGTGCACTGTGCCGTCTGATCGAGCAGCAGGCCGATATCGATGGTCTCGCGGCCCAGTTCAGGATCAAGGTGTCCGGCGCCGAGTCGCTATGTCGGATGATTGCCGAAGGAGTCGGTATCGGTATCGCATCGGATGCGGCGGTGCAGCCATATCTCGATGGCTGTGGCCTGGTGGCCCGACGCCTCGACGAAACCTGGGCGCGCCAGCAGCAAATGATGCTGGTCAGGCATTTCGAGCGCATGCCACGGCATGTCACCGAGCTGGTTTCCTACCTGAGTGCCGCCTGAGCAAACTTGGCAAAGGGGCCGCGCTGCGGCCCCGATGGGGTGGTCATCGTGTGCCGGGCACCAGGCTGAGGATTTCATCGATGGGCATGCAGGCCGGCTCGATCTCATAGGCCCGGTCATGCTCGAGGATGCTGGTGGCGACCTGGCGCATGGCCGAGTAGGCGCCGCGCAGCATGTGGTTGGCGTAGATCACCGCATTGAAACCGGCGTCAGCCAGGCACGAGAAGGTCAGTTGCGGGTAGCTGGTCGGCACGCAGACCAGGGGTGTGCGCGGGTGGGTCTGCTTGAAGCGGCGGGCGAATTCGAGGATCTCCTCACCCGTGCTCTTGCGGCTGTGGATCATGATGCCGTCGGCGCCGGCCTCGGTGTAGGCTCGACAGCGTGCGAGGGCGTCATCCAGGCCTTTTTCCAGGATCAGGCTCTCGCAGCGGGCGAAGATCATCATCGAGCCCTCCAGGCGATGCTGGGTGCCGACCCTGATCTTGTCGCAGAAGAGTTCGACGGTTTCCTGCTCCTGATGCACGCTCAGGCCCAACAGCGAGTTCTTCTTCAGCCCGCATTTGTCTTCGATGACGATCGCCGACACCCCGGCGCGGGCCAGCCACTGCACATGGATGGCGAAATGCTCGATTTTGCCGCCGGTGTCGGCGTCGTAGATCAGCGGCAGGTCGCAGACCGTGAGGATTTCGTTCAGCCGTTCCAGGCGGTCGCTGGGCGAGAGGATCTCGATGTCCGGCAGGCAGCGTTGGGTCGAGTCGGTCAGCGAGCTGGACCAGATGGCATCGTAGCCCAGGCTGGTGTCGCCGGCGCCGAGGCGCACGCTCTTGGCCAGCATGGCCGAGATCGGGCTGTGTGCCTCGAGTACCCGCAGGCAGGCTTTTTCACTGAACAACTGGCGCAGGTCGATGCGTGCGTCACGCTTGATCACGTTCATATGCCTCATCCCTGTTGTGAGGTGTTCGTCAGGCGGCGAGCACCGACTCCATCTTGTTCAGGTGCTCGCAGGCTCTTTTCACGTATTCGCAGGACAGTGCCTCGATGCGTGCGTGGTCCAGTGCCTGGCGGGTGGCGCGGCAGTAGAGTTCGAGGGCGCTGGTGGCATGGAAGAAATGCTGCGCCTCGACCGCGCCGCAATGCACGCTGAGGAACGAAGCGATGCGATGCGCCTCGCCCGGCGTCTTGCCTTGCGCCTCCTTGAGCCAGTCCTTCCACAGGGGCGTCATCACGTTGTATTCCCCGGTATTGAACAGCTCAGTCATCGCCATCATCTCTATGGCCTCAACCAGTTGCGGGGCGAGCGGACGCTTGCTGCCCACCCAGGTGGAGAATTCCTTGGTCACCGGGTTCAGGTAGCGGTCCTGCAGGCGCCAGTCCTCCGAGCCGCAGATGGCGGTGGCCATGCGCGCATACAGCTTGGAGTGGTGCGGGTGGCCGTGCATCTCGCCCAGGCCGATGTCCTCGACGATGATCTCGCCGCAGTGACGGGCGGCGTCCTGCAACAGCAGCCGGGCCTGGGGATCGTCGATGGCCTCGGACTCCTGCAGCAGGCGCACGATGATGCTTGATACCGCATGGGCGGCACCGTCCGGGCTGCGCCAGCCACAGAAGAAGGTGCACAGGCTTTCCCGTGACCAGGGTTTGGCGGTGATGCGCTGGTAGGTATCGAGGTAGTCCTCCAGCAGGTCGGCGTGCACCTCGAAGCCTTTCTTCAGGGCGCTGGCCAGCCGTTTGTCCTGCACATCGGTCAGGGCCTGGTCGACGAATGACAGCATGAAATCCGTTTTCTTCATGTCATATTCTCGCGGGTGGTGGAAAGTCCGGGGTCAGGCAAGCGTTGCGATAAAGTCGGTGAAGCGGCCCAGGCCCTCCTCGAGGTCCTGCGGGCTTACCGAGTAGGACAGCCGCACGGCGCACGGGTCGCCATTGCTGCAGCCGGGCACCAGGGCGATGCGCGCCTCGGTCAGCAACAGCTCGCAGAGGTGACTGGCGTCGCGGATAGCCTCGCCCTGGTAGCGCATGCCGAGCAGGCGGGTGATATCCAGGTAGAGGTAGAACGCGCCCTGGGGTGGCGAAAAACGGATGGACTCAAGCTTGCCGAGCAGCGCCGTGGCGACAGCCAGCTGCCGATCGAGCTGGGCATTGACCTCAGCGCCGAACTGCCGCGCGCCGTCGCCATCCAGGGCGTTGAGCGCCGCGTATTGGGCCAGGCTGCTGGGATTGGAGGTGGTGTGGGCCTGCAGGTTGTGCATGGCCGTGACCACTGCCTTCGGCGCACAGGCATAGCCCAGGCGCCAGCCCGTCACTGCCTGGCTCTTGGAGAACGAGTCGATGATGATGGTCGAGGCCTTGAGCTCGGGCAGCAGCGCGACCAGGTTGTGGTGCTGCTGACCATTGCGCAGCAGGCTGCGATAGCACTCGTCGAAGATCACCCAGAGCTTGTGTTCCAGGGCCAGTTCACCGATGGCGAGCAGTTCCCGCGGGGCATAGACCACCCCGGTGGGGTTGTTGGGGGTGTTGATGATGATCGCCTTGCTGCGCGGCGACAGCGCGGCCTTGACCGCAGCGGCGCGCAGGCTGTGGTTGTCGCCCTTGGTGTCGACGAACACCGGACGGGCACCGGCCAGTTCGACCTGGGTGGGGAAGGTTTCCCAGTAGGGACGCGGGATGAGCACTTCATCACCCGGGTCGAGCAGCACCATGGCGCTGTTGAACAGGGCTTGCTTGGCACCGCTGGACACGGCGATTTCATCGGCGCCGTAGTCGACGCCCAGGCGCTGGCTGACGCTGCAGGCCAGCGCCTGGCGCAGGCGCGGATTGCCCAGGGGCGGGGTGTAGCGGTTCCACTGTTCGTGGACCGCCGCGATGGCGCCGTGGCGCATGTCCGGAGCGGCGTCGCTGGACAGCTCGCCGGCGGCGAAGTTGATGACCTTGATGCCGGCGTCACGCAGGGCGTTGGCCTTGCTGCGCATGCTCGAGGTGCCGGGCGCGCTGACACGCGCGGATCGTTGCGACAGTCCGTTGCTCATGGTTCACGTCCTTGTTGTTCTTGATCTGGAACGATGTTGCGGATCAGCGGCGTAGCAGGCCCTTCATGCCGTTGTAGATCACCAGGCACAGCGGCAAGGTCAGCAGCAGCACGCAGGCCAGCACCACCAGGCCCTCGGTGACGCCGGCCTGGTCGGATATCGCGCCGATCAGCACCGGGGCGAGGGCGCCGCCGCCCACTGTGCCGGTGTAGAACCAGGCGAATACCCGGTCGCGCCGGTCCCGTGGGGCGAAATCCGGAACCAGGCCGCCAAGTACCGACGAGGTGCCGTTCAGCGCCACGCCGATCAGCGGCATCACCAGCATCAGGGCGCCATAGGGCAAAACCAATGCCAGCAGGATCAGCAGCGCGGTCAGCACTTCCGTGCAGATCACCGTGCGCACCGGCCCCAGGCGTGCGCCGAGGTAGCCGCAGAACAGCTTGCCGAAGGCGCCGCCGATGAACAGCAGGGCCAGGGCCAGGCCGATGTGCTCGGTGTTGGCGCCCTTGCTTTGCAGCAGGAACGGCAGGAAGGTCAAAAAGCCCATGCGCACGCCGCTGTCGATGCTGCCGGTGGCGATCAGCGCCATCAGGCCGGCTGGCGTGCCGGTCGCGTCGGCGACCTTGGTCTTCTTGCTGGCGGTTTCGTGGGCCTGGTTCTTCGGCATCAGCCACCACAAGGCGAAGGCGGCGGCGATGCCGAGCACGCCGAGCAGGGTGGCGTTGGTCTGCCAGGAGATGTAGACCAGCACCAGCCCGGTCAGGCCGGGGATGACTGCCTTGCCGATATCCCCGGCGAAGTTGTACTGGGCCAGCGCCTGCTTGACCCGCCCGCTGCCCTCGTAGGCGTCGGACACCAGCGCCGAAGCCAGCGGGTGCTGGGTGCTGGCGCCGAGGCCACCGATCATCAGCGCCAGCAACAGCAGATTGATGTCCGTGGCCTGGGCCGCCAGCAGGTAGGCAAAACCTGCAAGGGCGGTGCCCCTGACAAGCAGGGTTTCGCGCCCCCATTTGCGCGCACCGCGGCTGGCCAGCAACTGGAAACCGGCCATCATCCCGGCGTAGGCGCCGCGCAGCAGGCCGACCTGGGCATAGCTCAGGCCGAAGGCGGCCTGCCAGATAGGCAGCAGCACATAGATAACGTCGGTGAGGCCATCGTGCACGCCATGGGCCAGGCTGCCAGCGGCCAGTGCCTTGCGGCGGTTGGCCGGATCGCTGCGGTCCGGTTCGTCGAGTGGTTTTTCCAGGGAGATGTCCTGACGCATCGCTTGCTCGCAGTCCTTTGGCCGATACCGTGCCGCCTGTCATTGGGGGCGACCTGTTCGCTGCAGGTTAGGAGAAGCGGGGAGAGGCGGGTATTCGTATTTCTCGAAGGCTGGCGTTTAATAATTCTGAAATACTTGTAACTAATTGTTTCTTTGTGCTTTGTGAGAACACAAGGCCATTGTGCACAGCTGAAAAAACTTTCCGTTCGTCAGCGATCCGTGGGAGCGGGCTTGCCCCGCGATGGCAGTGCCAGCCTTTTCACGGGGCAAGCCCGCTCCCACGCATCCCTAAATCAGGCCTCGTCGAACTCCCGCATCGAGGTCACCAAAGGCGGCCTGACCGCCAGCCCCGCGCGCATGTCATTGCCACTCGGCTGCTGGTAAAGGCTCAGCCCGAACTCCGGCAGCACTGCCAGCAGATAGTCGAAGATATCGCCCTGGATGCGCTCGTACTCGGCCCACACCGTGGTGGTGGTGAAGCAGTAGATCTCCAGCGGCACGCCCTCGGCGGTGGTCTGCATCTGGCGGACCATGCAGGTCATGTTCGGGTGCACGTTGGGGTGGTTCTTCAGGTAGGCCAGGGCGAAGGCGCGGAAGGTGCCGATGTTGGTCAGCTGGCGGCGGTTGGCCGAAAGCTCCGCCACCGGGCCCAGGGCCTCGTTCCAGTGATGCAGTTCCTGGCGCTTCTGCGCCAGGTAGTCGCCCAGCAGGCGTACCTGGCCCAGGCGCTGTTCTTCGTCCGGGCTGAGGAAGCGCACGCCGGCGGCGTCGATGAACAGGCTGCGCTTGATCCGCCGCCCGCCGGATTGCTGCATGCCACGATAGTTGCGGAACGACTCGCTCATCAGGCGCCAGGTGGGGATCGAGACGATGGTCTTGTCGAAGTTCTGTACCTTGACCGTGTGCAGGGTGATGTCCACCACGTCGCCGTCGGCGCCGGCCTGGGGCATCTCGATCCAGTCGCCGACGTGCAGCATGTCGTTGCTGGTCAGCTGCACGCTGGCGACGAACGACAGCAGGGTGTCCTTGTACACCAACAGCAGCACCGCCGACATGGCGCCCAGACCCGACAGCAGCAACAGCGGCGAGCGGTCGATCAGGGTGGCGACGATGACGATGGCGGCGAAGATCCACAGCATCATCTTGGCCAGCTGCATGTAGCCCTTGATCGAGCGGGTGCGGGCGTGCTCGCTGCGGGCGTAGATGTCCAGCAGCGCGTCGAGCAGGCAGGACAGGGCACGGGTCATGAACAGCAGGGTCACCGCCAGGGCGACGTTGCCGAGGAAGTGCTGGGTGGTGGCCGACAGCTCCGGCACCAGCTTCAGGCCGAACTGCACCACCAGCGACGGGGTGGTCTGCGCCAGGCGGTGGAACACCTTGTTGTGGCGCAGGTCGTCCAGCCACCTGAGCGCCTGCTGGCGGCCGAGCAGGCGGGTGGAGTGCAGGATCAGGAAGCGTGCGAGGCGGCCGACCAGCAGCGAGACCAGCAGCAGCACGATCAGGCCGAGGGCGGCGTGCAGCAATGGGTGTTGGTCGAGCGTGCCCCAGAGGTCGAGGGCGTCGCGCCAGAAGCGTTGGATGTCCATGGGCGTGGAAGCGGTCTGTGTTGCGGTATGAAGGGGTATTAGAGCGTGGATCGGCGCAAAGTTGCCAAAAGAAATTCGGTTCTGGCCACGGAAAACGTTACCCTATGCAACTGAATTTTTCGCACTTGCCCGAGGTTACCCCGTGTTTTCCCAATTCGCCTTGCACGAACGCCTGCTCAAAGCCGTGGCCGAGCTGAAATTTGTCGAGCCGACGCCGGTGCAGGCAGCGGCCATTCCCCTGGCCCTGCAAGGGCGTGACCTGCGGGTGACGGCGCAGACCGGCAGCGGCAAGACTGCCGCCTTCGTGCTGCCGCTGCTCAACCGCCTGGTCGATCGCAGCGGCCCGAGCGTGGAGATCCGGGCGCTGATCCTGCTGCCGACCCGCGAGCTGGCCCAGCAGACCCTCAAGCAGGTGAAACTGTTCTCGCAGTTCACCTACATCAAGTCGGGGCTGGTCACCGGCGGTGAAGACTTCAAGGAACAGGCCGCTATGCTGCGCAAGGTGCCGGATGTGCTGATCGGCACCCCCGGCCGCCTGCTCGAGCAGCTCAATGCCGGCAACCTGGACCTGTCGCACGTGGAAGTGCTGATCCTCGACGAAGCCGACCGCATGCTCGACATGGGCTTTGCCGAAGACATGGAGCGCCTGTGCAAGGAGTGCGAGAACCGCAAGCAGACCCTGCTGTTCTCGGCCACCACGGGCGGTGCGGCCCTGCGCGATATCATCGGTAAAGTGCTCAAGGACCCT
This sequence comes from Pseudomonas sp. BW16M2, assembly GCF_014268865.1. Taxonomy (NCBI): domain Bacteria; kingdom Pseudomonadati; phylum Pseudomonadota; class Gammaproteobacteria; order Pseudomonadales; family Pseudomonadaceae; genus Pseudomonas; species Pseudomonas sp. BW16M2. The sequence continues at coordinate 2,153 of NZ_JABWRI010000036.1, read as the reverse complement.
GAGCACCTGATGCTCAACAGTGTCTCGCAACTGGCCGAAGGCACCCGTCAGCAGATCATCACCGCCGACCACGACCAGCACAAAGAACAGATCGTGCAGTGGCTGCTGGCCAACGAGACCTACCAGAAGGCAATCATCTTCACCAACACCCGTGCCCTGGCCGACCGTATCTACGGCCACCTGGTGGCCAAGGAGGTCAAGGCTTTCGTCCTGCACGGCGAGAAGGACCAGAAGGACCGCAAGCTGGCCATCGACCGCTTCAAGGATGGCGGCTCCAAGGTCCTGGTGGCTACCGATGTCGCCGCCCGCGGCCTGGACATCGACGGCCTGGACCTGGTGATCAACTTCGACATGCCACGCAGCGGTGACGAGTACGTGCACCGTATCGGCCGCACCGGCCGTGCCGGTGGCGAAGGCCTGGCGATCTCGCTGATCACCCACAACGACTGGAACCTGATGTCGAGCATCGAGCGCTACCTCAAGCAGCAGTTCGAGCGCCGCGTCATCAAGGAGGTCAAGGGCACCTACAGCGGGCCGAAGAAGGTCAAGGCCTCGGGCAAGGCTGCCGGCAGCAAGAAGAAAAAGGGTGAGAAGAAGGCCGGTGCCGACAAGAAGGGCGCCGTCAAGAAAAAGCCTACCGCCAAGCCTAGGGCCAATGCGCCTCTGGCCAGCTCCGACGGCCTGGCACCGCTGAAAAAGCGCAAGCCTGCGGCTGAGTAAGCACCTGCGGCAATGAGCCCGCCACTGCAACGGTGGCGGGTTGCTTCACCTACTTCCCCAGGGCGCGTAGCCCATTTCCCAAACCCTGTTCCAGCCCGGGCATTTTGTCGCCTACCCGCCACACTCCTCTGGCATGTGCAGCCAAGGAGGAGTAGCGTATGTACAGCTGTAAATACGATTGTCCCGTACGATTTGAATGGGACGAGGACAAGAACCTGCTCAACATCCGCAAGCACGGTATCGACTTCAACGACGTGCCCGAGATGTTCCGCCAGCCGATGCTGGCGTTGCGCGATGAGCGATACGAGTACCCGGAGGCACGCTGGATCGGCATGGGCTGGATCAACGCCTGGGTCAGCGTGGCCGCCTACACCGAACGGCAGGGCGATGTGATCCGCATCATTTCCGCCAGAAGAGCCACACGACGTGAGGTAACGCGCTATGTCGAAACCGTCCAGAAGCTGTGAGCAAGACCAAGCCCCGGTCGATACCTCGGACATCCCCGAGCTCGACGACGACTTCTTCCGCCGCGCCGAGCTGCGGGTGCCGGCCAAGCAAACGGTGACCATCCGCCTGGACGCCGACGTGCTGGCCTGGTTCAAGGAACAGGGCGCCGGCTACCAGACCCGCATCAACCAGTTGCTTCGCCAGTACATGCAGGCCCAGCAGCGACGCTGACACTGGCGCGGTCAGGTTTTCCTTTCCGCTTCTTTAAGTTCCTGGATGCGCTTGTCGATCAACTGGCATTTATCCGGCAGGTCCTTGCTGGCCGTTCCGAGCTCCATGTGCTGGAGCTCGTCGTTGATCTCCTTGGCCTTGCGCGGGTTCTGCTCGGTCAGCTGGCTGACCAGCCCGGCCAGTTCTTCTCTTTTCTGCGTGGCCTCTTCCGGTGTGCAGGCCCAGATGGGCTGTGCACAGAGCAGGGTGGCCGCGCAGATAAGGCATCGCAACGGTTTCATCCCTCGACTCCTTGTTACCAGTGGATTCAGTCCGGTGGAGGCGCCGGGCTGCCTGGAAGTTCAGTCGAGGTGATTGCTGGAAGGGTTCCTTGAAGGTTTCACGGTTTTTTGGCGATATTAATTTGACGCCATGATGGTGGCTAAATAATATCTCGCGCTCTTTTTCCGTGGTCCAGGGACTGGATGATGTCTATGCGTTTTAACCGGGGGCGAGCGTGCATGCTTGCCGCCTTGCTGGCCTGCACGGCCATGGGTACGGCCCGGGCTGCCTCGCCTGGCGACCAGGACCTGATCCGCGACCGCCAGGACCGTCTGCTCGAAGAGCAGCAACGCCGCCTCGAAGAGCTGCGCAACCTGCCCGGCAAGGCCGCCGAACCCGGTGCAGCGCAACCGGCGACCGACAGCCGCTGCTTCACCATCCACACCATCGAGCTCAAGGGCGCCGACAGCCTGTCCGCCGCCGACCGCGACCGC
>NZ_JABWRI010000035.1:0-64402 GCF_014268865.1 Pseudomonas sp. BW16M2 | reverse complement strand
GCATCCATGCCCGTCACCTCCCTCCGCAAGGCCTGCGTTCGGCCTCCTGAAGTCGCGAAAGTACGGGCGGCGCCTGGACTGACGCAGCTGTCGCTAGCGAGCTATGGCGCTAGAGTCCTGATCGGCAACGGCAACGGCAACGGCAACGGCAACGGCAACGGCAACGGCAACGAGCAGCACATCTGCATCTGCGCGATCAGATAAACTGCCGCCATGTCTGATTTTCCTCTCCCCCAAGCCCCCCTGCAACGCCTGGACCTGCCTTGGTTGCGCCACGCGGGAATCGAAGCCGCGGTCCTGCGCCTGGACCTGATCGACCCGCTGATCAGCGGCAACAAATGGTTCAAGCTGCGTCATCACCTGCTCCAGGCCCGCAAGGTCGATGCTCCGGGCCTGATCAGCCTGGGCGGCAACCATTCCAACCATCTCCACGCCCTGGCGGCGGCCGGCAAGCGCTTCGGTTTCGCCACCGCCGGCCTGTTGCGCGGCCACCCCCAGGAAACGCCGACGGTACAGGACCTGCGAGCCCTGGGCATGGAACTTCACTGGCTCGGTTTCGGCGGCTACCGCGCCCGCCATGACCCCGGCTTCTGGCAGCCCTGGCAGGCCCGGTATCCGGGCTGGCACTGCATCCCCGAAGGCGGTGGCGGCCTGGCCGGTGCCCAGGGCTGCGGGTTGATCATCGAGCAGTGCCGGGCGCAACTGGCAACGCTCGGCTGGACCGACTACGACGCCTGGTGGCTGGCAGCGGGAACCGGCACCACCCTGGCAGGGTTGGTGCTGGAGGAGGCGGGCAGGCATGCCGTCCATGGCGCCCTCGCCGTGCCGCTTGACCACGGCGTGGCGGAGACCGTCGCGGCGCTGGCCGGCGTGCACGGCTACCAGTTGCACGACGCCAGCCGTGGCGGCTTTGCCCGTATCGACGATGCGCTGCTGGCGTTCATCGCCGACACCGAACGGCAAACCGGCATGCCGCTGGAGGCGCTCTATACCGGCAAGGCCCTGCTGGCCCTGCGCGACCAGGTCGAGGCCGGGCGTTTCGCCCCCGGCACCCGCCTGGTGTTCCTGCACACCGGCGGCCTGCAGGGACGACGCGGTTACTTGTAGGGCAGCATGCGCAGCAGCGTGTTGTCGCGCCGCACATAGTGGTGATAGAGCCCGGCCAGCGCGTGCAGGCCGATCAACCAGTAGCCCCAGCTGCCGATGCGCTCGTGCCAACCCTTGATGAACTTGCTCAGGTCCGGATCGGGGGCGACGATCGCCGGCAGTTCCAGGCCATAGAACGGGATCGGCTTGTCGGCGGCGCTGAGGATCGCCCAACCGGCCAGCGGCAGGCCGATCATCATCAGGTACAGCAACAGGTGCACCAGGTGCGACAGGCCCGTCTGCCAGGCCGGTGGCCTGGGCACGATCGGCGGAGTGGGGCGCGACAGGCGCAGGGCCAGGCGCAACCAGACCAGCACGAACACCGTCAGCCCGAGCATGAAGTGCAGGTCTTTCATCAGGTCGCGTTCGGCGCTGCCCTTGGGGAACAGGCCGCGCAGTTCGATGCAGGCGTAGACGGCGGCCAGCAGCACCAGCATCAGCCAGTGCAGGGCGATCGACAGCCGCGCGTAATGGGCCGCGGGAGTGGATGAAACCATGGTGGGTCCTCGTCATCAGGTCGGAAAGGGCGCTCTTGCTGGCGCTCAGGTACAACTGTAATGGCAGTCGGGGATCGATCCTTGCGCCAGGTCGGTGAAAATTGTGTTGTCTGCTCCGGCCTACCTCAAAGTCCGGGCAAGTGCGGCCAGCTGTCCGCCACCAGGAACAACCGCTCGGTCTCCTGCCAGGCGCCGTCGCCCTCCTGTTCCAGCCGCACCAGCAATTGTGCGGGGGCGAATACATCCAGCCCGGTCAACCAACCGTCGAACTGGCTCGCGGGCCAGGATGCCTCCACCCGCGCTGGCGCGAGCCACCCATGCCGGGGCAACGGCTGCCAGCGTCCGGGCGGGCAGGTCGCGAGGTAATCCGCCCAATCCCGCCGATGCAGCCAGCGCCCACGCAAATGCGCCGGATGAGCGCCGACAGGCGCCTCGGCATGCCCGGGCCAGGGATAGAACAGATAGCCGCCGAGCCACAGGTGGGCCTCGACCTCGGCGATTCCCAGCCCGTCCAGCGCGGCACGGCTATGGGGCTGGCCGGAAATCGTCAGTTGATGCCCGGCCAGGTGCGCCAGCTTGGTCCCGAGGCGGTCGTGGCAACCGGGGCCGAGCCAGTGCGCCGGGTCCTGCCCATCGCCGGCAGGCGGGCCGAGGTAGAGCTTGATGGCCAGCTCCAGGTGATGATCGCCGTCACGGTCGCGTAGCAACAGGTCGAGCTCGCCCAGGGTATGCCCGCCGTCACGGATCGCCAGGTTGGCCGCCAGCAGCTCGATGCCCGGCGCCTGCTGCAGGGCGAACTGCCACAGGCTTTCGTAGTACAGGCCCAGCCGCCGACTGTTCAGGCGTGCCAGCCAGCTCAGCAGCGGCCTGGGCGCCTGGTCGAGCGCCGCGAGCCAGTGGCCCAGGCGCTGCGGATCATCGGCCCAGGCGCTGCCCTGCAGCGGGTGACGCTGGGGGCAGCCGGCCTGCGCCAGCAGCGGTGGCGACAACAGCGCCCAGGCCAGGTCGCGCACGGCAGGGTGGCGCAGCTGGCGGGGCAGGGACTCGAGGTCGGCGAAGGGCATCATCCTGCGAGCATAGCCGGTTTGCCGCTGACCAGTCCTTTCGCCCATAATCCCGGCATTGTCACCCCGCCGCAGAGCCTTGCAGGAGCACCATGGAGCAATTTCGCAATATCGGTATCATCGGACGCCTTGGCAGCTCCCAGGTGCTCGACACCATTCGCCGACTGAAAAAATTCCTCCTCGAGCGCCACCTGCATGTGATCCTCGAGGACACCATCGCCGAAGTCCTGCCCGGCCACGGCCTGCAGACCTCCACGCGCAAGCTGCTGGGCGAGGTCTGCGACCTGGTCATCGTGGTCGGCGGCGACGGCAGCCTGCTGGGCGCCGCCCGCGCCCTGGCCCGGCACAACATCCCGGTGCTGGGCATCAACCGCGGCAACCTGGGCTTTCTCACCGACATCCGCCCCGACGAGCTGGAAGAGAAGGTCGCCGAGGTGCTCGACGGCCACTACCTGGTGGAGAACCGCTTCCTGCTGCAGGCCGAGGTGCGTCGCCACCACGAGGCCATCGGCCAGGGTGACGCGCTCAACGACGTGGTGCTGCACCCAGGCAAGTCGACGCGGATGATCGAGTTCGAGATCTACATCGACGGCCAGTTCGTCTGCAGCCAGAAGGCCGACGGCCTGATCGTCGCCACCCCGACCGGCTCCACCGCCTACGCGCTGTCGGCCGGCGGCCCGATCATGCATCCCAAGCTCGACGCCATCGTCATCGTGCCGATGTACCCGCACACGCTGTCAGGCCGACCGATCGTGGTCGACGGCAACAGCGAGCTGAAGATCGTCGTGTCCAAGGACCTGCAGATCTACCCGCAGGTCTCCTGTGACGGCCAGAACCACTTCACCTGCGCCCCCGGCGACACCATCACGGTCAGCAAGAAGCCGCAGAAGCTGCGCCTGATCCACCCGCTGGACCACAACTACTACGAGGTCTGCCGCACCAAGCTCGGCTGGGGCAGCCGCCTGGGCGGCAGGGACGACTGATGCTCGATCCGGCGCGCAGTTTCGACATCATCGGTGACGTGCACGGCTGTGCGCTCACCCTCGAACGCTTGCTCGACGCGCTCGGCTACAAGCGGGTCGGCGGGGTCTGGCGCCATCCTCGGCGTCAGGCGCTGTTCCTTGGCGACATCGTCGACCGCGGCCCGCGCATCCGCGAGGCGCTGCACATCGTCCACGACATGGTCGAGGCCGGCCAGGCCTTCTGCATCATGGGCAACCACGAGTACAACGCCCTGGGTTGGGTCACCCCGGCACTGCCCGGCAGCGGCAAGGCCTTTGTCCGTGAGCACACCCCGCGCCATGCCCGGCTGATCGACGAGACGCTCACCCAGTTCGCCCAGCACCCGGGCGACTGGCACGATTTCATCCAGTGGTTCTATGAGCTGCCGCTGTTCGTCGACGCCGGGCGCTTCCGCCTGGTGCACGCCTGCTGGGACCCGCGGCTGATCGAGCCGCTGCGCCAGCAGTACCCCACGGGCCGCATCGACGAGCACTTCGTGCAGGCGTCGGCGGTATCCGGCAGTTTCGCTGCCACGGTGTGCAACCGCCTGCTGCGCGGCACCGACATGCGCCTGCCGGATGGCCTGACGCTGACCGGCGGCGACGGCCTGACCCGGGCCTTCTTCCGCACCAAGTTCTGGGAGGAAGACCCGCAGACCTACGGCGACATCGTCTTCCAGCCCGACGCGCTGCCCGACGAAGTGGCCCGCACGCCCCTGAGCCACAGCCAGAAGAATGCCCTGCTGCGCTACGACGAGGACGAGCCGTTGCTGTTCGTTGGCCACTACTGGCGCAGCGGGCGCCCGGCACCGATCCGCGCCAATCTTGCCTGTCTGGACTACAGCGCCGTGCTCTACGGCAAGCTGGCGGCCTACCGCCTGGACGACGAGACGCGCATCGACCCGCACAAGTTCGTCTGGGTCGACGTCGACCGTCCGCAGGCCAGCCAATGAACGTGATCGAAGTGCTGCGCCTGCCGCTGGCGGTCGACCTGAGCGGTTTCGTTGCCCTGTTACGCCGCCTGCAGGTGCCGCACCGGGTGGTGGAGGAGGGCGAGGAGCAGGTGCTGTGGGCGCCGCCGGCCATGGCCGGGGATGTGCTCGAGCTGTACCGGCGTTTCCCTGACGGCAATGCCGATCTGCAAGCCTTGCCCGAACCTATGGAGGGCGGCCCGACGAATGCCCCGGCGCCGCCTTCGCTGAAGGATCAGGCCCTGGCCTGCAAGGTCACTGCCGCGGTGCTGATCCTGAGCCTGGTGGTCGCCGGGGTAACCGGCCTAGGCGACAACCTGTCGACCATCGGCTGGTTCACCTTCCTGTCGTTCAAGGTGCAGGGCGACTACCTGTACTTCACGCCGTTGCTCCAGGGCCTGGCCGAAGGCCAATGGTGGCGCCTGGTGTCGCCGATGCTACTGCACTTCGGCGTGCTGCACCTGGCGATGAACGGCCTGTGGTACTGGGAACTGGGCAAGCGCATCGAGTTGCGCCAGGGCCCGTGGATGCTGCTGGGCCTGACCTTGCTGTTCAGCCTGGTGTCCAACCTGGCCCAGCATTTTACCAGCGGCCCGAGCCTGTTCGGTGGCCTGTCCGGGGTGCTCTACGGCTTGCTCGGGCATGTCTGGCTGTACCAGTGGCTGGCGCCCAATCCGCAGTTCAACCTGCCCAAGGGCGTGCTGGTGATGATGCTGATCTGGCTGGTGGTCTGCCTGAGCGGCGTGGTCGGCCAACTGGGATTCGGCCAGATCGCCAACGCCGCCCATGTCGGCGGGTTGCTCATCGGATGCCTTACAGGGCTCTTGGGTGGCGCGCTGGCCCGGCGTAAACTGACCGCCTGACTGAGGAGACAGCATGTCCACTTTCGCGCAAATGATCGAAAACATCACCCCCGAGATCTACGAGAGCCTGAAGACGGCCGTGGAGATCGGCAAATGGTCCGACGGCCGCAAGCTGACCGCCGAACAGAAGGAGCTGTCGCTGCAGGCGGTGATCGCCTGGGAGATGAAGAATCTCCCCGAAGAGCAGCGCACTGGCTACATGGGCCCGCAGGAGTGCGCCTCGAAGTCGGCGCCGATCGCCAACATCCTGTTCAAGTCGGACTCGGTACATTGATCGAACTCGCTCGTGGCTCTTTGAGCAAGATGGCGGTGCGCCTGGACGCACCGGTCGTTCAATACAGTTTCCGCCTGGATGACGCCGAGGTGCCGGTCAACCCGCTGATCGGCCAGGCGATCCGCCTGGAATACCTCGGCGCGATCCACTGCACCCATTGCGGCAAACGCACCAAGACCAGCTTCAGCCAGGGGTACTGCTACCCGTGCATGACCAAGCTGGCCCAGTGCGATGTGTGCATCATGGCCCCGGAGAAATGCCACTACGACGCCGGCACCTGCCGGGAGCCTTCGTGGGGCGAGCAGTTCTGCATGACCGACCACGTGGTCTACCTGGCCAACTCGTCGGGCATCAAGGTCGGTATCACCCGTGCCACCCAGCTGCCCACCCGCTGGCTCGACCAGGGCGCCAGCCAGGCGCTGCCGATCATGCGCGTGGCCACCCGCCAGCAATCCGGGCTGGTCGAGGATGTGCTGCGCAGCCAGGTGCCGGACCGCACCAACTGGCGCGCACTGCTCAAGGGTGACGCCGAGGTGCTCGACCTGCCGGCCATCCGCGAACAGATCTTCGACGCCTGCGCCGACGGCATCCGCGCCCTGCAGGAACGCTTTGGGTTGCAGGCCATCCAGCCGCTGCCCGACGCCGAGGTGGTGCAGATGCGCTACCCGGTCGAGGCCTACCCGAAAAAGATCGTCAGCTTCAACCTCGACAAGGACCCGGTCGTGGAAGGCACACTGTTGGGCATCAAGGGCCAGTACCTGATCTTCGACACCGGCGTGATCAACATTCGCAAGTACACGGCCTACCAGCTGGCCGTGCTCCAGTAAAAGGATCGTCACCATGCGTACCGAACAACCGCAAGTGATCTACCTCAAGGACTATCAGGCCCCCGAGTACCTGATCGACGAGACCCACCTGACCTTCGAACTGTTCGAGGACCACAGCCTGGTCCATGCGCAGCTGGTCATGCGCCGCAACCCCGAGCGCGGCGCCGGCCTGCCGCCGCTGGTGCTCGATGGCCAGCACCTGGAACTGCTGAGCGTGCAGCTGGACGACCAGGCGCTGGGCACCGACGACTACCAGCTCGACGACGACAGCCTCACCGTGCAGCCGAAGCGTGAGCGCTTCACCCTGGACACCAGCGTGAAGATCCACCCTGAGAGCAACACCGCGCTGGAAGGCCTGTACAAGTCCGGCAAGATGTTCTGCACCCAGTGCGAGGCCGAGGGCTTTCGCAAGATCACCTACTACCTCGACCGGCCGGACGTGATGAGCACCTTCACCACCACGGTGATCGCCGAGCAGCATCGCTATCCGGTGCTGCTGTCCAACGGCAACCCGGTCGGCAGCGGCCCTCAGGAAGACGGCCGCCACTGGGCGACCTGGGAAGACCCGTTCAAGAAGCCGGCCTACCTGTTCGCCCTGGTGGCCGGTGACCTCTGGTGCAAGGAAGACACGTTCGTTCGCCAGTCAGGCCGCGATGTGACCCTGCGCATCTATGTCGAGCCGGAAAACCTCGACAAGTGCGACCACGCCATGGTCAGCCTGAAGAAGTCCATGCGCTGGGACGAGGAAGTCTACGGTCGCGAGTACGACCTGGACATCTTCATGATCGTCGCGGTCAACGACTTCAACATGGGCGCCATGGAAAACAAGGGCCTGAACATCTTCAACTCCAGCTGCGTGCTGGCCCGCGCCGAGACCGCCACCGACGCCGCCCACCAGCGGGTCGAGGGCGTGGTCGCCCACGAGTACTTCCACAACTGGTCGGGCAACCGCGTGACCTGCCGCGACTGGTTCCAGCTGTCGCTCAAGGAAGGCTTCACGGTGTACCGCGATGCCGAGTTCAGCGCCGACATGAACTCGCGCACGGTCAAGCGCATCGAGGATGTCGCCTACCTGCGCACCCACCAGTTCGCCGAGGATGCCGGCCCCATGGCCCACCCGGTGCGCCCGGCGAGCTTCATCGAGATCTCCAACTTCTACACCCTGACCGTGTACGAGAAGGGCGCCGAGGTCGTGGGCATGGTCCACACCCTGCTGGGCGCCGAGGGCTTCCGCAAGGGCAGCGACCTGTACTTCGAGCGTCACGACGGCCAGGCGGTGACCACCGACGACTTCATCAAGGCCATGGAAGACGCCAACGGCGTCGACCTGACCCAGTTCAAGCGCTGGTACAGCCAGGCCGGCACGCCGCGCCTGGAAGTCAGCGAGGCCTATGACGCCGCCGCGCAGACCTACAGCCTGACCTTGCGCCAGAGCTGCCCGCAGACCCCGGACAAGGTCGAGAAGTTGCCGTTCGTGATCCCGGTGGCCCTGGGCCTGCTGGACGCCGAAGGCAACGACCTGCCGCTGCGCCTGGTGGGCGAGGCGCAGGCCGTCGGCAGCAACCGCGTGCTGTCGGTGACCGAGGGCGAGCAGACCTTCACCTTCGAGGGGATCAAGGCCAAGCCGCTGCCGTCGCTGCTGCGCGGCTTCAGCGCGCCGGTCAAGCTGAGCTTCCCGTACGACCGCGACCAGCTGATGTTCCTCATGCAGCATGACAGCGACGGCTTCAACCGCTGGGAAGCCGGTCAGCAACTGTCGGTGCAGGTGTTGCAGGAACTGATCGGCCAGCACCAGCGCGGCGAAGCGCTCACACTCGACCAGCGCCTGATCACCGCCCTGGGCACCGTGCTCGGCAACGCCTCGCTGGACCCCGCCATGGTCGCCGAGATGCTTTCGCTGCCGGGTGAGGCGTACCTCACCGAGATCAGCCAGGTGGCCGATGTCGATGCGATCCACGCCGCCCGCGAGTTCGCCCGCCAGCAGATCGCCGAGCAGCTGTTCGACGCCCTGTGGGCGCGCTACCAGGCCAACCGCGAGGTCTCGCGCAACACCGCCTATGTGGCCTCGGCCGAGCATTTCGCCCGTCGCAGCCTGCAGAACATTGCCCTGTCGTACCTGATGCTGACCGCCAAGGCGCCGGTGCTCGAGGCGACCCTGGAGCAGTTCGAGCACTGCGACAACATGACCGAGCGCCTGACCGCGCTGGCGGTGTTGGTCAATTCGCCGTTCGAAGCCGAGCGGGCCAAGGCGCTGCAAGCCTTCGCCGAGCACTTCAAGGACAACCCGCTGGTCATGGACCAGTGGTTCAGCGTGCAGGCGGCCAGTGCGCTGCCAGGTGGGCTGGCGCGGGTCAAGGCGCTGATGCAGCACCCGGCCTTCACCCTGAAGAACCCCAACAAGGTGCGGGCGCTGGTCGGCGCTTTCGCCGGGCAGAACCTGGTCAACTTCCACGCTGTCGATGGTTCGGGGTACCGCTTCCTGGCGGATCTGGTGATCGAGCTCAACGCGCTGAACCCGCAGATCGCTTCGCGTCTGCTCGCACCGCTGACCCGCTGGCGCAAGTATGACGATCAGCGCCAGGCGCTGATGAAGGGCGAGCTGGAGCGGATCCTCGCTTCCGGTGCGCTGTCCAGCGATGTGTATGAGGTGGTGAGCAAAAGTCTCGCTTGAGACCCCTGGGGCTGCTGCGCAGCCCCTTCGCGGGGCAAGCCCGCTCCTACAGTTTCTGTGGCGCCTGCCAGCCTCCACCCAGAGCCTTGTAGAGCGCCACGCTGCCGCGCAACTGTTCCAGGCGCAACTGCGCCTGCTGGTCCTGGGCCAGGTACAGCGTGCGCTGGGTCTCCAGCACCGTGAGCAAGGTCTCGGCGCCAGCGGCATAGCGTTGCTGGGCCAGGTCGAAGGCGATGCGCGCCTGTTCCACTTCCTGGTCCTGCCAGCGACGTTGACGCTCCACGCCGGCAATGGCGTTCAGGGCTTTCTCGACATCCGCAAAGCCCGCGAGAATGCTGGCGCGGTACAGCTCCAGCAACTCCTGTTGCTCGGCGCTGGCCTGGTCGCGCGCGGCGCTCAGGCGGCCATTGTTGAAGATCGGCGCGGTGAGACCGGCGGTCAGGGTGTAGTACGGGCTGTCGAAGAGGTTAGGCAGGGTCCGGGCGCCACTGCCCAGGTCCGCCCCCAGTATCAGGCGCGGCAGCATCGCCGCCCGCGCCACCTGGACGTTGGCGCTGGCCGCCGCCAGGCGCGCCTCGGCGGCGGCGATGTCCGGACGGCGGCCGAGCAGCTCGCTGGGCACGCCGCTGCCGATGCCGGGCCACTGAACGTTGCCGATGGTTTCGCGAGGCACAGGCAGCGCCTGCACCGGGTCGCCCAGCAAGGTGGCGAGGACGATGCGGTTGTCCTGGCGGCGCTGTTCGAGCAGCGGCAGCTGGCGCTCCTGGGCGGCCACCAGGCTGCGCTGCTGGGCCAGTTCCAGGCGGGTGGCCGAGCCCGAGCGTTCGCGGGCTTCGACCAGGCCCAGTACATCACGGGCGTTGTCCAGGTTGAGGCGGGCGATGCGCAGTTGCTCGTCGAAGGCCAGGCCCTGCAGGTAGCTGTCGGCCACGGCGCTGACCAGGGTCAGCTCCACGGTCTGGCGGTCGAAGCGGCTGGCGTCGAGGCTGAGCAGGGCGCTGTCGCGGGTGGCGCGCAGGCCGCCCCAGAAGTCGATCTCGTAGCTGGCGCTCAGGCGGGTGCCGAAGGAGGTGCTGGTGCGTTCGCTGCTGCTGGCGTCGAGCTGACTGTTGCCTTCGCCGCGCAACAGGCGCTGGCGGCTGCCGTTCAGGCCCAGTTGCACCTCGGGCAGCAGCGGTGCGCCGGCGATCACCGCGCTGGCCTGGGCCTTGCGTACCCGCGCGGCGGCCGCCGCCAGGTCGTGGCTGTTCAGGCGGGCGCGTTCGACCAGCCGGTCCAGCTCGGCGCTGGCAAAGGCGCGCCACCACTGGCTGTCGGGCAGGGGCTGGGCCGTGGTCGGCCCCTGCCAGGCGGCTGGTGGGTTGATGTTCGCCGCCGGTGGCGGCGGGCTGCTGCAGGCGGCCAGGCAAAGGCTCAGGGTCAACAGGCTGATGCGGCTGGGGATGGTCATGAACTATTCGCTGGTAAGGGCCTTGACCGGGTCGAGGCGGGCGGCCTTGCGGGCCGGCATGAAACCGAACACCACGCCGGTGATCACGGCGCAGGCGAAGGCGCCGAGGATGGCGGGCAGGGCGAAGGCCACGGCGATGTCGGCCAGCAGCAGGCTGGCGCCGATGGCCAGGGCCAGGACAATGCCGGTCACGCCGCCGACCATCGACAGCATCACCGCTTCGGTGAGGAACTGGCGCAGGATGTCGCGCTGGCGTGCGCCGGTGGCCATGCGGATGCCGATCTCGCGGGTGCGTTCGCGCACGGTCATGAGCATGATGTTCATCACGCCGATGCCGCCGACCAGCAGCGAGATCGCGGCGATCGCCCCGAGCATCAGCGACAGGCTGTTCTGGGTGCGGGCCTCGGCCTGGATCAGCGCGGCGTCGTTGGTCAGGACGAAATCGTACTTGCCCTGGTGACGCTGCAACATGAGGCGTTCGATTGCCTGCTCGGTTTCCTTCACGCGGCTGGAATCCTGGGCGGCGATGGTGACGTACTCCGGATCGCGGCTGCCGAACAGGCGGATGGAGGCGGCGGAGTAGGGCACCACCACGCGCTCGTCGCTGTCTTCGCTGCCGGAACTGGCACCCTTGCCCTGGAGTACGCCGATCACCTGGAACGGCACGTTGCCGATCAGCAGGTACTGGCCGAGCGGGTTGCTCCCCACGCCGAACATCTTCTCGCGCACTTTCTGGCCGATCACGGCCACGGCGGCGGCGTTGGCCTCGTCGGCCTCGCTGTAGAAGCTGCCTTCGACCACCGGCCAGTTGAAGATCTCGGGGAACCAGGTGTTGTTGCCGCCGACATAGAACTGCTCGCCCTTGTTGCCGTGGCGCACCATGAGCTTGTCGCCGATGACCGGCATGACGCGCTTGACCTGCGGCAGTTCGCCGATGGCGTCGACATCGTCGAGGGTGACGATGCCCATCAGTTCCTCGGAGGAATGCTTGCCATTGAGGTAGAGGATGTTCGAGCCGAAGGCGGCCATCTGCGCCATGACCTGGCGCTTGCTGCCTTCGCCGACCGCCAGCATCACCACCACCGAGGCCACCCCGATGATGATGCCAAGCAGGGTAAGGGCGGTGCGGAAGCGGTTGATCCACATTACCCGCCAGGCGGCCTGCAGGGACTCGACCAGCTCGCCCTTCCAGGCGCCGCGCTGGGTGGCGCCGAAGTCCAGGCGCTGGCGCAGGTCGTCGGCCTGCACCTGTCGGGGTGGTGCATCGACCGAGGACGGGGTGGCCGAATCGCTGACCACCTCGCCGTCGCGCACCTCGATGATCCGCTGGGCGCGGGCCGCGACTTCACGGTCATGGGTGATGAGGATGATCACATGGCCCTGGCTGGCCAGTTCGTCGAGCAGGGTCATCACCTCGGCGCCGCTCTGGCTGTCGAGTGCGCCGGTGGGCTCGTCGGCGAGGATGATGTGCCCGCCGTTCATCAGCGCGCGGGCGATCGACACCCGCTGCTGCTGGCCGCCGGACAACTGGTGCGGACGGTTGCCGGTGCGGCTGGCCAGGCCCAGGCGTTCGAGCAGGGCGTGGGCGCGCGCATGGCGTTCGGCGGGCGGGGTGCCGGCGTAGATGGCCGGCATCTCGACGTTCTCCTGGGCCGAACCCGAGGGGATCAGGTGGTAGCCCTGGAACACGAAACCGAAAGCTTCGCGGCGCAGCCAGGCCAGCTCGTCGCTGTCCAGCTCGGCCACGTCCCGGCCTGCGAAGCGATAGCTGCCCGAGGTGGGGCGGTCGAGGCAGCCGAGGATGTTCATCAGGGTCGACTTGCCGGAACCCGAGGCGCCGACGATGGCGACGAACTCGCCGGGGTGGATGCTCAGGCTGATGCCGCGCAGCACCTCGACCCTGGGCGAATCGACACCGCCGTAGACCTTGCGGATGTCGCACAGCTCGATCAGGGGCGTGGACATCTCAACCCCCACTGGCGGCGGGTAGGCCGATGACCAGGCGCTCGCCTTCGTTCAGGCCGTCGAGGATCTGCACCCGCAGGCGGTCACTCAAGCCGGTGCGTACCTGACGCGCCTCGATCTGCCCCTTGTTGTTCAGCACCTGGGCCAGGCGCACGCCGTCGCCGGGGGTGTCATCGAGCGCGGCCAGGGGCGCGCTGAGCACCTGGCTGGCCTGGCCGGCGACGAAGAACACCTGGGTGGTCATCTCCGCCATCAGGGCGCCGTCGGGGTTGTCCACGTCCAGCAGCACGGTGTACTGGACCACCTTGGTGCCCGTGGTGCCGGCCGTGGCGCTGGCCGGGCTGCCCCCGCCCTGGCTGGATTGGTCCAGCGGCTTGGGTGGCACCGGCAGGATCTGCCGCACGGTGCTGGTCCAGCGCCGCTTGCCGCCGGCCAGGGTGTTGAAGTAGGCGGTCATGCCCGGCTTGACCTTGCCGATGTCGGCTTCGGACACCTGGGCCCACACGGTCATTGGCGACAGCTTGGCGATGCGCAGGATCAGCGGAGTCTGCTGCTGGGCGTTGAGGGTCTGGCCCTCGCGGGCGTCCACCGCCACCACGGTGCCGCTCATGGGCGCGTAGATCCGCGTATAGCCCAGCTCCGCTTCGTCGCTGCGCAGGCTGGCCTGGGCCTGGCGGATCTGCGCCAGGTACATGTCGATGCGGGCCTGGGTCACCTTCAACTGCGCCGCGGCCGTCTGCAGGTCTTCCTGGCGGCTGGCGCCGGTGGCGGCCAGATCCTGCTGGCGCTTGTACTGCTGCTGGGCGAGCAGGTACTGCGCCCGCTGTTCGGCGAGCTGGGCCTTGAGGTTCTCGATCGAGAAGCGTCCGGCATCGAGCTTGGCTTGTTGCGTTGACGGATCGATTTCAACCAGCAACTGGCCCTGACGCACCTCGTCGCCGGCCTCCACATGCAGCTTGCGGATCTGCCCCGAGGCCTGGGCGCCGACATCGACATAGCGACGTGGTTGCAGGGTGCCCAGGGCGGTGACGCTACTCTCGATATCGGCGCGGATCACCGGCACGGTGCTGACCGGTGCGCCGCCGAGCGGCAGGACCTGCCAGGCCACCAGGCTGCCGAGGCCGGCCAGGCCCAGGGCGCCGATCAGCAGACGGCGACGGGTATTGGATGTGCGTGTCATGCGGGCTTCCAGCCGGAGATAGTGGCCGAGTGCCGCGACGGGGCATGCGCTCGGGGGTCCCAGTTAAACGAATGATCTCGATAACGATTTAGCGCAGCACGGGGGTGGTCTGCGTGTTGCTGCGAATAATTATAATTTGTAAGATCGCACGCTGACATCATCCAGAACACTGCCCCTGACTACCAACGCTTGAGCAGGGAGACGCCAGGTGCCGTCGTGGAACATTACTATCGCGAATTGGTGAGCTTCCTGTCCGCCCGACTCGGTAATCGCCAGGCGGCCGAAGACGTCGCCCACGATGCCTACATCCGGGTGCTGGAGCGCACGGAGGGCGAGCAGATCGAGCACCCACGCGCCTTCCTGTATCGCACGGCCATGAACCTCGTGGTCGATCATCATCGTCGACATCTGGTGCGTCAAGCCGAGCCGCTGGAGGTACTTGACAGCGATGAGCGCTGGCATACCCCTGCGCTGACGCAGAGCATGCAACTCGACCAGCGTCTGTCGATGATGCAGCAGGCCTTGGGCGAACTGAGCGGGCCTTGCCGCGACAGTTTCCTGCTGCGCAAGCTCGATGGCCTGTCGCACCAGCAGATCGCCGAGCGCCTGGGTATTTCCCGCAGCCTGGTGGAAAAACACATCGTCAACGCCATGAAGCATTGCCGCGTGCGCATGCGCCAGTGGGAGTCCTGAGCGAGCCGTGCGCAGATGTGAAAATTCCGTGAGTGGGCGACTTGATTTCTCCCGGGTTCACGACAACTATCAATAAAGACCCCCCGTTCAGGCGTCCCGCCTGACGTTGCCGTTGCCGGCGCAGTATGGTCATGGAGCTACCGTCACCACCCAACTGCCCAGGTCCGGACGATGCCTAACAAATCCATGCGCATCCTCATCGCCGACGAGCACCCCGGCCAGCGCCTGCAGCTGGAGAAGATGCTCAATGGCCTGGGTTATTACCGGATCGCCCCGGTGGAAAGTTTCGACGACTTGCAGCGCCTGGTGCACAGCGCCCTGGAACCCTTCAACCTGCTGGTGGGCAACATCGAGCTGGCCAGTCATGCCGGGGTCGACCTGGCGCGTTTTTGCCGGGTCAGCTCGCAGATCCAGCACGCGCTGCTGTACCACTCGCCACACCTGAAAGTGCCCGCCGTACCGCCGAGTGATCGCCACGCCGTCAGCATCAGCCTGCCCCATGCCCCCGACAGCGAGGCGCTGGAGTCCTTCATGGCGATCATCGATATGCCCGTGCTGGTCGGGCAGTTACCCTTGCCGCCGGGGTTGGCGGGGGCCTCGAACCATGCCCGGCGGCGCACCAATCTTGCGCAGACGGTGTTCTGCCGCAACCCCTGAGCAGCGGGTGGATTTGCTATCCTCTGGCCTTTTGCCTCGTTGCGGAAGCTGCCATGACTGCCATCGATACCACCCGCCCGCCACGGTTCAGCCGTCGTGACCACCGGACCCTGGGGCTGGCCGCGCTGGGTGGCGCCCTGGAAATCTACGATTTCATCATCTTCGTATTCTTCGCGCTGACCCTCAGCCAGCTGTTCTTCCCGCCTGAAATGCCGGAATGGCTGCGCCTGCTGCAGAGCTTCGGGATCTTCGTCACTGGCTATCTGGCCAGGCCGCTGGGCGGCATACTCATGGCCCATTTTGCCGATCACCTGGGGCGCAAACGGGTGTTCAGCCTGAGCATCCTGATGATGGCGCTGCCGTGCCTGCTGATCGGGATGATGCCGACCTACGCCGACATCGGTTACGCCGCGCCGCTGATCCTGCTGGCCCTGCGCATCCTGCAAGGGGCGGCGGTCGGCGGCGAGGTACCCAGCGCCTGGACCTTCGTCGCCGAACATGCGCCGTCTGGTCGTCGCGGTTATGCCCTGGGCTTCCTGCAGGCCGGGCTGACTTTCGGCTACCTGCTCGGGGCGCTGACCGCGACCCTGCTGGCACAACTGTTCACGCCCCAGGAGATCCTCGATTACGCCTGGCGCTATCCCTTCCTGCTCGGCGGCGTGTTTGGCGTGATCGGTGTCTGGCTGCGCCGCTGGTTGAGTGAAACTCCGGTGTTCCTGGCCCTGCGGGCGCAGCAGGAACAGCCGGTGGCCTTCCCCCTGCGACGGGTGCTGGGCACTCATCGACGGGCCCTGGTGCCGGCGGCGCTGCTGACCTGTGTACTGACCTCGGCAGTGGTGGTGCTGGTGGTGATCACCCCGACTGTGATGCAACAACGGTTCGGCATGACAGCCGGGCACACCTTCGCCCTGAGCAGCGTGGGCATCGTTTTCCTCAATATTGGCTGCGTGCTGGCCGGCTTGCTGGTGGACCGTATCGGTGCCTGGCGGGCGCTGATGCTCTACTGCCTGCTGTTGCCGTTGGGCATCGGCGCCTTGTACGCCAGCCTGGTGGGCCAGTGGGGGCAGCTCTGGGCGGCCTATGCCCTGGCCGGCCTGTCTTGTGGCGTAGTGGGGGTGGTGCCGTCAGTGATGGTCGGGCTGTTCCCGGCCGAGATCCGGGTATCGGGCATCTCCTTCACCTACAACATCGCCTACGCCCTGTGGGCCAGCACCACGCCGCTGGCGCTGATCGCCCTGATGCCCTGGAGCCCATGGGTGTGTGTCGGCTTTTGTCTGGTCATGGGCATGGTCGGATTGCTGACGGCGCTCTATTTCGGACGTCGTGAGTCGTTGGGGTTTGGGGCGGAGCCGTTGGCGCTCATGTGTGGTGACAAATGAAGCGGTAAGGGCGGCAGGGCAGTGAGGCAGACTTCCGGGTGGGGGTTATTGGAATAACCTATTGGCCAAAAATAACCTGGAAGGTTAATTTCTCATGGAGAAAAGAACGCCGCACTGCACGTTGGAGCGAATAAAAGCGCTGCTCGCAGTCGAGCGAGTAAGGGCAACCTCTACCGCGCTTCGAGGAGCCAGGGCTCTGGGGCTGGATTACCCGGGTATGCTTGAGGTGATCACCAGGCTGGAGCGTGCTGATTTCTACAAGAGCATGACCTGCTATGCCGATCACCTGGCCTGGCAGGACGTCTATCGACCGCTCACTGCAGTGGGGTATGTGTATCTCAAACTGATGGTTGTCGATGATGTTCTTATCGTGTCCTTCAAGGAGCTGTAAACATGAGATGCCCGATTTGTGGTGGTGCCGAGCTTGCACCGGACACTCAGGACATGCCCTATCGCTACAAGGGCATGTCGACGCTTATTCCGCATGTCAGTGGTGATTATTGCCCTGCCTGTGGTGAGGCGGTGTTGAGTCATGCCGAAGCCATGCGTGTCAGTGACCTGATGGTGGAGTTTGATCGGAAGATCAATGCTGAGTCTATTGACCCTGCCTTCATCGTTGCCGTGCGCAGGAAGTTCGACCTCGATCAGCGTGAAGCGGGTGAAATCTTCGGGGGAGGCGTCAATGCGTTCTCTCGTTATGAAAATGGCAAGACCCGGCCGCCGGTCGCTTTGATCAAGCTGTTCAAGCTCCTGGATCGCCATCCGGAACTGTTCGAGGAAGTCAGGACTGCCTGATACGCCCAGGCAGTCAACAGGTCCTACAGGCAGGGGAGGGATTTTGAGCGTCGGCAGCTCTGCCCCCCTACAGCGCCTTCGAGATTGTGCACGTAATTTCGACTGATTGTTGACGGACCCTTCCGCTCATACAGTCAGGAGAAAAATGCATGTCCAGTTTCAGCATCGCCTGGATGACGCGGGCCCAGCTGCCTGCGTTCCCACCACAGATGAGCTTTTCGGCTGCCAATCCCGCCAGCACGAAACCGGATGATCAGGCCAGGACTCCGGTTATCCGCTGGGGCCGAAGCCTGGCCTGCGTGCTGGAGTCGCGCAACCACCACGACCAGGCCTGGGTGGTGGTCTACGGTGATGGCAAGCAATTGACCGGCGTACACCCGCTACATGACTTTCGCCATATCAGCCGTATCCAGCTGGCCGCCAACAGCCATGCCGTGTTGTTGACCGACAGTGCGCAGCGTCAGCAAACGGTCGAGTTCACCCAGCTGAAGGCACTGGATGGCAGTGGTGGTGCCGGGGACCCCGTGAATGGCCTACCCAGCGGTATCCCGTTCATGCTCACCAACGGTCATGATTACCTGATGGCGGACGAGGAGGGCGTGTGCCTCGCCGTGAATCCGGATCCCAAGGCCATGCAATGGCTCTACAAGGACGGACAACTGGTCAATGTCACCACCGGGCAGGCCTTGGGGCTCGGGATCTGCGGCAAGGCGAGCGCAGCCTCGGGAGATCGCTGGCGGCTGTCTTCCAAGGGCGAGCTTCTCTATGGCGACGGTACCCGTAGCTTGTGCAGTGCTCCGACTTCGGGTGAGGTCTTGCTGCAGCGACGAAGCGAGGCGCTACCCTCCGAAGCCTGGCGGGTGCAACTGCCCCAGGTCCCCCGCCGAGGCCAGGCGCCGAGCATGGTCATCAACAAACTGAGCGTGTGCCTCGCTGTCTCTGCCGACTACAGTGCCGGAACAGGCGATGCCCTTTCGTTCTCGATCAATGGTAGCGAGTACCGCCAGCCGTTGGCCGGCAACTTCGAGCGTGGGGCGCACTTCAAGGTCGAGGTCGACCTGATCAAGATGTTCCAGCGCAGCGTGATCTATGCCGATGAACTGCATACGGTCGAGATCTACCAGGCCAGTGCCGGGGGGTACGGCCCGGCCTGGAAGATGCAGTCGCTGGACCTGAAGGTCAATGACCAGTTGAGCAACCGCGTCGTTGGGAGCGACAACCGCTGGGTCGAGGCCAGGGACGGGGTGGCATGGCAAGGCCGGGTGAACTGGCTGGACTGGCGCAAGGCTGATATCTCGGCGCCCCTGGACTTTGCCGGTTACACCTACCCGATGCAATTGCAGCAATGGTTGATCGACGTGCTGAAATGGCGCAGCTATCGGCCTGAAGCCCTCGATGGCGTCTGTCAGCTGATCGGTGAAGAGCGGGGTCAGATACTGGCTTATGAGCTCAAGAGCGGAAGATTGATCTATCTGCGTCCCAATACTGCCCAGGATGCCTACACCTGGGTCTACACCCCGCAAAAGAGCATTCTGGTCAAGTTTTGGGATCAGTCCCTCGATCGGACGCATTACACCCGGCACAGTCAGCTTGGTGGTGGGCAGCCGGTGGTGTGCGCCGGAGAAATGCGGATCGACCGCAAGACCACCAGCAATGCGGTGAGCGACATACTTGGCCTGGTCAACGATGCCTCCGGACACTACAAACCCGATGGCGGGCAGTGCCTGGGGTATGTCCTGGAACGGCTCGAACAACTGGGGTTGGACACCACCCACACCGTGGTTTCGTACAAGGGATAGGAACAAAAAAGGCTGCCCGAGGGCAGCCTTTTTGCGTTCAGCCGATGAGGCTTACTTGCGGTCTTTCAGGTCAACAATGTCACGCTGCTCGTAACCGGTGTACAGCTGGCGCGGACGGCCGATCTTGTACGGGCTGGAGAGCATTTCCTTCCAGTGCGAGATCCAGCCGACGGTCCGCGCCAGGGCGAAGATCACGGTGAACATGCTGGTCGGGATGCCGATGGCCTTGAGGATGATGCCCGAGTAGAAGTCGACGTTCGGGTACAGCGAGCGCTCGACGAAGTACGGATCGGTCAGGGCGATCTCTTCCAGGCGCATGGCCAGTTCCAGCTGCGGGTCGTTCTTGATGCCCAGCTCGCTGAGCACTTCGTCGCAGGTCTGCTTCATCACGGTGGCGCGCGGGTCGCGGTTCTTGTAGACGCGGTGACCGAAGCCCATGAGCTTGAACGGATCGTTCTTGTCCTTGGCCTTGGCGATGAACTTGTCGATGTTCGAGACATCGCCGATTTCATCGAGCATGGTCAGTACGGCTTCGTTCGCACCGCCGTGGGCTGGGCCCCACAGTGCGGCGATGCCGGCAGCGATACAGGCGAACGGGTTGGCGCCCGAGGAGCCCGCCAGGCGTACGGTGGAGGTGGAGGCGTTCTGCTCGTGATCGGCGTGGAGGATGAAGATCCGGTCCATCGCCTTGGCCAGCACCGGGCTGATCGGTTTGATCTCGCACGGGGTGTTGAACATCATGTGCAGGAAGTTTTCCGCGTACGACAGGTCGTTGCGCGGGTACATCATGGGCTGGCCCATGGAGTACTTGTAGACCATCGCGGCCAGGGTCGGCATCTTGGCGACCAGGCGCACCGCGGAGATTTCGCGGTGCTGCGGGTTATTGATGTCCAGCGAGTCGTGATAGAACGCCGACAGGGCGCCGACCACGCCGCACATCACCGCCATCGGGTGGGCGTCGCGGCGGAAGCCGTTGAAGAACGACTTCAACTGCTCGTGAACCATGGTGTGGTTCTTCACGGTGCTGACGAACTGGGCCTTCTGCTCGGCATTCGGCAGTTCGCCGTTGAGCAGCAGGTAGCAGGTCTCGAGGTAGTCCGACTGTTCGGCGAGCTGTTCGATCGGGTAGCCGCGGTGCAGCAGGATGCCCTTGTCGCCGTCGATGTAGGTGATCTTCGACTCGCACGAGGCGGTCGCCATGAAGCCGGGGTCGAAGGTGAAGTGGCCGGATGCCCCCAACCCGCGGACGTCGATAACATCGGGACCAACGGTGCCGGTTAAAATGGGCAGCTCGACGGGGGCAGCGCCCTCGATGATCAACTGCGCTTTTTTGTCAGCCATGTGGCCTCCTATTAATGCTTGAAATCATCAGACAGACCCCCCACGCAGGGCCCGCACCACTATAGAGGGATAAATTCGAATGTCAATTTGCCTAAAGGCTGGTTGAAACGCCCCCTGAAGCCTGGTTTTTCACGAAATTCTCGCCCGTTTACGCCTTTTGTTCACTAAAGGCAATGCGCTATTTGGGCGAGCCCCTCACGTTGTCATAAGCAGCCTAACTGTCTATACTCGGCAGCCGACTCCCAGGGGCTTTCAAGCCCGCCCTGCTGGGTGTCGTCGCTCTCCTGGGTGGTGGGTACCTGACCAGTACACTTACCAACAACTTTGCCCTGTTAGCTAGGGGCTCTTCAGTGTGAAAAAAGCCGTGAAAAGCCAACGACCTGTAAACCTAGACCTAAGGACCATCAAACTCCCGATCACCGCGTACACGTCCATTCTTCACCGTATCTCCGGCGTCATCCTGTTCCTCGGCCTTGCCATCATGCTGTACGCATTGAGCAAGTCGCTGGGTGGCGAGGAAGGCTTTGCCGAGGTGAAGGCGTGTCTGACCAGTCCGCTGGCCAAACTGGTGACCTGGGGCCTGCTGTCCGGCCTGCTGTATCACCTCGTGGCAGGTGTGCGCCACCTGATCATGGACATGGGCATCGGTGAGACGCTGGAAGGCGGCAAGCTGGGCTCGAAAATCGTGATCGTCATCTCCGTGGTGCTGATCGTTCTGGCAGGAGTTTGGGTATGGTAACTAACGTCACGAACCTGTCGCGTTCGGGCCTCTACGACTGGATGGCGCAGCGCGTCTCGGCGGTCGTTCTCGCGGCTTACTTCATCTTCCTGATCGGCTACCTCGCTGCCCACCCGGGTATCGACTACGCCCAGTGGCACGCTCTGTTCTCCAACAACGCGATGCGCATCTTCAGTCTGCTGGCCCTCGTTGCCCTGGGCGCTCACGCCTGGGTCGGCATGTGGACCATTGCCACCGACTACCTGACGCCGATGTCCTTCGGCAAGTCGGCGACTGCGATTCGTTTCCTGTTCCAGGCGGTATGCGGTGTAGCGATGTTCGCTTACTTCGTCTGGGGTGTGCAGATTCTCTGGGGTATCTGATTCATGGCTAACATTCCTACGATTTCCTTCGACGCCATCATTATCGGTGGCGGCGGCGCTGGCATGCGCGCAGCGCTGCAGCTGGCTCAAGGCGGCCACAAGACCGCCGTAGTCACCAAGGTGTTCCCGACCCGTTCGCACACCGTTTCCGCCCAGGGCGGCATCACCTGCGCCATCGCTTCGGCCGACCCGAACGACGACTGGCGCTGGCACATGTACGATACCGTCAAGGGTTCCGACTACATCGGTGACCAGGACGCGATCGAATACATGTGTCAGGAAGGCCCGGCCGCGGTCTTCGAGCTGGACCACATGGGCCTGCCGTTCTCGCGTACCGAGACTGGCCGTATCTACCAGCGCCCGTTCGGTGGCCAGTCCAAGGACTTCGGTAAAGGTGGCCAGGCCGCCCGTACCTGCGCCGCTTCCGACCGTACCGGTCACGCGCTGCTGCACACCCTGTACCAGGGCAACCTGAAAGCAGGCACCACCTTCCTCAACGAGTACTACGCCGTCGACCTGGTGAAGAACCAGGACGGCGCTTTCGTCGGTGTGATCGCGATCTGCATCGAAACCGGCGAAACCATGTACATCAAGTCCAAGGCCACCGTTCTGGCCACTGGCGGTGCCGGTCGTATCTACGCCTCCACCACCAACGCCCTGATCAACACCGGTGACGGTGTCGGCATGGCCCTGCGTGCCGGCGTGCCGGTGCAGGACATCGAGATGTGGCAGTTCCACCCGACCGGCATCGCCGGCGCCGGTGTACTGGTCACCGAGGGTTGCCGCGGTGAGGGTGGCTACCTGATCAACGCCCACGGCGAGCGCTTCATGGAGCGTTACGCGCCGAACGCGAAGGACCTGGCTGGCCGCGACGTGGTCGCCCGTTCCATGGTCAAAGAGATCATCGCCGGCAACGGCGTGGGCCCGAACAAGGACCACGTACTGCTGAAGCTGGACCACCTGGGCGAGGAAGTGCTGCACAGCCGCCTGCCAGGCATCTGCGAACTGTCCAAGACCTTCGCCCACGTCGACCCGGTGGTCGCGCCGGTACCGGTCATCCCGACCTGCCACTACATGATGGGCGGCGTTGCCACCAACATTCATGGCCAGGCCATCACCATGGACGCCGAAGGCAACGACCACATCATCCCGGGCCTGTTCGCCGTAGGTGAAGTGGCGTGCGTATCGGTCCACGGCGCCAACCGCCTGGGCGGCAACTCGCTGCTCGACCTGGTGGTCTTCGGCCGCGCCGCCGGCCTGCACCTGGAGAAGGCGCTGAGCGACGGCGTCGAATACCGCGATGCCAGCGACACCGACATCGACGTTGCCCTGAACCGCCTGAGCAAGCTCAACGAGCGCACCACCGGCGAAGACGTCGCCAGCCTCAAGCGCGAGCTGCAGAGCTGCATGCAGAACTACTTCGGTGTATTCCGTACCGGCGAATACATGCAGAAGGGTATCGAGCAGCTGGCCGGCCTGCGTGACCGCATCGCCAACGTCAAGATCAACGACAAGTCCCAGGCCTTCAACACCGCGCGTATCGAAGCGCTGGAGCTGCAGAACCTGCTGGAAGTCGCCGAAGCGACCGCCATTGCCGCTGAAGCCCGTAAAGAGTCCCGCGGCGCGCACGCCCGTGAAGACTTCGAAGACCGTGACGACGAAAACTGGCTGTGCCACACCCTGTACTACCCGGGTGAGAAGCGCGTCGCCAAGCGTGGCGTCAACTTTGCGCCGAAGACAGTTCCTGCCTTCGAACCGAAAGTCCGGACTTACTAAGGGTGGCCGCTATGTTGCAAGTCGAAGTTTATCGTTACAACCCGGACACCGATTCGGCGCCGAAGATGCAGACCTTCCAGGTCGACACCGGCGGCAAGGATCTGATGGTCCTGGACGTGCTGGCGCTGATCAAGGAGCAGGACGAGGGCTTCTCGTACCGTCGCTCCTGCCGTGAAGGCGTGTGCGGTTCCGACGGCATGAACATCAACGGCAAGAACGGCCTGGCGTGCATCACGCCGCTGTCCGCTGTCGTAAAAGGTAACAAGTTGGTCCTGCGCCCGCTGCCAGGCCTGCCGGTTATCCGTGACCTGGTCGTCGATATGAGCATCTTCTACAAGCAGTACGAGAAGGTGAAACCGTTCCTGCAGAACGACACCCCGGCCCCGGCCATCGAGCGTCTGCAGTCGCCGGAAGATCGCGACAAGCTGGACGGTCTGTACGAGTGCATCCTGTGCGCCTGCTGCTCGACCTCCTGCCCGTCGTTCTGGTGGAACCCGGACAAGTTCCTGGGCCCCGCCGCATTGCTGCAGGCTTACCGTTTCCTGGCCGACAGCCGCGACACCAAGACTCAGGAGCGCCTGGCGTCCCTGGATGACCCGTTCAGCGTGTTCCGCTGCCGCGGGATCATGAACTGCGTGAACGTTTGCCCGAAAGGTCTGAATCCGACCAAGGCAATCGGCCACGTACGTAACATGCTGCTGCAAAGCGGCACCTGATTCAAAGCGTTGTACCTGCAGTAAGCCGAGGTGCGGGTGGTGAGCCCGCACTGAGGTAAAACCCGAGCAAGGGCTCAAAAAGCCCGCGCTCATTACCTATGAAGATATGAGACCAGCAGGGGCTTCCGGGCTGGTACCCGGAAAATCAGCAGGATCCAGGTGGCGTGGTTCAGTCGCTGTGTTCGGACTTTTCCAGGTTTGCTGTGGCTCTCGCCGATCAGTCCCCTAACCGAGGGTGACCAAGCATGCAAGAAAGCGTGATGCAGCGCATGTGGGATAGCGCCCACCTTTCAGGTGGTAACGCTGCATATGTGGAAGAGCTTTATGAGCTCTACCTGCACGACCCTAACGCTGTGCCAGAAGAGTGGCGCACTTACTTCCAGAAGTTGCCCGCCGACGGCAGCACCGCTACCGATGTATCGCACTCGACGATCCGCGACCATTTCGTACTGCTGGCAAAGAACCAGCGCCGCGCCCAACCGGTATCCGCCGGGAGCGTGAGCAGTGAACACGAGAAGAAGCAGGTTGAAGTGCTGCGACTGATCCAGGCCTATCGTATGCGCGGCCATCAGGCTGCCAAGCTCGACCCGTTGGGGTTGTGGCAGCGTCCTGCGCCCGTAGACCTGTCGATCAATCACTACGGCTTGACCAATGCCGATCTTGATACGACCTTCCGTGCCGGCGACCTGTTCATCGGCAAAGAGGAAGCGAGCCTACGCGAAATCTTCGAAGCGCTGCAGAAGACATATTGTCGCACCATTGGCGCCGAGTTCACCCACATCGTCGATTCCGAGCAGCGCAGCTGGTTCCAGCAGCGCCTGGAAAGCGTGCGTGGCCGTCCGGAATTCTCCGCCGACGTGCAGGCTCACCTGCTCGAGCGCGTCACGGCCGGTGAGGGCCTGGAGAAGTACCTGGGCACCAAGTACCCGGGCACCAAGCGCTTCGGCCTCGAGGGTGGCGAAAGCCTGATCCCGATGCTGGACGAAATGATCCAGCGCTCCGGTTCCTACGGCACCAAGGAAGTCGTGATCGGCATGGCCCACCGTGGCCGCCTGAACGTGCTCGTCAACACCTTCGGCAAGAACCCGCGCGAGCTGTTCGACGAGTTCGAAGGCAAGAAGATGAACGAGCTGGGCTCCGGTGACGTGAAGTATCACCAGGGCTTCTCTTCCAACGTGATGACCCCTGGTGGCGAAGTTCACCTGGCCATGGCGTTCAACCCCTCCCACCTGGAAATCGTCTCGCCAGTGGTGGAAGGTTCGGTTCGCGCCCGCCAGGATCGCCGCAACGACACCGTTGGCGACAAGGTTCTGCCGATCTCCATCCACGGTGACGCAGCGTTCGCCGGCCAGGGTGTGGTCATGGAAACCTTCCAGATGTCGCAGACCCGCGGTTTCAAGACCGGCGGCACCGTGCACATCGTGATCAACAACCAGGTCGGTTTCACCATCAGCAACCCGCTGGATGCGCGCTCCACCGAGTACGCCACCGACGTTGCCAAGATGATCCAGGCGCCGATCCTGCACGTGAACGGCGACGATCCGGAAGCGGTGATGTTCGTCACCCAGCTGGCCATCGACTACCGCATGCAGTTCAAGCGTGACGTGGTCATCGACCTGGTCTGCTACCGTCGTCGCGGCCACAACGAGGCCGACGAGCCGAACGGCACCCAGCCTTTGATGTACCAGCAGATCAGCAAGCAGCGCACCACCCGTGAGCTGTACGCCGAGCAACTGATCAGCGCCGGTCGCATCGACGCCGAGCGCGCCCAGGCCAAGATCGACGAGTACCGCAACGCCCTGGACAACGGCCTGCACGTGGTCAAGAGCCTGGTCAAGGAGCCGAACCGCGAGCTGTTCGTCGACTGGCGTCCGTACCTGGGCCATGCCTGGACCGCGCGTCACGATACCCGCTTCGACCTCAAGACCCTGCAGGAGCTGTCGGCCAAGCTGCTCGAGCTGCCTGAAGGTTTCGTCGTCCAGCGCCAGGTCGCCAAGATCTACGAAGATCGCCAGAAGATGCAGGCCGGTGGCTTGCCGATCAACTGGGGTTATGCAGAGACCATGGCCTACGCCACCCTGCAGTTCGAAGGTCACCCGATCCGCATGACCGGCCAGGACATCGGCCGTGGCACCTTCTCGCACCGTCACGCGGTGCTGCACAACCAGAAGGACGCCAGCACCTACGTGCCGCTGAAGAACCTGTTCCCGGGCCAGCCGCGTTTCGACCTGTACGACTCCTTCCTCTCGGAAGAAGCGGTACTGGCCTTCGAATACGGCTACTCGACCACCACGCCGAACGCGCTGGTGATCTGGGAAGCCCAGTTCGGCGACTTCGCCAACGGTGCGCAAGTGGTGATCGACCAGTTCATCACCAGCGGCGAGCACAAGTGGGGCCGTCTGTGCGGTCTGACCATGCTGCTGCCACACGGTTATGAAGGCCAGGGTCCGGAGCACTCCTCCGCGCGTCTGGAGCGCTACCTGCAGCTGTGCGCCGAGCACAACATCCAGGTTTGCGTGCCGACCACCCCGGCACAGATCTACCACCTGCTGCGTCGCCAGGTCATCCGCCCGCTGCGCAAGCCGCTGGTCGTGCTGACGCCGAAGTCGCTGCTGCGCCACAAGCTGGCCATCTCGACCCTGGAAGACCTGGCCGATGGCTCGTTCCAGACCGTGATCCCGGAAATCGACACCCTGAATCCGGCCAAGGTCGAACGCCTGGTCCTGTGCGGTGGCAAGGTCTACTACGACCTGCTGGAAAAACGCCGTGCCGAAGGCCGCGAAGATATCGCCATCGTGCGTATCGAGCAGCTGTATCCGTTCCCTGAGGACGACCTGGTCGAGATCCTCGCGCCTTACACCAACCTCAAGCATGCAGTGTGGTGTCAGGAAGAGCCGATGAACCAGGGCGCCTGGTACAGCAGCCAGCACCACATGCGCCGTATCCTGGGCCGCCACAACAAGGCGCTGGTCCTGGAATACGCCGGTCGCGACGCTTCTGCCGCGCCAGCTTGTGGTTACGCATCGAAGCACGCCGAACAGCAGGAAAAACTGCTGCAAGACGCCTTCACTGTCTAACGCCTTCGCGCACCTGAAACCGAATTTAAGGAAACACAGATAATGGCTATCGAGATCAAAGCCCCAACCTTCCCGGAATCGGTTGCCGATGGCACCGTTGCCACCTGGCACAAGCAGCCGGGCGACGCCGTCAAGCGTGACGAGCTGATCGTCGACATCGAGACCGACAAGGTCGTCCTGGAAGTCCTGGCCACCGCCGACGGCGTGCTGGGCGCCATCGTCAAGGGCGAGGGCGACACCGTCCTGTCCGACGAAGTCCTGGGCTCGATCGTTGAAGGTGGCGCCGCCGCCGCAGCTCCGGCTGCCGCGCCTGCCGCTGCTGCGCCGGCCGCCGCTGCCGCCGACGCTGGCGAAGACGACCCGGTTGCCGCTCCAGCCGCGCGCAAGCTGGCTGAAGAGAACGGCATCGACCTGGCTACCGTTGCCGGCACCGGCAAGGGTGGTCGCATCACCAAGGAAGACGTCGTCGCCGCCGTCGCCAACAAGAAGTCGGCCCCTGCCGCTGCACCGGCTGCCAAGCCGGCCGCTGCTGCCGCTGCCCCGGTCATCGTCGCCGCTGGCGACCGCACCGAGAAGCGCGTGCCGATGACCCGCCTGCGCGCCAAGATCGCCGAGCGTCTGGTCGAAGCCCAGTCGAACATGGCCATGCTGACCACCTTCAACGAAGTCGACATGACCGAAGTCATGGCCCTGCGTTCGAAGTACAAGGACCTGTTCGAGAAGACCCACAACGGCGTGCGCCTGGGCTTCATGTCGTTCTTCGTCAAGGCTGCCACCGAGGCGCTGAAGCGCTTCCCGGCGGTCAACGCCTCGATCGACGGCAACGACATCGTCTACCACGGCTTTGCTGACGTCGGCGTCGCCGTCTCCAGCGACCGTGGCCTGGTGGTACCGGTGCTGCGCAACGCCGAATCGATGTCGCTGGCCGAGATCGAGAACGGCATCGCCACCTTCGGCAAGAAAGCCCGTGACGGCAAACTGTCGATCGAAGAGATGACTGGCGGTACCTTCACCATCACCAACGGTGGTACCTTCGGCTCGATGATGTCGACCCCGATCGTCAACCCGCCGCAGGCCGCGATCCTGGGTATGCACAACATCATCCAGCGCCCGATGGCCATCAATGGCCAAGTGGTGATCCGCCCGATGATGTACCTGGCGCTGTCCTACGACCACCGCCTGATCGACGGCAAGGAAGCGGTAACCTTCCTGGTGACCATCAAGAACCTGCTGGAAGATCCGTCTCGCCTGCTGCTGGACATCTAATCAACTAGCTGCGCGCCGCCGGCCCCGCTCTTCGCAAGAGGCGGGGCCGTGCGGTACGCGGCCTGTAGCTTGTAGCTGATAAGGAATCTTTTATGACCCAGAAATTCGACGTAGTGGTGATTGGTGCAGGTCCTGGCGGCTATGTTGCCGCCATCAAGGCTGCCCAACTCGGTCTGAAGACTGCCTGTATCGAGAAATACACCGACGCCGAGGGCAAGCTGGCCCTGGGCGGCACCTGCCTGAACGTGGGTTGCATTCCGTCCAAGGCGCTGCTGGACAGCTCCTGGAAGTACAAGGAAGCCAAAGAGAGCTTCAACGTGCACGGTATCTCCACTGGCGAAGTGAAGATGGACGTTGCCGCGATGGTTGGCCGCAAGGCCGGTATCGTCAAGAACCTGACCGGTGGCGTCGCCACCCTGTTCAAGGCCAACGGCGTCACTTCGATCCAGGGCCACGGCAAGCTGCTGGCCGGCAAGAAAGTCGAAGTCACCAAGGCTGACGGCACCACCGAAGTCATCGAAGCCGAGAACGTGATCCTGGCTTCGGGTTCGCGTCCGATCGACATTCCGCCGGCCCCGGTCGACCAGAACGTCATCGTCGACTCCACCGGCGCCCTGGAATTCCAGAGCGTACCGAAGCGCCTGGGCGTCATCGGTGCCGGCGTCATCGGCCTGGAGCTGGGCTCGGTATGGGCTCGCCTGGGTGCCGAAGTCACCGTCCTGGAAGCCCTGGACACCTTCCTGATGGCTGCCGACACCGCCGTGTCGAAAGAAGCCCAGAAGACCCTGACCAAGCAAGGCCTGGACATCAAGCTGGGTGCTCGCGTCACCGGCTCGAAAGTCAACGGCAACGAAGTCGAAGTCACCTACACCAACGCCGAAGGCGAGCAGAAGATCACCTTCGACAAGCTGATCGTCGCGGTCGGCCGTCGTCCGGTGACCACTGATCTGCTGGCTGCCGACAGCGGCGTGACCATCGACGAGCGTGGCTACATCTTCGTCGACGATCACTGCGCCACCAGCGTTCCGGGCGTCTACGCCATCGGTGACGTGGTACGCGGCATGATGCTGGCGCACAAGGCCTCGGAAGAGGGCATCATGGTCGTCGAGCGCATCAAGGGCCACAAAGCCCAGATGAACTACGACCTGATCCCGTCGGTCATCTACACCCACCCGGAAATCGCGTGGGTCGGCAAGACCGAACAGGCGTTGAAAGCCGAAGGCGTTGAGGTTAACGTGGGCACCTTCCCGTTCGCGGCCAGCGGCCGTGCGATGGCGGCCAACGACACCGGTGGTTTCGTCAAGGTCATCGCCGATGCCAAGACCGACCGCGTACTGGGCGTTCACGTGATCGGTCCATCGGCTGCCGAGCTGGTTCAGCAAGGCGCGATCGCAATGGAATTCGGCACCAGTGCCGAGGACCTGGGCATGATGGTCTTCAGCCATCCGACCCTGTCCGAAGCGTTGCATGAAGCAGCGCTGGCGGTGAATGGCGGTGCCATTCACGTCGCCAACCGTAAGAAGCGTTAATTATAAGAAACCACGGCGGGCTGCCCGTCGTGGGTCTTGCGTGCAAGACTCACCGCGGAACGTCCGCCGGACCGGATCACACGGGAAAACCCGGGGTCAACGGTCACAGGTGGTGCGGCGCCAGTAATGGCGCAGCGCCGAAGCGCAGTACCTAACGAAGACGGTAAAAAGCATGAATCTTCACGAGTATCAGGGTAAGCAGCTGTTCGCTGAGTACGGCCTGCCAGTTTCCAAGGGTTTCGCTGTCGATACCCCTGAGCAAGCTGCAGAAGCCTGCGACAAGATCGGCGGGAACGAGTGGGTCGTCAAAGCCCAGGTCCACGCCGGTGGTCGCGGCAAGGCGGGCGGCGTCAAGCTGGTTCGCAGCAAGGAAGACGCCAAGGCGTTCGCTGCTCAGTGGCTGGGCAAGAACCTGGTCACCTACCAGACCGACGCCAACGGTCAGCCAGTTTCCAAGATCCTGGTCGAATCCTGCACTGACATCGCCAAAGAGCTGTACCTGGGCGCTGTAGTCGATCGTTCGAGCCGTCGCATCGTGTTCATGGCCTCCACCGAAGGTGGCGTGGACATCGAGAAAGTCGCTCACGAAACTCCTGAGAAGATCCTCAAGGCCACCATCGATCCGCTGGTCGGCGCTCAGCCGTTCCAGGGTCGTGAACTGGCGTTCCAGCTGGGTCTGGAAGGCAAGCAGGTTCAACAGTTCGCCAAGATCTTCGTAGGCCTGGCCAAGCTGTTCAAGGATCACGATCTGGCCCTGCTGGAAGTGAACCCGCTGGTGATCAAGGCCGACGGCGATCTGCACTGCCTCGATGCCAAGATCAACATCGACGCCAACGCCATGTACCGTCAGCCGAAGCTGAAGACCTTCCACGACCCGTCGCAGGACGACGCCCGTGAAGCCCACGCCGCCAAGTTCGAACTGAACTACGTCGCCCTCGAAGGCAACATCGGCTGCATGGTCAACGGTGCCGGCCTGGCCATGGGTACCATGGACATCGTCAACCTGCACGGCGGCAAGCCAGCCAACTTCCTCGACGTGGGCGGCGGCGCTACCAAAGAGCGCGTTACCGAAGCGTTCAAGATCATTCTGTCCGACAGCAATGTCGCGGCCGTCCTGGTCAACATCTTCGGCGGCATCGTTCGCTGCGACATGATTGCCGAAGGCATCATCGGCGCTGTGAAAGAAGTCGGCGTCAAAGTTCCGGTTGTCGTTCGCCTCGAAGGCAACAACGCCGAACTGGGCGCTAAAGTACTGGCAGAAAGCGGTTTGAACATCATTGCGGCAACCAGCCTGACCGACGCTGCTCAACAAGTTGTCAAAGCTGCGGAGGGCAAGTAATGAGCGTCCTGATCAATAAAGACACCAAAGTCATCTGCCAGGGCTTCACCGGCTCGCAGGGTACTTTCCACTCCGAACAAGCCATCGCCTACGGCACCAAGATGGTCGGCGGCGTCACCCCAGGCAAGGGTGGCACCACCCACCTGGGCCTGCCGGTGTTCAACACCGTGAAAGAAGCCGTAGAAGCCACCGGCGCTGACGCGTCGGTCATCTACGTACCGGCTCCTTTCTGCAAGGACTCGATCCTGGAAGCCGCCTTCGGTGGCATCAAGCTGATCGTCTGCATCACCGAGGGTATTCCTACCCTCGACATGCTGGACGCCAAGGTCAAGTGCGACGAGCTGGGCGTGACCCTGATCGGCCCGAACTGCCCAGGCGTGATCACTCCGGGCGAGTGCAAGATCGGCATCATGCCGGGTCACATCCACCTGCCAGGCAAGGTCGGTATCGTTTCGCGTTCCGGCACCCTGACCTACGAAGCTGTGAAGCAGACCACCGACGCCGGCTTCGGCCAGTCGACCTGCGTCGGCATCGGCGGTGACCCGATCCCGGGCTCCAACTTCATCGACATCCTGAAGCTGTTCCAGGAAGACCCGAAGACCGAAGCGATCGTCATGATTGGTGAGATCGGCGGTTCCGCTGAAGAAGAAGCCGCGGCCTACATCAAGGCCAACGTGACCAAGCCTGTCGTTTCCTACATCGCCGGTGTTACCGCACCTGCGGGCAAGCGCATGGGCCACGCTGGCGCCATCATCTCCGGTGGCAAGGGTACTGCGGACGAGAAGTTCGCCGCCCTGCAGGACGCTGGTGTGAAAACCGTGCGTTCCCTGGCTGATATCGGCAAGGCCCTGGCCGAGCTGACTGGCTGGGAAGTCAAGAAGTAAGTAACACGTAGTACCCCCCACGCGCACAAAGGCCACCTTCGGGTGGCCTTTGTCGTTTTTCCTGGCGATCAGCGGCCGCTCCCACACCTGGGGAAATTCGATCACCTCAATCAGGATTTTCAACCAGACATCTAGCCAAATGAGCAATAAATTGTCGCCTGACACGTTCAACCAGACGACAAACACATACGCACATCGGACAAGCAGCACTGTGCCAGTGCGTTTGTCGGGCAAAACAGGTAGGCTACGCGTTCACTCTGTGCCCGTACCCCAAAAGGGAACGACACGCTAAACGGGTCTGGCTCACCAAGCCGGGCAGCATTTCCCTTCATCCTATGGGAAATCCCCTCCGACTCCCGATTTCAGCAGTGTGGTATTTCCTTAAATGAAAGTGTTAAAAGGCCAGGATATCCTGGCGCTTGGCTTTATGACGTTCGCGCTTTTCGTAGGCGCCGGCAACATCATCTTCCCGCCCATCGTCGGCCTGCAGTCCGGTCCGCACGTGTGGATGGCCGCACTCGGCTTCCTGGTCACCGCCGTGGGCCTGCCGGTCATCACCGTGGTCGCCCTGGCCAAGGTCGGTGGCGGCATGGACGCCCTGAGCAGCCCGATCGGCAAGTTCTTCGGTGGCCTGCTGGCGGCTGTGTGCTACCTCTCGGTCGGCCCGCTGTTCGCCACCCCGCGAACCGCCACCGTGTCGTTCGAAGTGGGCGTTGCGCCGCTGACCGGCGAGAGCCCGACCGCGCTGCTCATCTACAGCATCGTGTACTTCGCCGTGGTCCTGGCCGTATCCATGTACCCAGGCAAGCTGCTCGACACCGTGGGCCGTTTCCTCGCGCCATTGAAGATCATCGCCCTGGCGGTGCTGGGCATCGCCGCCTTCGCCCTGCCTGCCGGCACCATTGGCGAGGCCCAGCCTGCCTACGCCGCCGCCGCGTTCTCCAAAGGCTTCTCCGATGGCTACCTGACCATGGACACCCTGGGTGCCCTGGTCTTCGGTATCGTCATCGTCAACGCCATCCGCTCGCGTGGCGTCGAGTCGCCGAAGCTGATCACCCGCTATGCCATCATCGCCGGCCTGATTGCCGGTGTCGGCCTGGTGCTGGTGTATGTCAGCCTGTTCCACCTCGGCGCGGGCAGCCATGACATCGCCGCCGATGCCACCAACGGCGCGATGGTCCTGCATGCCTATGTGCAGCACACCTTCGGTTCCCTGGGCAGCGGCTTCCTCGCCGTGCTGATCGCCTTGGCCTGCCTGGTGACCGCCGTTGGCCTGACCTGCGCCTGCGCCGAGTACTTCAGCCAGATCCTGCCGCTGTCGTACCGCACCCTGGTGGTGATCCTGGCCGGCTTCTCGCTGGTGATCTCCAACCTGGGCCTGACCAAGCTGATCATGTTCTCGATTCCCGTGCTGACGGCGATCTACCCGCCGTGCATCGTGGTCGTGGGCCTGAGCTTCGTGAAGGACCTGTGGAATTCGCCGACCCGTATCCTGGCCCCGGTCATGCTGGTGTCGCTGGTGTTCGGTGTTGTCGACGCGATCAAGGGCAGCAGCTTTGCCCACGTACTGCCTGACGCCCTGGCTCACCTGCCGTTCAGCAACGAAGGCATGGCCTGGCTGGTGCCTTCGGTGGTTACCCTGGCCGCCGCCGTGGTCTTCGACCGCATGCTGGGCAAGCCGCGCGAGGCGCTGGCCTGATGGATTGAAACCTGAAGGGCAGGGTGCCGGCCACAAGCCGAAGGGCGCCCAGCCACGGTGGATATCGAAACCCCGCTTCCCTTGAGGAGCGGGGTTTTTTGTTGTCTGTCCCGCGATTTGTACTGGATGGCGTGTCTTTTAATGAGCCCGGGCGTCGAAAACCGGTCTGTTTCTCTTTTGCGGGATAACTGCATGACCTTCATCCAAAACAACCTGGGCAACCTGCTGGCCGCGCTATGGTTCGCCATCTGCTGGGGTGGCTACACCCGCTACGCCATCTGGAAGGGGCGCGACACGGCTTGCCTGGCCAGCGTGCTGCACCTGTACCGCGAGGACTGGATGCGGCGCATGCTGCTGCGCGACAACCGCATCGCCGATGCCAGCGTAATCGGCAACCTCGAGCGCAATGCCTCGTTCTTCGCGTCCAGCACGCTGATCATCCTGGCCGGCATTCTCACCGTGCTCGGTGCGTCCGACCGCGCCTTGTCGCTGCTGGCCGACTTGCCGTTGGTACAGCAGGCTTCCCAGGGTATGTCGGAGATCAAGCTGCTATGCCTGGCGATGGTGTTTGTCTACGCCTTCTTCACCTTCAGCTGGTGCATGCGCCAATACAACTTCGCTGCGGTGCTGGTAGGGTCGGCACCGATGATCGGCGAACGTCAGGTCAGTGAGCAGGAGCGCAGGGCATTTGCCTCGCGAGCGGCGCGGGTGCTGTCGTTGGCGGCCAACCAGTTCAACCTTGGGCTGCGCTCCTATTACTTCGGCATGGTCATGTTGTGCTGGTTCATCAGCCCCTGGTTGTTCATGGTCATGAGCGTGGCCGTGGTATTTATCCTTTATCGCCGTGAATTCCATTCCCATGTGCTGGAAGTCATGGTGTTCACGCCAACGGAAAACGTCCCCACCGAGTTGCCCAGGGACACTTCGGGGGCGACCAACTGAAACGTTTCAATCAAAAGTGGCAGGCATAAAAAAACCCGACGCAAGTCGGGTTTTTTCGTTCGGGTCGATTACTGCTTGGCCGGCTCGGCTGGGGCAGTTGGCGCGGCCGGAGCAGCTTCCTCGGCGGCCTTCTGCTGCGCTTCGGCCTGATCTTTGGCGGCTTCGGCGTTTTCCTTGGCGGCTTCGTTCATCTTATCCTGAGCTTCGCCCATCTTCTCCTGGGCTTGCTCGGCGTGTTGCTGTGCGTCCTGGGCTTTGTCTTCGCTCGCTTTATCGCAAGCAGCCAGGCCCATGGCAGCGGCCAGCATCAGAGCAAAAGCAAAAGGTTTACGCATGGGGTGTTTCTCCTGGGTGGAATAACTTTACTTGTACCTTCGAGTTCGCCGGGTACGAAGAAGTTCCACAAAGGTTACAGATATATAACTGCCCGACCTATATGGACTTTTTATCCATTTTATGAAGCGAGGGACAATGAACGAGACGCCATTGATGGCGATGGCCGAGCGTTTTCTCTCGGCGCTGAAACATTGCCAGGTATTGCAGATGCGCGTGCACCACGCCGACGCCGACGGCATGACGCTGGTGCTGCCCTGGTCACCGGCCATTGTCGGCAATCCGCAGAACGGCGCGGTGCACGGCGGCGTGCTGACCACGCTGATGGACACCACCTGCGGCATGGCCACGCTCTGCGCGCTGCCGCGATTCGAGGTGTGCCCGACCCTGGACCTGCGCATCGACTACATGCACCCGGCCGAGGCCGGCAAGGATATCTTCGGCCATGCCCAGTGCTACCGGGTGACCCGCGATGTCATCTTCACCCGCGGCACCGCCTACCAGGACGACCCTGAGCAGCCGATCTGCCAGGTGGTCGGCACCTTCATGCGCCTGGGGCAGGACGTCAAGGGCGGCATCCGCTTCGGCAACAGCCTCAAGGAGGGCCGCGCGTGATTCCCGCCGATATCCGTCAACAGTTGAACCAGGCCCATGCGCGGGGCGACTACCAGCCCCTGCTGGCGTTGATCCCGTATGCCGGGCTGATCGGCATCGAATGCGAGCGCCAGGGCGACGACCTGCTGTTCCGTCTGCCGGCCAACCCCGACAACATCGGCAATCCGCTGCTGCCGGCGATCCATGGCGGCGTCATCGCCGGCTTCATGGAGCTGTCCGCGGCGCTCTACCTGCTGATCTACAGCGAGAGCGCGAGTATTCCGAAGATCATCGATTTCTCCATCGACTACCTGCGCGCCGGGCATTTTCGCGACACTTATGCCCAGTGTCAGCTGTGGCGCCAGGGGCGGCGGGTGACCAACGTCGCCATCACCGCCTGGCAGGGTGATCGCGACACGCCGATCGCCACGGCGCGCGCGCATTTCAAGATCGAACCGGAAAAGCCCTTGAAATAGTCAGGGCTGCCCCCATCTGTTGGACATCCGCCATCAAAAGCAGGCCAGACGGCCGCCAGGCGCCAACAACCAACAGATTGGAGTTTTGAAGACCATGAGTGTGGAGACTCAAAAAGAAACCCTGGGCTTCCAGACCGAGGTAAAGCAGCTGCTGCACCTCATGATCCATTCCCTGTATTCGAACAAGGAAATCTTCCTGCGCGAGCTGGTCTCCAACGCCTCCGACGCCGTCGACAAGCTGCGTTTCGAGGCCCTGGCCAAGCCCGAGCTGCTTGAAGGTGGCGCCGAACTGAAGATCCGCGTGAGCTTCGACAAGGCCGCCAATACCGTGACCCTCGAGGACAACGGTATCGGCATGAGCCGCGAAGACGTCATCGCCCACCTGGGCACCATTGCCAAGTCCGGCACCGCCGACTTCATGAAGAATCTCACCGGTGACCAGAAGAAGGACTCGCACCTGATCGGTCAGTTCGGCGTGGGCTTCTACTCCGCATTCATCGTCGCCGACAAGGTCGATGTGTTCAGCCGTCGTGCCGGGCTGCCGTCCGCCGAAGGCGTGCACTGGTCGTCCAAGGGCGAGGGCGACTTCGAAGTTGCCACGGTCGACAAGCCAGAGCGCGGCACCCGTATTGTCCTGCACCTGAAGAAGGGCGAGGACGAGTTCGCCGATGGCTGGCGTCTGCGCAACATCATCAAGAAATACTCCGATCACATCGCCTTGCCGATCGAGCTGCCGAAAGAACAAGCTGCGGCCGCTGAAGGTGAAGAGCAGCCGACGCAGGAGTGGGAAACCGTCAACCGTGCCAGCGCCCTGTGGACCCGTTCGCGTACCGAGGTCAAGGACGAGGAATACCAGGAGTTCTACAAGCACATCGGTCATGACTTCGAGAACCCGCTGGCCTGGAGCCACAACAAGGTCGAAGGCAAGCTCGAATACAACTCGCTGCTGTACGTGCCGGCCCGCGCGCCGTTCGACCTGTACCAGCGCGAAGCGCCACGCGGCCTGAAGCTGTACGTGCAGCGCGTGTTCATCATGGACCAGGCCGAGTCGTTCCTGCCGCTGTACCTGCGCTTCATCAAGGGCGTGGTCGACTCCAACGACCTGTCGCTGAACGTTTCCCGCGAGATCCTGCAGAAGGATCCGATCATCGATTCGATGAAGACCGCGCTGACCAAGCGCGTGCTGGACATGCTGGAGAAGCTGGCGAAGAACGAACCCGAGCAATACAAGGGCTTCTGGAAGAACTTCGGCCAGGTGCTGAAGGAAGGCCCGGCCGAGGACTTCGCCAACAAGGAGAAGATCGCAAGCCTGCTGCGCTTTGCCTCCACCCATGACGATAGCGGCGAGCAGAGCGTCGCCCTGGCCGACTACCTGGCCCGCGCCAAGGAAGGCCAGGACAAGATCTACTTCCTGACCGGCGAATCCTACGCCCAGGTCAAGAACAGCCCGCACCTGGAAGTCTTCCGCAAGAAAGGCATCGAAGTGCTGCTGCTGACCGACCGCATCGACGAGTGGCTGATGAGCTACCTCAGCGAGTTCGATGGCAAGGCCTTCGTCGACGTCGCCCGTGGCGACCTGGACCTGGGCAAGCTGGACTCCGAAGAGGACAAGAAGGCCCAGGAAGAAGTCGCCAAGGACAAGGAAGGCCTGGTCGAGCGCCTGAAGGGCGCGCTGGGTGACAGCGTGGCCGAAGTGCGTGTCTCGCACCGCCTGACCGACTCGCCGGCGATCCTGGCCATCGGCGAACAGGACCTGGGCCTGCAGATGCGCCAGATCCTCGAGGCCAGCGGGCAGAAGGTGCCGGAGTCCAAGCCGATCTTCGAGTTCAACCCGACCCACCCGCTGATCGAGAAGCTCGATGGCGAGCAGAGCGAAGACCGCTTCGCCGAGCTTTCGCACATCCTGTTCGACCAGGCGGCCCTGGCGGCCGGCGACAGCCTGAAGGACCCGGCGGCCTATGTGCGTCGCCTCAACAAGCTGCTGGTCGAGCTGTCCGCTTGATCTGACGCAGACAAAGCCCGCTTCGGCGGGCTTTTTCGTTTCTGGCGGGGACTCACTTGTGGGAGCGGGCCCGCGATACCTGCTTCGCGGGGCAAGCCCGCTCCCACGAATACATCTATCATGTGCTGACCCGTGAAGCCCAAGGAGAGCTGAATGAGCAAGGTCATCGTCGAATCGCTTGTCTATCACCTGTCAGGCAAAGCCTACGAAAGCCGTCTGGTCTACACCCAGGGCGCGCTGCCGCAGCCGGGCCTGGTGATGGCGCCGAACTGGATGGGTATCGGCGAGGGCGCCGAACGTATCGCCAAGGAAGTGGCCGAGCAAGGCTATGTGGTGCTGATCGCCGACCTGTACGGCCAGTCGGTACGTCCGTCCAATGCCGACGAGGCGGGCGCGGCGATGATGCCGCTGAAGAACGATCGCGCCGAGCTGCGCAAGCGCATGCAGGAGGCGCTGGCGCAGTTGGTGGGGCAATCGAAGGCCTTGCTGGAGCCCGGCAAGGTGGCCACCTTCGGCTTCTGCTTCGGCGGCTGCTGCGCCCTGGAGCTGGCCCGTACCGGCGCTGACCTGAAGGCGGCAGTGTCATTCCATGGCACCCTGGATACGCCGAACCCCGAAGATGCCAAGCGTATCAAAGGCTCGGTGTTGGTCCTTCATGGCGCCTCTGACCCGCTGGTGCCCAAAGAGCAGCTACCGGCCTTCGAGGAGGAGATGAACGCCGCTAAAGTCGACTGGCAGTTGCTCAGCTACGGCGGTGCGGTGCACTCGTTCACCGACCCGAATGCCAATGTGCCGGGCAAGATGCAGTATGACCGGCGTACGTCCGAGCGGGCGTTCCGCTCAATGCATAACTTGCTCAAGGAAGTGTTCCAGCGCTGATACCGCAGGGGGCCGCTTTGCGGCCCCAATTCAGCGAGGCAACTCGATTCTCGAAGTTTCCCCCGGCACCGTCGGCCAATCCCCAGCCGCCCAGCGCGCCCGGGCTTGTTCTATCAATGCCGGATCACTGGCCACAAAATTCCAGTTCATCCGCCGCGGTCCATCCAGCGGCGCGCCGCCGATCAGCACCAGCTGGCACTCATCCTCGGCATACAAGCTCACGGCTTCGCCCTCAGGCAGCACGACCAGGCTGCATGGCTGGACTTCCTCGTCATCCAGCATCAGCTCGCCTTCGAGCAGATACAGCGCGCGCTGTGCATGTTCCGTTGGCACGATCAGTGTGGTGGCCGGCTGCATGCGCACATGGGCATAGAGCGTGGGGGAGAGCACGGGCACGGGGGACTCCAGGCAGAAGCCTTTGCCGGCAATCATGCGGATCTGCACGCCCAGGCTGTCGCTGAGCGGGAGGCTGGCCGCTGGATGGTGGCTGTAGCTCGCCGGCCCTTGTTCGGCGCTTTGCGGGGAAGCCAGCCATACCTGCAGTCCATGCAGGCGCGAGCCTTTGCGAAACACTTCTGCCGGCGTGCGCTCGACATGCGCCACGCCTGCGCCGGCGGTCATCCAACTGACATCCCCCGGCAGCACGCGCTGGTCCGAACCCAGGCTGTCCTTGTGCTGAATCTCGCCTTCGAACAGGTAGGTAAGGGTGGACAGGCCAATATGCGGATGCTGGCGAATGTCCATGCCATGCCCCGGCGCGTAGTCGGTTTCCAGCATATGGTCGAAGAACACGAAAGGGCCGACGCTGCGGCACTGCGCCGAGGGCAGCGGGCGCAGGATCGGCTGGCCCTCGACCGATTCGGCACGTGGGCGGATGACCAGGGGACTGCTCATGGCGAAACTCCTTGAGGGATGCCTGCAAGCATAGCGTTTCACCGTCCGTGGCTGAACCGTCGCGGGCGCTGTCCGGTCTACTCTTGCGGGACCGGCAAAGGAGGCTTCGATGATCGCCCGCACACTGGCTTGCCTGTTGCTGAGCACAGGCCTGTTCGACGCCGCGCAGGCCCGCGACTACCGCTACAGCGATGCGCACCTGCACTACGTGGACTTCTTCCAGGAAACCGAGGGCATGCCGGCGCTGCTCAAGGCCATGGACGCGGCCGGGGTGGAGCAGTCGATGATCTCCGGCATCCCGGTGGCCAAGAAGTGGCATGAGGATGAGCCCAAGCGCCCGCGCTATTACGCCGGGGACGACGCTGACGCTTACTGGTACAGCGCCACCGACCTGTATGTCGCCGCCGCGTTGCAGAAGCTGACAGCGGAGCAACGCCGTCGCTTCCACCCGTTCCTCACCGGCTTCAATCCGGTGGACAAGAACGCCGTCAGTCATATCGAGCGCATGCTCGACCTCTATCCGGGGTTGTGGCAGGGCATCGGCGAAGTATTCACCCGCCATGACGACCTCACCGCCCTGACCAGCGGCGATACGCCGCGGGCCAACAATGAAGCCATGACCCGTATCTATCACCTAGCTGCCGAGCGCGACCTGCCGGTGCTGTTGCATTCGAACATCACCTCCAAGCGCGAACGCAACCCGCTGTACCTGGCCGAGATCGAGGAACCGCTGCGCAACCACCCGCATACCCGCTTCATCTGGGCGCATGCTGGCAGCAGCGTGGAGATCCACCGGCATCAGGAGCAGATGGATTTTCTTTTGCCGGTGCTGACCCGGCTGCTGGAGGACTACCCGAACCTGTATGTCGACCTGTCCTGGAGCGTCCTCGAGCCCTACCTGCTCGACCCGCAGGGTGCACCGCGCCAGGACTGGGTGGCATTGGTCGAGCGCTTCCCGCAGCGCTTCGTGCTCGGCTCCGATCTTGTGGGACGGTTCGACAGCCTGGGTGAGCAGATGCACGGTTTCGACCCCTTCCTCGATGCCTTGCCGGCAGCGGTGGCGGAGCAGG
This sequence comes from Pseudomonas sp. BW16M2, assembly GCF_014268865.1. Lineage (NCBI taxonomy): Bacteria > Pseudomonadati > Pseudomonadota > Gammaproteobacteria > Pseudomonadales > Pseudomonadaceae > Pseudomonas > Pseudomonas sp. BW16M2. The sequence continues at coordinate 23,252 of NZ_JABWRI010000035.1, read as the reverse complement.
TGAGTCGGACAAATTTTCTCAATCTGCTGCCAAAAGCGGCGAAGTAGCGCGTTATAGCAGTAGATAGCTTTTTGATATCGCCTTTTCGTCTTACGCAATTTCCAGGCGGCCCGATACCTTCATTAAGCGACGGAACAATGCTTTTGGGAGGGATCCTGGAAATGAGCCTGAGACGCTTGAATATCGCCCCGCGCGCGGGACTGGGCTTCGGCATCATGGCGCTGCTGGTGGTGGCGCTGGGCGGCTTCGCGCTGCAGCAGATGACCAGCATGCGCCAGCAGTCCGAGCAGGTCGACAACAACTGGTTGCCGAGCGTGATCTCGGTGGGCCGCATGACCCAGGACATGCTGCGCATCCGCGCCTTGACCCTGCGCCTGCTGGTCAACACCGACCCGGCGGCCCAGCAGCAGAACCGTGCCCGCATCGAAGAGATCAAGGGCGGCCTGAGCAAGGCCCAGAACCATTACGATGGGTTGATCGTGCTGCCTGAGGAGCGGACCTTGTTCGACCGCTACCAGGTCCTCGAGCGCCAGTACATGATCTTGCAGGGGCAGGTGGTGCAGCTGGCCACCGATGGGCATGTCCAGGCGGCGGCGGCGCTGGTCAACGGCGAGATGAACCAGTTGGCCGACCAGATGACCGCCACGCTCAACGAGCTGATCGAGCTGAACAACCACCAGGCCAACTCCGCCACCGACCTGGCCGAGGCCGTGTACAACGGCGCGAAGGTGTGGGTCGGCGTGCTGCTGGTGATCGCCCTGAGTCTCACCGTGGTCCTCGCCCTGGCCCTGACCCGCAGCATCGTGCGACCGCTCGGGCAGTCGCTGAAGGTCGCCGAGACGGTCGCCACGGGCGACCTCACGCCGCAGATCACCGTGCAGGGTGACGATGAGCCGGCGCGCTTGCTGGCGGCGCTCAAGAGCATGCAGCAGAGCCTGCGCGAAACCATCGGGCGGATTTCCGACTCGGCCAGCCAGCTGGCCTCGGCGTCCGAAGAACTGAGCGCGGTCACCGAGGACGCCACCCGTGGCCTGCAGCAGCAGAGCATGGAGATCGAGCAGGCCGCGACCGCGGTGAACCAGATGACGGCGGCGGTGGAGGAGGTGGCGAGCAATGCGGTGGCCACCTCGGAGGCTTCCCGCGAGTCCGACCAGATCGCCCGCCGTGGGCGCGAGCAGGTGCAGGCCACGGTCACCGCCATCGAGGCGCTGGCCAATGGCGTGGCGGGCAACGCCGAAGAGGTGGGGCATCTGGCCCAGCAGGTGCACGACATCAGCAAGGTGCTGGATGTGATCGGCTCGATCGCCGAACAGACCAATCTGCTGGCGCTCAATGCCGCCATCGAGGCGGCGCGGGCCGGCGAGGCCGGGCGCGGGTTCGCCGTGGTCGCCGACGAGGTGCGGGCGCTGGCCCATCGTACACAGTCCTCGACCCAGGAAATCGAGCAGATGATCGTGGCTATTCGCAGTGGGGCCGAGCGGGCCGTGCAGGGTATGCAGCACAGCGACGCCCAGGCCCGTTCGACCTTGGACGGCGCTCATGCCGCCGGCCAGGCGCTGGAAGCGATCGCAGCGGCCATCGGCCAGATCAACGAGCGCAACCTGGTGATCGCCAGTGCCTCGGAGCAGCAGGCCCAGGTGGCGCGGGAGGTGGATCGCAACCTGACCACCATCCGCGACCTGGCGCACCAGTCCTCGGCCGGGGCCGAAGAGACGTCCGCCGCAAGCCAGGCGCTGTCGCGATTGGCGGTGGACCTGAATACCCTGGTGCAACGGTTTTCCGTTTAGAGACCTGGCCCGTGTAGGAGCGGCCTTGTGCCGCGAAAGGGGCGCGAAGCGGCCCCAGGATACTGGCCTCACCGATGAATCACCGGGGGCGCTTCCGCGCCCCTTTCGCGGCACAAGGCCGCTCCTGCAGGTGGATGTGATTCGTCCGGCAGCACAAACAAAAACGCCCGGACCAAGGTCCGGGCGTTCTCGTTCAGCAGATCAAGCGATCACTTGCCAGTCCAGCGCTTGAGCACCAGGGTGGCGTTGGTGCCGCCGAAGCCGAAGCTGTTGCTCATGACCGTGTCGATCTTGGCGTTCTCTTCGGTCTTGCGCAGTACCGGCAGGTCGGCGACTTCCGGGTCCAGCTCGTCGATGTTGGCGGAGCCGGCGATGAAGTTGTTCTCCATCATCAGCAGGCAGTAGATCGCCTCGTGCACGCCCGCGGCGCCCAGCGAGTGGCCCGACAGGCTCTTGGTCGAGCTGATCTTGGGTGCCTTGTCGCCGAACACTTCACGCACGCCCTTCATCTCGGCGACGTCGCCGACCGGGGTGGAGGTGCCGTGGGTGTTCAGGTAGTCGATCGGGGTGTCGACGGTGGACAGCGCCTGCTGCATGCAGCGGATCGCGCCTTCGCCACTTGGGGCGACCATGTCGTAGCCGTCGGAAGTTGCGCCGTAGCCGACGATCTCGGCGTAGATCTTGGCGCCACGGGCCAGGGCGTGTTCCAGCTCCTCGACCACCACCATGCCGCCGCCGCCGGCGATGACGAAGCCATCACGGTCGGCGTCGTAGGCGCGCGAGGCCAGTTCCGGGGTTTCGTTGCGCTTGGTCGACAGGGCGCCCATGGCGTCGAACAGGAACGACTGGCTCCAGTGCTCTTCTTCACCGCCACCGGCGAAGACGATGTCCTGCTTGCCCCACTGGATCTGCTCCAGGGCGGTGCCGATGCAGTGCGCGGAGGTGGCGCAGGCCGACGAGATCGAGTAGTTGATGCCCTTGATCTTGAACGGGGTGGCCAGGCACGCCGACACGGTGCTGCCCATGGTGCGGGTGACACGGTAGGGGCCGACACGCTTGACGCCTTTTTCGCGCAGGGTGTCCAGGGCTTCCATCTGGTTCAGGGTGGAAGCGCCGCCGGAGCCGGCAACCAGGCCGGTACGCGGGTTGGAAACCTGCTCTTCGGTCAGGCCCGAGTCCTTGATCGCGTCCTGCATTGCCAGGTAGGCATAGGCGGCGGCGTGGCCGACGAAGCGATAGACCTTGCGGTCGATCAGCTCTTCGAGGTTGAGGTCGATGGAACCGGAAACCTGGCTACGCAGCCCCATTTCCTTGTATTCCGGGTTGTAACGGATACCCGGACGGCTGTTGCGCAGGTTTTCGGTGACGGTAGCTTTGTCATTGCCCAGGCACGATACGATGCCCAGACCAGTGATCACGACGCGGCGCATGCGAATAACCCTTAGAAATTGTCAGTGGAGGTGAACACGCCGACCCGCAGGCCTTCGGCGGTGTAGATCTCGCGACCGTCGACGCTGACCGAGCCATCGGCGATGGCCATGTTCAGCTTGCCCTTCAGGACGCGCTTGATATGAATGTTGTAGGTGACTTTCTTGGCGGTAGGCAATACCTGGCCGAAGAATTTCACTTCGCCCGAACCCAGGGCGCGGCCACGGCCCGGCAGGCCCTGCCAGCCGAGGAAGAAACCGACCAGCTGCCACATGGCGTCCAGGCCCAGGCAGCCCGGCATCACCGGATCGCCTTCGAAGTGGCAGGCGAAGAACCACAGGTCCGGATTGATATCCAGCTCGGCGACCAATTCACCTTTGCCGAACTTGCCGCCTTCCTCGCTGATATGGGTGATGCGATCGACCATCAGCATGTTCGGGGCGGGCAGTTGCGCATTACCGGGGCCGAACAGCTCACCGCGACTGCAGCGCAGCAGGTCTTCCCGAGTAAAGGCGTGTTGTTTGGTCATGCGAGCTCCTCAATAACCCCCTGCGGCAGGGGATGAATCTTCCCGGCCGGCCCGAAGCGCGTGGCATTCGAGGCGGCAGCCTACAGGTAGACTATTGCGTTGTGGTGAAAGTCACAGCGCACCTGGCAAAAGAAGTACAGGTGTGCACTGAAATGTTATTTTCCGGCCCTGAGGCGGTCCTGTCCAGTCCTTAAGACTGCCGCAATTTAGCATTTATCGCCAGTCGCGGCTGTCCGACCCGGCAACCAGCGCTGCAGGATGCGTTGCAGATCAGTGCGTTTGAACGGCTTGCTCAGGTAATCGTTCATTCCGGCGGCCAGGCAGCGCTCGCGGTCGCCCTGCAATGCGCTGGCGGTCAGGGCGATGATCGGCAGGCCCTCGGTGCGCGGCAACTGGCGGATGCGGCGGGTGGCCTCGTAGCCGTCGACATTCGGCAGGCGGCAGTCCATCAGCACGGCGGCAAAGCGTTGCTGGCCGACCAGGTCGACCGCCTGGGCACCGTCCATGGCCAGGCTCACCTCGAAACCGAGGCTGCGCAGCATCGCCTCGATGACGCTCTGGTTGACCGGGTTGTCCTCCACCAGCAGGACGCGCCCACCGCCTTCGCCCATCGTGCCGGCCTGGGGCGCGGCGCCGGGCAGGGCGGCGGGCGCGCTGGCCAGGGCCAGTGGCATTTCCAGGGTGAAGGTCGAGCCCAGCCCCTCGCGGCTCTCGCCGCGCAGCTGGCCGCCCATGCGCTCGGCCAGGGTGCGGGCGATCGACAGGCCCAGGCCGGTGCCGCCGTAGCGCCGGGAAATGGTGTTGTCGGCCTGCTGGAAGGCCACGAACATCATCTCCAGGCGGTTACTGTCGATGCCGATGCCGGTGTCGCGCACGGTGCAGGTCAGCCAGATCAGCTGGCGGTCGAGCACCTGCCAGCGGGCCTCGATGGCCACCTCGCCACGCTCGGTGAATTTCAGCGCATTGCCCACCAGGTTCAGCAGGATCTGGCGGATGCGCGTCGGATCGCCCATCACCTGCAGCTGGTTCATGCCCGGCGGCAACTGCAGGCGCAGGTCCAGGTTGCGCTGCTGGGCGCTGTGCTGGAACGACAGCACGCTGCTGGTGATCAGCTCGCCGAGGTTGAAGTCGATGTGCTCCAGCTCCAGGGTGGTGCGCTCGATCCGCGAGAAATCGAGGATGTCGTTGATCACCTTGAGCAGGTGGCCGGTGGATTCGCTGGCTACCGCGGTGTAGTCGGCCTGCTCGCTGGTCAGCTCGGTGGTCTCGAGCAGTTGCAGCATGCCCAGCACGCCGTTCATGGGCGTACGCAGCTCGTGGCTCATCATCGCCAGGAAGTCCGACTTGGCGCGGTTGGCCTGCTCGGCTTCCTCGCGGGCCTGGATCAGCTGGCCCATGGCCTGTTGCTGTTCATGGGCGGCCTGGTCGAGGGCGCTGGCCAGATTGTTGATGTGCCGAGCCAGGTGGCCCAGCTCGCTGTCGTCGACCACCGGCAGCGGCGCGTTGAAGTCGCCTTGCTGGATCGCCCGGACCGCGTGGCCCATGTCGCTGATCGGCTTGGACAGGCTGGTGGCCAGGCGCCGCGCCAGCAGGAAGGTGAACAGCAGGGCGAACAGGGCGAGGATCGCGGCCTTGATCACGATCTCCTGCTGGCGCTGGCTGAAGGCGTCGTCGGACATGCCGACAATCACCCGGCCGAGGTAATCGTCGCCGATGTTCGGCGCCGGCGCCTTGCCCTGCAGGAAGTCATTGTCCAGGCGGATCTGCTGCAGGCGGATCGGCGCCTGGAACACCTCGACGCGTTGGGCGCGGCTGTGGCTTTCGTCGGGTTGCTCGACATACACCAGGATATGGTTGCGGCTGTCCTGCACCTCGAGGAAGCGCACGTGGGGAATGCTCAGGGTGGCGCGCATCAGGCTCTCGAGCACCTCGTTGTTGCCCGAGATCACCCCGTACTCCGAGGCCGGTGCCAACTGGTTGGCGATCAGTTGCCCGGTGTGGTTGAGTTCCTGGCGCAGGTCCTGGATCCGCACGAAGGTGAAGAAGCTGATCAACAGCAGGGTCAGCAACAGGGCGGGGCCCAGGCTGATGATCTGGGTGCGGGTGTGGATGTCCCAGCTCAGGCGCTTGCTCATGGGGTGGAGGTTCCTTCGGCAAGGGCCAGGGCGGCGGCGACCGGGTCGATCGCCTCCAGGCCCAGGGCGCGGGCCACCTGCTGGTTGCCGCTGACACCGAAGTGCGCGGGGTAGAGGCTGCGCGGCCAGCGGGCCGGCGGCAGGTCGAGCAGCTGCCCGAGCACCGCCAGCCAGTCGTCCTGGTCGCTGTAGGTGCTGGCCAGGGCGCCGGCGCGGACAAAGCCGACGTTAGGCCCGATCAGCGCCATCTGCCGGCCGTAGCTGCTGAGCAGCACGTTCTTGGCCGACTTGGAGTTGTACAGGTCGGGATCGTCCAGGCCGAGCAGCACGTCGCTGTTACCCAGCAGGTCTTGCAGGGGACGGCTGTCGCGCAGGTCGGGCCAGTCCTGGGCGACGATTTCCAGGCCCAGTGAACTGGCGGCCTGGCGCAGCTCTTCGAGCAGGAAACGGCTGTGTTCGCCGTAGAGCACGCCGATGCGCCGCGCCTGCGGCAACAGGTAACGGGCCAGGCGCAGCTGCCGGGCCAGGGGCGGATCGCTCCACAGCAGGGTCAGGTAGGCGGGGCGCGAGGTGCCCAGGCGCTGTTCGATCTGGACCCGGCTGACCCGCAACGCCAGCGCCGCCGGCCCTGCGGATTCAGCCAGGCGCCACTCCAGGGCCGGGGTGTCGAGGAGGATCAGGCGGGTGTCGGCCTTGAGCTTGGCCGGGCTTGGCAACTGCTCGATGGTCTGGAACCGCACCTGGTCGTTGGGACGACGTTTTTCCAGGGCCGTGACGAAGCTGCGGATGCCGGGCTGGTCCTCGGCGCCAACCAGCAGGATTTCGCTGGCGGACAGCGATCCCAGGGGCCAGAGGCACAGCAGCAACAGGCGCAGCAGACGGACCATCAGAATTCCAGCTCCGCGCTGACGCTCAGGCGGTGGCGGCTGTCGTAACGGTTCTGTTCCAGGGTGACCGGCTCGTCATCCAGGCGCTGCTGCCACAGCGCGGCGAGCTCCAGGTTGCTGCCCTGCACCTTGAAACGCTTGGCCAGGCGCAGGTCGACCCGTTCGTAACGGTAACCATTGAGGGCGTCGTCACCGTAGTAGAAGAGGGCGCTGGACCAGCCTTCGTCCCAGTCGCGCAGCCAGCCGGCCGAGCCGCTGTTGCGGGCGCTCAGACGCCGGTCGTTGGGGTTGCTGGCCCAGGCGTCGACGTAGGCGTAGGTCAGGCGCAGGCGGTCGCGCTGGGTGGCGCGCCAGTCGAACTGCGCCTCGCTGCCGCTGAAGCGCGCCTTGTTGGCGTTGCTGGCGATGTACTGGTTGTTCTTCAACGGCTCGCTGATCATTCCGGTGATCTCGTCGTAGAACAGTTTCACGTCCATGCTCAGGTCGAGGTCGGTGAAATAGCCGTTGTAGCCGAGCTCGCGCGAGCGCATGCGTTCCTGGTCGAGGTTGCCCGGGCCGCGGGTCTTGACGAAGTATTCGCCGTTCTGCAGGCCGTAGCGGTTGGGCGTGAGGTTCTTGACCGTGTAGCTCCAGTTGACGTTGTTCTCGAACATGTCTGGCGAGCGGATCGCCTCGGAATACACGGCACGCAGGCCGTGGCGCGGGGTGATCAGGTAGTTCACCGCCACCCGTGGCGTGAGCGAGTTGCCCGACAGCTGCGAGTGCTCGTGCATCGCCCCGCCCTGGACGATCCAGTGTTCGTCTATGCGCCATTCGAGCTGGCCGAACAGGCGCCAGGTCTGGTCGTCGATGCTGCCGTTGAAGTAGGTCTGCGAGTCGGCCTTGTCATAGCGGTAGTTCATGCCGGTGACCAGGCGCAGGCTGTCGGTCAGGCTCAGGGTGTCCTGGATCTCCAGGTCGTAGCGGGTCTCGCGGGTGCTCTGGTCGACGTCGCCGCAGATCGTGTTGCGGCCACCGTTGGCCCATTGGTCCTGTACCTGGCCCATCAGCGAGCCGAGCTCCGGGTTGGCGGTGCTGGGCAGGTTGCCGGTGAACAGGTTGCGGGCGACCTTCTCGGCGAAGTTCGGGTCGAGTTGCCACAGTCGGGTCAGTTCCGGGCTGAAGGCGATCGCGGCATCGCAGGCGCGCCACACCTGCTGACGGTCGAAGTGCTGGGCCGAACCCTGCACATACAGGCTGTGCTCGGGGTTGAGGTCTAGGTTCCAGCGCACCGAACCTGCGTAATCCTTGGCGTTGACATCGGCGTTGTCGCCGGCGCGGTAGTTGCCGAACACTGGCTGGTAGGTATAGGGGCGCTGATTGCTGCCTTCTTTGGCCGCCAGTTGCCATTCCAGGGTCTGGTTCGGCGCCAGGGTGTGGCTGGCGTTGAGGTTGACGCGGTTGAGCCGGCGGCTGTCGCGGTAGCCGCGGCCGAACTGGTCGTGGTCGAAGCCATCGTCCTGCTGGCCGGAGAGCGACAGGCGCAGGTCGCCGCTGTCCCAGCCAAAGCCCTGGCTTGCGTAGTAATCGTTGATACCATCCTGGCCGCGGGTCAGCTTGACCCGCGTGCCATGGCTGTCGGCCGGGTTGCGGGTGAGGATGTTGACCACCGCCATCAGCGCGTTGGCGCCGTAGCTGACGGTGTTGGGGCCGCGGAACACCTCGATGCGCTCGATGTCCTCGATCGCCACCGGGATATCGCTCCAGTCCACCGTGGCCAGGCCCGCGCGGTACACCGAGCGGCCGTCGATCAGCACCTGCATGCGCCGGGCGTCGCTGACATTGCTGCCATGGTAGTTGACCGTCGGCTGGTTGCCGGCGCCATAGCCGATCATCATCCCCGGCACCAGGCGCAGCAGTTCGGGGATATCGCGGGCGCCGCTGGCACGGATGAGCTCGTTGTCGAGCACGGTCATGCTGCCCGGGACCGCCGCCGGGGATTGTTTCAGGCGTGTGGCGGTCAGAACCTGCGGCAGGTCCTGGTTGTCGATGAACAGGTCGTCGGCCACGGCCGGGCCACCCAGCAAGGCAGTCAACAAAATCAGGCGTGGATAGGGAGGCGTGCCAGGGAACACGAAACGGCCTTGTTTCAGAAATGAATCAGGCATGTTAACCGACCGTACGGCTTTTGCCAGTGATTGGCGGATGGCCTATTGCCGCATCGCACCCCCTGAACTTTCTCTATTGTGTTCGGGTGCGTGGGAGCGGGCTTGCCCCGCGATGCATACGCACTGGTTCTGTCGCATCGGCACCGTATAATGCCCGGGTCGCCACTTACTTTATTGGTTAACGGATTGGATATGACTGAACAGCAACCTGTTGCGGTTCTTGGAGGCGGCAGCTTCGGCACCGCCGTGGCGAACCTCCTGGCCGAGAACGGCCATCCGGTGCGGCAATGGATGCGCGACCCGGCCCAGGCCGAGGCGATGCGCGTCGATCGCGAGAACCCGCGCTACCTCAAGGGCATCCGCCTGCACGACGGCGTCGAGCCGGTCAACGACCTGCTCGCCACCCTGCAGGGCAGCGCGCTGATCTTCGTCGCCTTGCCCTCCAGCGCCTTGCGCAGCGTGCTCGCCCCCCATGCCGAGCTGCTGCGCGGCAAGGGCCTGGTCAGCCTGACCAAGGGCATCGAGGCGCACACCTTCAAGCTGATGAGCCAGATCCTCGAAGAGATCGCTCCCCAGGCGCGCATCGGCGTGCTGTCGGGCCCCAACCTGGCCCGCGAGATCGCCGAGCATGCGCTGACCGCCACCGTGGTCGCCAGCGAGGACGAGGCGCTGTGCCAGCAGGTGCAGACCGTACTGCATGGCCGTACCTTCCGCGTCTACGCCAGTACCGACCGCTTCGGCGTCGAACTGGGCGGCGCGCTGAAGAACGTCTACGCCATCATCGCCGGCATGGCCGTGGCCTTGGGGATGGGCGAGAACACCAAGAGCATGCTGATCACCCGCGCCCTGGCCGAGATGACCCGCTTCGCCGTGAGCCAGGGCGCCAACCCCATGACCTTCCTGGGTCTGGCCGGGGTGGGTGACCTGATCGTCACCTGCTCCTCACCCAAGAGCCGCAACTACCAGGTCGGCCATGCCCTGGGCCAGGGCTTGAGCCTGGAACAGGCGGTCAGCCGCCTGGGCGAGGTGGCCGAGGGCGTCAACACGCTCAAGGTGCTCAAGGCCAAGGCCCAGGAAGTGGGCGTGTACATGCCGCTGGTGGCGGGCCTGCACGCGATCCTGTTCGAAGGGCGCACGCTCAACCAGGTGATCGAGCACCTGATGCGTGCCGAACCCAAGACCGATGTCGATTTCATTTCCACCAGCGGTTTCAACTGAAGGAGCGACCCATGAACGATACTCCCGAGCGCGCCCAGCGCGAGTCGATCATCCTGCGGGTGCTGTGGATGCTGGTGTTCCTGGTGGCCTGGCAACTGGCCGAGCTGCTGCTCGGCGGCCTGGTGCTGGTGCAGCTGATCTACCGACTGATCTACGGCGCGCCCAGCGCCAGCCTGATGAACTTCGGCGACAGCCTCAGCCAGTACCTGGCGCAGATTGGTCGCTTCGGCACCTTCCACTCCGACCAGAAGCCCTGGCCGTTCGCCGACTGGCCGACGCCACGCACTCCGGAAGGCGAGGCGCCGCACGCCGTCGCCCCGGCAGCGCATCCGGTGCGTGACGAGGAGCCCAAACTGTGAAGCTCTGGGTGCTGCGCCACGGCGAGGCGGAACCCCGGGCCAACAGCGATGCCGAGCGACGCCTGACCGGCCACGGTCGCGAGCAGGTGCTGCGCAGCGCCGCGCACCTGCTCGGCCAGCCGCTGCAGGCGATCATCGCCAGCCCCTACGTGCGCGCCCAGCAGACCGCCGCCCTGGTGCACGGCGCGCTGGGTTTCGCCGAGCCGGTGCGCACGGTGCCCTGGCTGACGCCAGACAGCGACGTGCAGCAGGTGATCGGCGAAGTCGAGCGCCTGGGGCTCGAGCATGTGCTGCTGGTCAGCCACCAGCCGCTGGTGGGCAGCCTGGTCGGTCTGCTCGAGCACGGCCACGGCCAGCAACCGGCGCCGCTGAGTACGGCTAGCCTGGCGGAGCTGGAGGGGGATTGGCCGCTGGCCGGCCTGATGACCCTGCGTAGCCTGCGTCATTCCGGCTGAACCCTGGCAACTGGCATTTCTGTCAGTTGCCAGCCGGGAGGCGGCCCAAGTAGCGTGGCGCGGTGAATGATTCATGGGCCGTACTGGCACAGGGAGTGAAGAGTGAGCCGTTATCGCATGGCGCTGGTGCGCTCGGTTGACCCGCAATGGCTGCTCGACAAGCTGACGGAGGATCACCGGCTGGATTTCGCCGAGTACCGCCTGATGCAGGACATCGCCGATGCCAAGCTCGACCAGTTGATTCGCCGTTTCGAAGGCCAGCATGAGTTCGAGCAACTGCGCCAGGCCAGCATTCGCATGGCCCACCTGCTGCAGACCAGCTGCCTGGCCCTGCGCCGGCTGGCTGACAATGAGGGCGACTGCAGCCTGGGCCGTCAGGCCCTAGAGTGGCAACTGGGCTACATGCAGGCCTGCCTGCACCGTTCGCTGGCCAGCCTCGAGCGCTGCTCGATGACCTGATCGCCACTGGCGATGACCTATCCGAACGTTGCCGCCGGGGTTCGGCTTGCCGACAATGGGCCATCCATCCCCGTGCAGAGCAGGCGGCCATGTCGCAGCAGATCTTCTTCGCCCACGCCAACGGCTTCCCTTCGGCCACCTACGGCAAGCTGTTCGCCGCCCTGGGGCCGGACTACGAGGTCCGCCACCTGGCGCAGCACGCCCATGATCCGCGTTTTCCGGTCAACGACAACTGGCAGAGCCTGGTGGACGAACTGCTGCATCACCTCGAACAGCAGGACGCGCCGGTGTGGGGTGTCGGCCATTCGCTGGGCGGCGTGCTGCACCTGCATGCGGCGTTGCGCCGACCGGAGTTCTACCGCGGGGTAGTGATGCTCGACTCGCCGGTGTTGACCCGCGCGGACGAGTGGCTGATCCAGGCCGCCAAGCGCCTGGGCTTCATCGACCGCATCACCCCGGCCGGGCGTACCCTCGGTCGGCGCGAGGCATTCCCCGACCGCGACAGCGCCCGTCGCTACTTCGCCGGCAAGACCCTGTTCCGCCACTTCGACCCGGACTGCCTTGAAGCCTACCTGGAACATGGCCTGGAGCAGGGCGAGGAAGGCCTGCGCCTGCGCTTCGACCCGGCCACCGAGATCAGCATCTACCGCAGCATTCCCCATGTCAGCCCGGCGCGGCCGCGCCAGTTGCAGGTGCCGCTGGCGATGGTGCGCGGCGCCCAGAGCCGGGTGATCCGCAAGCATCACGCCCTGGCCGTGCGCGCCATGGCCAAGGGCGAGTACCACAGCCTGCCGGGTGGGCATATGTTCCCGCTGGAGCGGCCTACCGACACCGCCGGCCTGATCAAGGGCCTGTTCGACCGCTGGAGCCAGGCATGAGCGCCCAGGTCGAGGAGATCCGCCTGACGCTCGGCCATATCGAGCTGGCCGCGCACCTGTTCGGCCCGGCCGACGGCCTGCCGGTGATCGCCCTGCATGGCTGGCTGGACAACGCCAACAGCTTCGCCCGCCTGGCGCCGCAACTGCAGGGGCTGCGCATCGTCGCCCTGGACCTGGCCGGGCATGGCTATTCCGAACATCGCCCGGTCGGTGCTGGCTACGCCCTGGCCGACTACGCCCATGACGTGCTGCGGGTTGCCGAGCAACTGGGCTGGGAGCGCTTCGGCCTGCTCGGGCATTCGCTGGGTGCGATCATCTCGGTGCAACTGGCCGGGGCCTTGCCCGAACGGGTCAGCCACCTGGCGCTGATCGACGGGGTGATTCCGCCGACGCTCAGCGAACAGGACGCCGCCGAGCGCTTGGGGCTGGCGCTGCAAGCGCAACTGCGCCTGGAAGGCAAGCGCAAATCGGTGTACGCGACCCTGGAGGAGGGCGTCGAGGCGCGCATGAAGGGCATGGTCGCGGTCAGCCGTGAAGCCGCCGAACTGCTGGCCCAGCGCGGCCTGATGCCGGTGCCCGGCGGCTACAGCTGGCGCAGCGACAGCCGCCTGACCTTGCCCTCGCCAACTCGCCTGAACCAGGACCAGGCCATGGCCTTCGTCAAGCGCATCGCCTGCCCGGCCTGCCTGGTGGTGGCCGCCGACGGCATGCTGGCGCGCCACACGCAACTACTGGAGCAGCTACCCTTCGAGCAGGTGACCCTGCCGGGTGGCCACCACCTGCACCTGAACGACGCCGAGGGCGCGGCCCTTGTCGCAGACTGTTTCAATCGCTTTTTTGGCATTCCTTGACTTGCACCGGACAAGTGTCGAGGCTTGGCGGGTTGAAAGGGAGACAACCATGTACATGCCAGACATCCACGCGTCTTGCCCCGCCACCTGCGAGGGTGGTCGATGAGCGCACCTGTTTTCGTTCGCGGCGCCATCGCCGCCTGCCTCGCCATCGCCAGCCCCCTGTTGTGGGCCGGCAGCCTGCCGGTACCGCCTGACGCCAAGGTGGTCGACCAGCGCCCGGCGGTGGAGCAGGAGCGGGTCTACCCCATGGGCCCGCTGCGCAAGATCAGCGGCCGCCTGCGGGTCGACGACAAGGTCGAGAGCCGTGGCCAGGTCAGTTCCGTGACCTACGAACTGCCGGTCGAGCGCAGCGCCCGCGAAGCCTTCACCAGCGCCCGCGAGGCCCTGCAGCAGGAGGGCGGCTATCCGTTGTTCTGGTGCCAGGGCCGTGACTGCGGCGAAGCCAGCCTGTGGGCCAACGACGTGTTCGCCAATGCCCGGCTCAATGGCGGTGACGAGCAGCAGGCGTTCATCCTGTTGCGCCGTTCCGCCGAGGAAGCCGACACCCTGGTGGCGCTGTACAGCGTGACCCGCGGCAACCGCCGCGCCTACCTGCATGTCGAGGAGTTCGTCGCCGGCAGCCCGCTGGGCGATTTGCTGCCCACTGCCGCCACGGTGCTGCGCGAACTGCGCGATACCGGCAAGCTCGACTACCCTGATCTGGCCGAGCCCCAGGCCACCTGGGCAACGTTGCTGGCGCGCAGCCTGAACCTCGACAGCACCCTGCGCGTCAGCCTCAGCGGCAAGGGCGCCGAGGCCTGGCGCGAGCAGCTGGTCAAGGCCGGCGTGCGCAGCGCCCGGCTGGAGGCCGGCGACGCCCCGACCGAAGGCCTGCACCTGGAACTGATCCGTTGAGTGAGCGCCACCATGGCCAACAATGACCGCCTGTTGATCCAGATCCTGCTGCTGACCCTGCTAGGTGCCGCGTTGTGGGTGATGGCACCGTTCATCTCGGCGCTGCTGTGGGGCGCCATCCTGGCCTTTGCCAGCTGGCCGCTGATGCGCCTGCTGACTCGCGTGCTCGGCGGGCGTGAAACCCTCGCCGCGAGCCTGCTGACCACGCTGTGGATCCTGCTGGTGGCCCTGCCGCTGGTATGGCTGGGTTTCAACCTGGCCGACCATGTACGCGATGCCACCGCGTTCATTCGCGACGTGCAGGTCGATGGCCTGCCGGATGCGCCTGCCTGGGTGGCGGGCATTCCGTTCGTGGGCGAGCGCCTGGTGAGCTGGTGGGAGTCGTTCGACCAGCAGGGCGCTGCCTTGCTGGCCTCGGCCAAACCGTACCTGGGCCAGGTCGGCAACTGGTTGCTGGCGCGCAGCGCGCAGATCGGCGGCGGGGTGCTGGAGCTGACCCTGAGCCTGGTGTTCGTGTTCTTCTTCTACCGCGACGGGCCACGCCTGGCAGCTTTCGTCCACCGCCTGCTGCAACGGCTGGTGGGTGAGCGCGCCGAGTACTACGTCGACCTGGTGGCCGGCACCGTGCAACGGGTGGTCAACGGTGTGATCGGTACCGCCGCGGCCCAGGCCCTGCTGGCGCTGATCGGTTTCCTGATCGCCGGCGTGCCGGGGGCCATCGTGCTCGGCCTGGTGACCTTCATGCTCAGCCTGATCCCCATGGGCCCGCCGCTGGCCTGGATACCGGCCACCGCCTGGCTGGTATCGAAGGGCGACTATGGCATGGCGGTGTTCCTCGGTATCTGGGGTACCTTCGTCATCAGTGGCGTGGACAACGTGCTCAAACCGTACCTGATCAGCCGGGGCGGCAACCTGCCGCTGGTGATCGTGCTGCTGGGGGTGTTCGGTGGCTTGATCGCGTTCGGTTTCATCGGCCTGTTCATCGGGCCGACCCTGCTGGCGGTGGGGTACAGCCTGCTGCTGGACTGGAGCCGCAATTCCGCGCAGCACACGTCACAACGCTGATCGCCATCGCGGGGCAAGCCCGCTCCCACGAAACTATCGTGGGAGCGGGCTTGCCCCGCGATGCGTCAGTGATCTTTACGCATTCTTTATGCCCCGACCCCACCCCTGATCTCGCCCCTTTACGCCCCTCCCTCGGACAATTTCCCCAAAGCGGCCCTCACGCCGCAATCAGGGGAGATTCACTCATGTACATGCTCGACGGGCTGTCACTGCTTCTGGCGGTGGCGTTGGCGGTTTACCTGCTGGTGGCGCTGCTGCGCGCCGATCGCGGCTAAGGGGCGACCATGCACAGTTACGATTACCTGCTGCTGCTGGCGTTCTTCGCCATCGTGCTGCTGCCGGCGCCCTGGCTCGGGCGTTTCTACTTCAAGGTGATGGAAGGCCAGCGCACCTGGCTGACGCCGATCCTCGGCCCGGTGGAGCAGGGCTGCTACCGCGTGGCCGGCGTGCGCGCCGACCAGGAGCAGAGCTGGAAGCAGTACACCCTGGCGCTGCTGGCCTTCAACCTGGTCGGCTTTCTGATGGTGTTCGGCGTCCTGCAACTGCAGGGCAGCCTGCCGCTCAACCCGCAGCACCTGCCGGGCCAGGAATGGTCGCTGGCGTTCAACACCGCGGTCAGCTTCATGACCAACACCAACTGGCAGGCCTACAGCGGTGAAGCCTCGGTCAGCTACCTGAGCCAGATGATCGGCCTGACCGTGCAGAACTTCGTCAGCGCCGCCACCGGCCTTGCCGTGCTGGTCGCCCTGTGCCGGGGTATCGCCCGTCGCTCGGCCAGCACCCTGGGCAACTTCTGGGTCGACCTGACCCGCGCCACCCTCTACGGCCTGCTGCCGCTGTGCCTGGTGCTGGCGCTGCTGCTGGTCTGGCAGGGCGTGCCACAGACCTTCGCCGACTACGTTTACGCCGTGACCCTGCAAGGCACCGACCAGACCATTCCGCTGGGCCCGGCCGCCAGCCAGATCGCCATCAAGCAGCTGGGCACCAACGGCGGCGGCTTCTTCGGCGTCAACTCGGCGCACCCGTTCGAGAACCCTACGGCCTGGAGCAACCTGTTCGAGGTGGCTTCGATCATCCTGATCCCGGTGGCCCTGGTGTTCACCTTCGGCCATTACGTCAAGGACCTGCGCCAGAGCCGCGCGATCATCGCCTGCATGCTGGCGCTGTTCCTGATCGGCGGCAGCACCGCGCTGTGGTCGGAGCATCAGCCCAACCCGGCCCTGGAAAGCGCCCAGGTACAGCAGAGCGCGCCGCTGGAAGGCAAGGAGAGCCGCTTCGGCACCACCGGCTCCGTGTTGTGGACGGTGACCACCACCTCCGCCTCCAACGGCTCGGTCAATGCCATGCACGACAGCCTCAACCCGATTACCGGTATGGTGGCGATGGTCAACATGATGCTTGGCGAAGTGATCTTCGGCGGCGTCGGCGCCGGCCTCTACGGCATGCTGCTGTTCGTGTTGATCGCGGTATTCCTGGCCGGCCTGATGATCGGCCGCACCCCGGAGTACCTGGGCAAGAAGCTGCAGGCCCGTGAAGTGCAACTGCTGGTGGCGAGCCTGCTGGTGATGCCGGTGGGCGTGCTGATCCTCGGCGCCATCGCCGCCAGCCTGCCAGGGCCGGCCGGCGCGGTGACCAACCCCGGCGCCCACGGCTTCAGTCAGCTGCTGTACGCCTACACCTCCGGCACCGCCAACAACGGCTCGGCCTTCGCCGGTTTTGGCGCCAACACGGTGTTCCACAACGTGATGATCGGCCTGGCCATGCTGATCGGCCGCTTCGGCTACATCCTGCCGGTGCTGGCCCTGGCCGGCAGCCTAGCGGCGAAGAAGAGCGCGCCGCAAGGCATCAACAGCTTCCCCACCCACGGCCCGCTGTTCACCACGCTGCTGCTGGTGACCATCCTGCTGGTCGGAGGCCTGACCTTCCTGCCGACCCTGGCCCTGGGGCCGATTGCCGAACACCTGAGCCTGGGTTTCTGAGGAATACACAATGAACATGCCCATTCCCGAAGTGAAGGCGCGTCAAGGCGCCAAGGACCAGACCCGCTTCAGCGCGTTGTGGCGCCCGGCGCTGGTCCAGGCTTTCGTCAAGCTCGACCCGCGCCAGCTCAAGCGCGCCCCGGTGATGCTGGTGGTGGCCCTCACCGCCGTGCTCACCACCGTGCTGTGCTTGGTGCCCGGCAGCGGCGTGAGCACCGGCGTGGCGGTGCAGATCGCCGTCTGGCTGTGGTTCACCGTGCTGTTCGCCAACTTCGCCGAAGCCCTGGCCGAGGGCCGCGGCAAGGCCCGCGCCGACAGCCTCAAGGCCGGCAGCCAAGGCCTGACCGCCAAGCGCCGCAAGAGCGACGGCAGTTTCGAGAGCGTCGCTGCCACCCAGCTGCGAAAGGACGATGTGGTGCGCGTCGTGGCCGGCGAGATGATCCCCGGCGACGGTGAGGTGCTCGAAGGCATCGCCGCGGTCAACGAGTCGGCGATCACCGGCGAATCCGCCCCGGTGATCCGTGAGTCCGGCGGCGACCGCTCGGCGGTCACCGGCAACACCCGTCTGGTCTCCGACTGGCTGCTGATCCGCATCACCAGCAACCCGGGCGAGTCGACCCTGGACCGCATGATCGCCCTGGTCGAAGGCGCCAAGCGCCAGAAGACCCCCAACGAGATCGCCCTGGACATCCTGCTGATCGGCCTGACCCTGATCTTCCTGATCGTGGTGGTCACCCTGCAGCCGTTCGCCCGCTTTGCCGGTGGCGAGCTGCCGCTGATCTTCCTCGCCGCGTTGCTGGTGACCTTGATCCCCACCACCATTGGTGGCCTGCTGTCGGCCATCGGCATCGCCGGCATGGACCGCCTAGTGCGCCTGAACGTGATCGCCCGCTCCGGCCGCGCCGTCGAGGCGGCCGGCGACGTGCACACCCTGATGCTCGACAAGACCGGCACCATCACCTTCGGCAACCGCCGCTGCAGTGCCCTGCATGCCGCCTCGGGCGTGACCGCCAAGGAGCTGGGGGAGGGCGCTTTGCTCGCCTCGCTGGCCGACGATACCGCCGAGGGCAAGTCGATCGTCGAGTACCTGCGCCAGCTGCACGATTTCGCCGAGCCTTCGGCCGAGCAGTACACAGCCATCGCCTTCAGCGCCGAGACCCGCCTGTCGGGCATCGATTTCCAGCAGCGCCGCTACCGCAAGGGTGCCGTCGACGCGGTGCTGGCCTTCTGTGGCATGCAACGCCTGGAGCTGCCTAGCGCCCTGGCCCGTGAGGTCGAGCGCATCGCACAGAGTGGCGGCACCCCGCTGCTGGTGTGCGTCGACAAGCACCTGCTCGGCGTGATCCACCTCAAGGACGTGGTCAAGCCCGGTATCCGCGAGCGCTTCGCCGAACTGCGCAAGCTGGGCATTCGCACCGTGATGGTTACCGGCGACAACCCGCTGACCGCTGCCGCCATCGCTGCCGAGGCCGGCGTGGACGATGTGCTCGCCGAAGCCACCCCGGAGAAGAAGCTGGCGCGCATCCGCCAGGAGCAGAACGATGGCCGCCTGGTCGCCATGTGCGGTGACGGCGCCAACGACGCCCCGGCCCTGGCCCAGGCCGACGTGGGCATGGCCATGAACGACGGCACCCAGGCCGCCCGCGAGGCCGCCAACATGGTCGACCTGGACAGCGACCCGACCAAGCTGCTGGACGTGGTGCAGGTGGGCAAGGAGCTGCTGGTCACCCGCGGCGCGCTGACCACCTTCTCCATCGCCAACGACGTGGCCAAGTACTTCGCCATCCTGCCGGCGCTGTTCGCCGCCATCTACCCGCAACTGGGCGTGCTCAACCTGATGCACCTGGCCAGCCCGCAGAGCGCGATCCTTTCGGCCATCGTGTTCAACGCGCTGATCATCATCGTGCTGATCCCCCTGGCCCTGCGCGGGGTGCGGGTGCAGGCCGCCAGCGCCGCCCACCTGCTGCGGCGCAACCTGCTGATCTACGGCGTGGGCGGCATCATCGTGCCGTTCGCCGGGATCAAGCTGATCGACATGTTGCTCACTGCGCTGCACCTGGTCTGAGGAGACTGACATGACCGCTTATGTACGCCCGGCCCTGAGCCTGGTCCTGCTGATGACCCTGGTCACCGGCGCGCTGTATCCCCTGGCGGTGACCGGTATTGCCCAGGTCGCCTTCCCCAAGCAGGCCAACGGCAGCCTGGTGCGCGATGACCGCGGCGAGGTGCGTGGCTCGGCGCTGATCGCCCAGGAGTTCAAGGGTGACGCCTGGTTCCAGTCGCGGCCTTCGGCGGGTGCCTATGCCACCGTGGCCAGTGGCGCGAGCAACCTGGCGCCGAGCAATCCGGCGCTGGCCGAGCGCGTGAAGACTGATGCCGCTGCGCAGTACCAGGGGCAGCAGGGGCCGGTGCCTCAAGCGCTGCTGACCACCTCGGGCAGCGGGCTGGATCCGCATCTGCCGCCCGAGGCGATCGCTTACCAGCTGCCGCGCGTGGCGGCGGCGCGGCAGGTCTCGGAGGAACGCTTGCAAGCGTTGGTGAATGAGGCCACCCTGCGTCCACTGGTCGGGCCGCCCGTGGTCAATGTGCTGGCGCTGAACCAGGCGCTGGAGCGCTTGGCGCCAGTGGCCGTGCACTGATACCCCTGTAGGAGCGGCCTTGTGCCGCGAAAGGGCCGCGCAGCGGCCCCAGCGATTGTTGCATCGCCGCAAATCGCCTGGGGCTGCTATGCAGCCCTTTCGCGGCACAAGGCCGCTCCTACATCGACCACGTAATGAGGCAAAAAAGGACAAAACATGAGTGACTCCGCCCGCGCCGACGCGCTGTTGGCGGGCCTGCCCCGGGAAGGCCGGGGCAGGCTCAAGGTATTTCTCGGCGCCGCGCCCGGGGTCGGCAAGACCTTTTCCATGCTGCAGGCCGCCCACGCCCAGCAACGCCAGGGCGTGCGCGTGGTGGCCGGGGTGGTCGAGACCCACGGCCGCGCCGAGACCGAGGCCCTGCTCGGTGGCCTGACCCAGCAACCGCTGCTGCGCAGCGAGTACCGTGGCGTGATGCTCGAGGAAATGGACCTCGACGGCCTGCTCAAGGCCGCGCCCCCCTTGGTGCTGGTCGACGAACTGGCCCACACCAACGCCCCCGGCAGCCGCCACGCCAAGCGCTGGCAGGACGTGCAGGAGCTGCTCGCCGCCGGCATCGATGTGTACACCACGGTCAACGTCCAGCACCTGGAAAGCCTCAACGACAAGGTCCGCGACATCACCGGCGTGCAGGTGCGCGAGACCCTGCCTGACTGGGTGCTGCAGGAAGCCTTCGAACTGGTGCTGATCGACCTGCCACCCCGTGAACTGCTCGAGCGCCTGCGCGAGGGCAAAGTCTACGTGCCCGAACAGGCGCGGGCGGCCATCGAGGCTTATTTCTCCCAGACCAACCTCACCGCCCTGCGCGAGCTGGCCATGCAGACCGCCGCTGCCCAGGTCGACGCGGACCTGGCCAGCGGCTACCGCCAGCGCGGCCAGGAAGCCCCGGCCCTGCGCGGTCGCTTGCTGGTGGGCATCGACGGCGACGACCAGGCTGAGCGTCTGGTGCGCCATGCCTGCCGCGTGGCCCAGCGTCGCCACCTGCCGTGGAGCGTCGTGCATGTGGACAATGGTCGGTTGCGCGACGAGACCGCTCGCCATCGCTTGCAGGCCGCCCAGCAACTGGCCGAGCGCCTGGGCGGCGAAGTGGTGCTGCTGCGCGCTGGCGAGGTGGCGCGCACGCTGATCCAGCACGCCGCCGAGCGCCGCGCCAGCCTGGTGCTGGTGGGCCAGTCCCGCGACCTGCTGCGTCGGCGCTTCTTCGGCGCCGGCGTCGCCGCGCGCCTGTTGCGCGAGAGCCACGGCCTGGAGATCAACGTGCTCGACCGCGACACCCAGCCGCAACCGGCGCGGGCGGCGGTCAAGCGCGTCTGGGTATGGCGTCACTACCTGCTGGCGCTGTTCGCCACGGTGCTGGCCACCGGCCTGGCCTGGGCCGTGTCGAGCATGCTGGCGCTGCCCAACATCTCTTTGGTATTCCTCGCCGCCGTGCTGCTGGTGGCGGTGCGCAGCAGCCTGGGGCCGGCGCTGGCCTGCGCGGCGTTGTCGTTCCTGACC
The DNA here is from genome assembly GCF_014268865.1 of Pseudomonas sp. BW16M2. Lineage (NCBI taxonomy): Bacteria > Pseudomonadati > Pseudomonadota > Gammaproteobacteria > Pseudomonadales > Pseudomonadaceae > Pseudomonas > Pseudomonas sp. BW16M2. The sequence continues at coordinate 2,045 of NZ_JABWRI010000035.1, read as the reverse complement.
TATGACTTCCTGTTCATCCCACCGAACTTCTCCTTTGCCATCCAGCGTGAAGAAGACGTGCTGACCCTGGTGTTCTTCCTGCTGATGGCCGCGCTCACCGGCAATCTTGCCGCCCGCCAGCGCCGCCAGCTGCAGGCCCTGCGCGAGACCCAGGCGCAGACCAACCAGCTGCTCGACCTGTCGCGCCGCCTGACCGTGGCCACCGACCGCCAGGCCGTGTTCAGCGCCGCCGGCCAGCATATGGACGGCTGGCAGGACGTGCAGGTGTGCCTGCTCGAACGCAGCGCCGATGGCTTGCTACAGGTCGCCAGCGGCGGCAACCATGCCTTCACCGACAACGAACGCGCCGCCGCCGAGTGGGCCTGGCAGCATGGCCAGGCCGCAGGCTTTGGCAGCGACACCTTGCCTCACGGCCGTTGGTGGTGGTGGCCGTTGGCCGTGGAAGAGCAGCCCCTGGCGCTGCTCGGCATTCGTCCCCGCGATGGCGAGCCACTGAGTGCCCAACGCCGCCGCCTGCTGAAGGCCCTGGCACAACCCCTGGCCCAGGCCCTGGCCCGCGCACGCCTTGGCGAACAACTGGAAGCCGCGCGCCTGCACGGCGAAACCGAGCAACTGCGCAGCGCCTTGCTCGCCTCGGTATCCCACGACCTGCGCACCCCGCTGACGTCCATGCGCGGCAGCATCGACAGCCTGCTGGCCCTGGGCGATGCGATTCCCCCGGACGACCGCCGCGAACTGCTCGAAGGCACCCGCAACGAAGCCGAGCGCCTGGACCGCTACATCCAGAACCTGCTGGACATGACCCGCCTGGGCCACGGCACCCTCAAGCTGGCCCGCGACTGGGTGGCCCCGGCCGACATCGTTGGCAGTGCCCTCAATCGCCTGCGCGTGGTGCTGGCGCCCCTGCGCGTGCACACCGAAGTGCCGCCCGAGCTGCCGCTGCTGTTCGTGCATGCGGCGTTGATCGAGCAGGCGCTGATCAACGTGCTGGAGAACGCTGCCCGTTTCTCCCCGCCGCAGGGCCGCCTGGAGCTGCAGGTCTCGGTGCGCGACGAGCAGCTGTGCTTCGCCGTCGCCGACGAAGGCCCCGGCATTCCTCCGGACGAGCGCGAGAAGATCTTCGACATGTTCTACACCGCCGCCCGCGGCGACCGGGGCGGGCAGGGCACCGGCCTGGGCCTGGCGATCTGCCAGGGCATGATAGGCGCCCATGGTGGGCGCATCCTGGTCGATGACGGCATCGATGGCCACGGTACCTGCATCACTCTATGCTTGCCGCTGCCCACTCAACCTGAAACCGAAAGTGAAGCCCCATGAGCCAAGCCGCCACCCTGCTGGTCATCGACGACGAGCCACAGATCCGCAAGTTCCTGCGTATCAGCCTGGCGTCCCAGGGCTACAAGGTGCTCGAGGCCGCCACCGGCAGCGAGGGCCTGGCCCAGGCCGCGCTGAACAAGCCCGACCTGGTGGTGCTCGACCTGGGCCTGCCAGATATGGACGGCCAGCAGGTGCTGCGCGAGCTGCGTGAATGGAGCGCGGTACCGGTGATGGTGCTGTCGGTGCGCGCCAGCGAGGTGCAGAAGGTCGATGCACTGGATGGCGGGGCCAACGACTACGTGACCAAGCCGTTCGGCATCCAGGAATTCCTCGCACGGGTGCGGGCGTTGCTGCGTCAGGCGCCCCAGGTGGGCACCGTGTCGTCGGCGGCGAGCTTCGGGCCGCTGGTGGTGGATTTCGCCTTTCGCAAGGTGACGCTTGAGGGCGTCGAGGTGGCGCTGACGCGCAAGGAGTACGCGCTGCTGGCGCAGCTGGCCGGGCACCCGGGGCGGGTGATCACCCAGCAGCAACTGCTGAAGGACATCTGGGGGCCGACCCATGTGGACGACACCCACTACCTGCGCATCGTGGTGGGGCACCTGCGGCAGAAGCTGGGGGATGACCCCACGGCGCCGCGGTTCATCGTTACCGAGGCGGGGGTGGGGTATCGGTTGGTGACGCCGACCCTGTAGACGCGGGGGTGGCCCCCCCCCCCGGCGGCGGGGGGG